>METK01000010.1 GCA_001771315.1 candidate division TM6 bacterium RIFCSPHIGHO2_12_FULL_36_22
TCACTAAATCTCTACCAATTCTTTAAATAGTATATCTTAAGTTGAGTGTTTCATCAAAATATTAACTCGCTTGACTCGCCCCTAAAGTAGCGAGAATGCGCGAGCTTTTTAGTTCAAGATAAGGTTAGACAGATATTAAAGATATTCACTCAACTCCCAATCTGTAACCGCATTATTTAAGCATTACGAGCAAGTGCGTCAACTACTCCCACCTAAAGGAGGGAGCTTATAACTGAATAAAAAACAAAGGACAAAATAGAAATTTAAAGTAAAAGGTTATCGTTACTCTAAGTTTTTAGTCTTAATCGTTGATAGAACGCTCCATAATTCCAGAACCGAGACAGGCATTACCTTTATAAAATGCAGCATATTGTCCTGATGCAATTCCTTGATCATCTTTTTCCAAAATTACCCTAGCTCGATCATCTGTAAGCCATAAAATTGTACATGGAACCATCTGTGGCCCATGACGCAATTTTACACGAATACCGTCGCCATCTGGTCGGACACCAGAAAGCCAGTTACATGAATGAATGATAAATTCATTCCGTCGTTTATCGTCTGAATAGTAATTACGTGATATATAAACAATATTTTTTGCAACATCTTTGTCTATAACATACCATGGTCCACCAGCAAGGCCGAGACCTTGTCGTTGACCAATAGTATAAAACCAAAAGCCTTTATGCATTCCCCATACTTTTCCTGTTTCCACCTCAATGAGCTCACCTTCTTGCTCGCCAACATGATGCTTGATGAAATCTGAAAATTTAAACTTACCGAGAAAACAGATACCCTGACTATCCTTACGCGTTTTTGTAGGCAAATCAAATTCCTGAGCCAAAGTTCGCACTTGAGCCTTATCCAAATCTCCCAATGGAAACAATGCCCGCTTGAGTTGGGTTTGGGACATCTGTGACAAAAAGTATGTTTGGTCTTTGATGGCATCAGGAGTCATAGATAAAATAGCAATGTTATCAGTCATCGTTACCTTAGCATAATGACCCGTAGCTATCTTTTCATATGAAGAGTCAATTTTATCAAAAAAAGCACCAAACTTAATGTGTCTATTGCATAAAATATCTGGATTTGGCGTATAGCCGGCCCTAACTTGATCAATTGTATGATTGACAATGCGATCCCAATACTCGGTTTGCAATGGAATCACCTCCAAAGGAACATCGAGCTGCTCACATACTTGTTGTACATAATTGAGATCTTCTTGCCATGGGCAATCTCCAAGGAAAGATAGTTCATCTTGGAGCCATATCTTAAGATAGAATGCTGTAACATCATGGCCTTGATCTTTGAGTAGTTTCAGAGCAACGGAACTATCCACGCCACCTGATACTAAAACGGCTATCTTCATGCCTTTAGTATAGCACAAAGATAGCTATTAGGCTACGATTGCACCGAAGGTGCATACTCCCCAAAGGAGCAAAGATAAGTGAATTTTTGCCCAAAATCTTTGGCTTTAACACAACGCCAATTATGCCACACAAAAGCATCTTTTTTATTACTTTCACTCTAACAATTGCTTTAAACTCATTGATTTATTCATACTTGTAATATATTGATAAGATGAAACACGATGGCATAGGTAAAAACATTTTGAATAATATTATAAACCAAATTAAACTTGACCTATAGATTTAACAAATGATATAATCATAATTGAAATTACAAGAGACACACCGATAGAGCCTGGTATGACGCTTATAAAGACTGAACGTTGTTTTTCATATGTTACTCCGTTCGAAAATTAAGAGCTTACCAGGCTCGCTTGTTAACAAACCCATTCAAATAGGCTACGCTGAAAGAAAAAGTATAACACGTTACCCAAAGGCCTATCGTGAATATCATCGAGCAAATTAAAGAAACCTTTTTTAAGCATCTTAAACAACTCTACCCTAATGTTGATACTGCAAGCATTATGTTCGGCATCAATACTGATGATAAAAAACAAAATTTTGGTGATATAAGCACCAATGCGGCAATGGTGCTCAGTAAAGATTTGCAACGCTCTCCTCGCGATATTGCTCAACAAATCATTGAAACCTTTAATGATAAGCATGTTAAAGAATTACAGATAGCTGGACCAGGATTTTTAAATATCTTTTTACAATCAGAAGTATATACAGAGATTCTCGAACAACTAACAAAGAACCAGGAACACTTTTTTGTTGATAGGCCAGAAAAACCAGTCAACTATTCAATAGAATTTGTTAGCGCCAACCCAACCGGACCTCTTCACTTGGGACATGGTCGTGGAGGAATTTTAGGCGATGTTCTTGGCAATATTCTTTCTTTCCTTGGTAACAAAGTAACTAAAGAGTTTTACATCAATGATGCTGGCAACCAAATGCAAAAACTAGGCCTTAGTTTTAAAATTCGCTGCCAACAAGAATTGGGTCAGCATGTAGAACTTCCTGAAGATGCATATCATGGTGAATACCTTATGGATTTAGCAAAGATCGCTGTTAGCAAGTATGGTGACAAAATTCTTGAAAAAGATGAATCATTCTTTACCGAATATGCTGAAAAGCACATGCTTGATATGATCAAAAAAACACTCTCTGATTATGGTATTGAGTATGATGTTTGGTTTTCAGAAAAATCTCTTCACGCTAGTGATTCTGTAAAAAGAGCACTTAAAAAGCTTGATGCTGATGGTTACACTTATGAACAAGATGGTGCCACCTGGTTTAAATCGATGCAATTTGGAGATGATAAGGATCGCGTCTTGCGTCGAGCAAATGGAGAAGTAACATATATTGCTGCAGATGTCGCTTATATGGAAGATAAGTTTCGGCGTGGTGCAGATCATTTAATATTCATTTTAGGACAAGATCACCACAGCTATGTTAATCGTCTACAAGGAATATTACAGGCTACAGGATTTGGCAATAAGCCTCTTGATGTCATCCTATATCAACTTGTAGCGCTCAAGGAATCTGGACAGACACTCAAAATGTCCAAGCGTGCTGGTAATATGGTTACATTACGTGAAATTATAGATCTCGTTGGTACTGATGTAGCTCGCTTTTTTTATCTCAATCGAAAAGCAGATACTCATCTCGATTTCGACATTGACTTAGCGCTTAAAAAGACTGAGGAAAATCCTGTTTTCTATCTTCAGTATGCTTATGTCCGCATCAAAAGTATTCTTGAAAAGGCTCAAGAAAATAAAGAACTTCGTGATATAAATCTCAAAGATGCTGAACACTTGACTCCGTCAGAACACATATTGCTCAAAAAGATACTCTCTCTCAAAGAGCTTTTAAAAAATATTGGTTCTAACTTTCAAACACATCTTTTGACTTATTATATTCTTGAATTGGCGCAATTGTTCCATAGCTACTATAATAAAAATCGTGTAATTGATATGGATAATGTCCCAGTCAGCCGAGCTCGATTATTAGTATTAGAACAGCTCCAAAGAACTTTTGAGCTTGTTGCCCGGTTACTCGAAATAAAAACTCCTGAAAAAATGTAACTTAAACATCCTCTGTTAAGAGAGAAAATTGCGAAAATTATCAATCCTGTCAAACTTATTATAAAGAAATTTTATTGAACAAAAGGAATTTTATGACAAAAATATCTATGGAACTAATTCAACAATTAAGAGATAAAACCGGTCTTGGTATGATGGACTGCAAAAAAGCACTCGTTGCTGCAGATGGTGATATCGACAAGGCTATTGAAGAACTTCGCAAAAAAGGTGCCGCTATAGCACAAAAACGTGCTGGAAAGGCAACTGCTGAAGGCCTTGTTCATGCTTATATTCATCCAGGTAGTCAACTTGGCGTACTTATCGAAATAAATTGTGAAACTGATTTTGTTGCTCGTTTAGATGATATTCGTCAATTTGCACAAGATATGTGCATGCAAATCGCTGCATTAAAGCCATCTTTTTTAGCTCCTGAAGATGTTGATCCTAAATTTTTAGAAAAAGAAAAAGAAATTCTTAGAGAACAGCTTGCTGCTTCAGGTAAACCTACAAATGTCGTTGACCAAATCCTTGCTGGTAAATTGAACAAGATTTATTCAGAAGTATGTCTTCTTAAACAACCATACGTTAAGGATGACAAAAAAACGATTGAAGATGTAATTAAAGATTTAATTGCTCGCACCGGTGAAAATATTAAAATTAAAAAGTTTGCTCGTTTTGAAGTTGGTGATAATTCCTAATCTCATTCCTAATATGTGGAGATACTGTGTTTAAAAATGTTCTTATAGAAGAAAATAAAAAACAACCTGTAGAAAAAGTAGTTAATGAAGAAATGGACAAGGCGATTAAACATTTTCGTCATGCTATCGCCAATATTCGTACTGGCCGTGCTAATCCTGGCATGGTAGAAGATATTAAAATTCTTTGTTATGGTGGAAGCTCCGAATTAAAGCTTAAAGAGCTTGCTTCTATTTCTACCCCAGATGCATTACAAATTGTTATTCAGCCATGGGATAAAAGTACAATCACTGACATTGAAAAAGGACTACTTAATTCTGAATTAGGTATAAATCCCCAAAATGATGGTGAAATAATTCGCTTACGTCTTCCTGAAATGAGCAGCGAACGCCGTGAAGAACTTAAAAAGTTGCTTCACAAGCGCCTTGAAGACTGCAAAATTGCAATTCGTAACATTCGTAAAGATGCTCACAACTATATTCGTGATGCCCAACGAGAAAAAAAGATCTCTGAAGATTTCTCAAAACGTTTGAATGATGACTTACAAAAAATAACGGATAAGTTCACAGAACAAGCTAACCAAGTTTCTGCTAAAAAAGAACAAGAAATCTCTGGCTAATAAAAAAAGGGGACCTTCGGGTCCCCTTAAGTCTTCCTAAAATGTAATATTATGCACTTATTCGAGATCTTATTTCAGCTATAAACGCTGCTATTTCATCTCTAGTCGATGACATCATTTGTAATTCGATCATAATCTTTCTTAATTTCTCGATATCTTCATTGTACTCTACAATCTTGTCTAAAATAGGATCCAAGTTTTGATCCACAAAAGCTTTCGCCTCTGAACCATGTGGCAAAGACAACCATACCAATAAACCAACATCGTTACCCTCGATTTCCTCATTAGCATCTAAATGACTTTGCCAAAGATCTAGAATTTCCCGTAAATTTTGTTTATCATCAGCCGACAAACCACTTTCTATAGCAGTACGCTCCGATGCTTTTGTAGCTATTCGAGCTTGATGCAATAATGTCCGTTTACTTAATTCTTTTGGCTGAGGAAAAGGAGGAGGCGAAGGCGTATGTGTTGTTTTTGGCTGAGGAAAAGGAGGAGGCGAAGGTATATGTGTTATCTTTCTAAAGTAACCACCATTATCTTCGTCTATCTCAGAAATTACATACACTCTTGATACCCAGAGTAACAAAACTGGCAATAACCAGAATAACTTCTTCATCACTATCTCCAATCCAATATTTATTGTTTATAAAATAATTATTATTTATAATAGTAATTATTGTGTTATAAAGTCAATAATTTGGTCATTTTCTGGATATATACTATGCTCCTTCTATAATAAAATTAGTCAAAAAAGGAGAATAGTCATGTATAAACGCCTATTGTTATCTCTATTGGTCATGTTAAATTGTTACCCACTACAGAAAATTACTGATAAATTAAAAAAACTTTATATCGATCAAGGCCAAGAATTATCTGGGTTTGGCATTCCGGCTGAAGAAATTACAACTATTAACCAACAAGGCGGCAATGCTACCTATGGCGAAATTCTGCCCGACTCTCTGGAAACTATTTTAAAAGACCTTAAGCTTTCAAAGAAGGATATTTTTTATGATCTTGGTTCTGGAGCTGGAAAAACTGTTGTTCAGGTGGCAATGACGACACCAGCCAAGGCTGTTGGAATTGAACTTTCACCTACCCGAGTATCTATAGCACGTAAAGCACTAGAAAAATTGAAAAAAGAACCTGGCAAAAGAGCCTCTTTCGTTGAAGGAGATATAACTACAGCAAACCTTAATGATGCTACTGTTATCTTTACCTGTTCTACCTGTTTTTCAGACGATTTGATGAAAAAGCTGCTTGATAAATTTTTAGAACTTAAACCTGGATTACATGTTATTTCTCTCAGACAATTACCTCAGCACAAACGCATGAAGTTAATTAAAGAATATTCCTTACCTATGACATGGAGTGATGCTAGTCCGGTATACCTATACGAACTCCAGAAATAATCAAAAAAGTTGTTTATTTTCTCATATTTCCTGCTATTATAATAAACAGTAGTAATGTAGTCAGTAGTATCGAGCCGCTAGCTCAATTGGTAGAGCAACAGACTCTTAATCTGTAGGTTCTCGGTTCGATTCCGAGGCGGCTCACCAAAAAGGCTACGAACTTTGAAATGCAAGAGTGGCGGAACTGGTAGACGCGCTGGATTTAGGATCCAGTGCCTTAAATGGCGTGTGGGTTCGATTCCCTCCTCTTGCACCAAAAAAAAGGAGTTACCATGCCAGCACAGCACAATAACTCAACACGTGATTCTCTTCGTTTTAGCATCGAGTGTCAACCACAAGCAACTCTCGGAAAAGCACACATCATTGTCCCAGCTTCTGTAGTCGATATCATTTATCGGGAAGCAGCCCAATCGCAAAAGCATAAAGCTAAGCCTAGTGGTTTTAGCAAAGATAAAATACCCTTTGAGTACATCAATCAACATTATAAAACTCAACTCATTGAGCACCTCAAAGAATTCATTTTAAAATATTTGGTCATAAGCTTTCTATATCAAGAAATGCGTCAACAAAAAATAATTACCGTTGGTGATCCTAGACTTCAAAATATTTCTCTTCAGATTGGCCAAGATGCTCATTATACATTTGAATATACACCGGTCCATATAAATACTTCGGTTCGTGACTGGAAATATCTGCCATATAAACCACCTCTTAGAAAAAAATATAAAGATATTGATAAACAAGCAGAGCTATTTTTAGCAGAAGAAATGGAAAATGAAAAAAAGTATCTTGAGTCCCAAAAAATATCGATAGGTGATTGGGTATCATTTGATGTCATTCTTTGCGATCAAAATAACAAACCACTTTTTGATGAAAGCTTAAAAGAAAATCTTTGGATTCATATTAGCGATGAAGATACCAACTTTGCTTACCAAGAACTTTTTATGGGTAAAAAAAAGGGAGATTTTTTCTTAACCACCGATGAATGTCTTCAAGAATACTTTAGTAGCCAACTTGATACACACTATCATTTTGGAATTCAGGTAGTAGATATTCTTTCTCAAAGCTATCTTTCTGTTTATAGTTTTAAAGAACATTTTAAACTTAAATCTAATAGAAAAGTCCACCAAAAATTTGTTGAAGTGTTCTCTTTTAGAAATGACATATCATTAAGACGTTCTATGGTAGAAGAAGCACTCAAACTTCTTATTAAAACATATCCTCATGATATTCCTAGCTCAGCAATTTTTAGACAGCAAAAACAATTACTTGAACATATACAACAAAATCCTGATTATATGGTTTATAAAAAGGAACCAGACTTTCTTGAAAAGATTAATGATTTAGCAAAAAAACAAATTGCTGAAATTATCATGATCGATAGATTTGCATATCAAGAAAATATCCAAGTTTCAAATGAAGAAGTTAGTAATTATCTCAATCTAACAAAACGAAATCGAACTAAAGAGTTTATATACTTTCAACACCGGTCACTTCGTGCTTATGGAACAGATTATCCAATACCATGTGAATCTCTCAAGCAAGCATGCCTACGAGAAAAGACACTTAATCATATCCTCTATCGTTTAAATAAGTTATAGTAGGAAAAAACAATAACCATTATTTATCAATATAAAAAGAGTCGCCATGAGTAAGATACACAAACTAATTATTATTGGATCTGGACCAGCTGGGTTGACTGCTGGTATTTATGCATCACGTGCCCAACTAGAACCACTTATTGTCCGAGGTAAAGAACCTGGAGGACAACTTATGGGTACAAGTGCAGTAGAAAACTGGCCTGGAAATATAAGCATTATGGGTCCCAAGCTTATGATCGAAATGGAAAAACATGCCAAACATTTTGGTAGTTCTACACTTGATGAAATTGTAACCAAAGTCGATTTTTCTAAAAAACCATTCACTCTATGGACAAATAAAGAAACAGAACTCAAAGCCAAATGTGTTATTATTGCTACCGGGGCAACACCGCTTCGTTTAGGCATACCAGGAGAATCAGAATTCTGGGGTAAAGGAATTTCAACGTGCGCTATTTGCGATAGTGCTTTTTACAACGACAAAAAGATAGTTATTGTAGGTGGAGGTGATTCTGCTATGGAAATGGCTCAATTTATGACCAAATTTACCAATCAAATCACTATTATACAGATTCAAGATCAACTTTCTGCATCCAAAGCTATGCAAATTCCTATATTGGCTAACAAAGATATCAAGATCATATATAATACTGCCATTACCGAAATTAAAGGCGTCAATGAAAAAATCAGCTCCATTATCACTACAAACAAAAAAACCAATGCTACGCAACAAATTGAGCTTGATGGACTATTTATTGCTATCGGCCTAAAGCCTCAGACCAAATTCCTTGAAGGGCATTTAGAGCTTGATAAATATGGCTATTTATCCCTAAAAGACCATACTAAAACATCTGTTGAAGGTGTTTTTGGCGCGGGAGATGTTTCAGATTATCGCTATAGGCAAGCAATAACAGCTGCTGGTGCAGGCTGTATGGCTGCCCTAGACGCTGAAAAATATCTCGCTTCCCTAGAATAAGCTCAATTTAGCTATTATTAGTCCAGTAAATTAGAGTCCAGGATATCAGAAAAAACAATTGTTTCCTTGACGCTTTTGAGTGAAATGTTATCATAGAAATAACGCTGGGACACAGCGGGTTAGCCTGTGGAGATACTTAATTGGTTGCAGTTTTGGCCCAGGAATCCCTCTTTTAAGGAGGGGGAGGATGTCATACTTAAAAAGAAATCAAAGTCCTTAAAGCAAACAATTAAAGAATATTGAGGCGATCCAGATGTCAGTTACATTTCAGCTCAAGCGAAAAAAAAGAAATAGAAAACATGGTTTTCGCAAACGCATGTCCACAAAGAATGGTCAAAAAATCTTAAAAAGTCGTCGAGCAAAAGGACGTAAGAGTCTTGCTGTTCGCGCTCGCATGGGCAAGTAATCAAGCCTCATTGCCAGTGAATGTATAATTAAAGGGCACTCTTGATTTTGGTTAACAAGAGTGCTCTTATTTTTTATGGAGTATTATAATGGTACATGCTTCCAAATATTTATCTACGTTTACACAACAAGAAGTAACATCATTTTTTGACTCAGCACATGCATTGAAAAAAACTCGCGAATATACCTGCTTGCTTTCTCCTAGACAAAAAGATTCTGCTCGCATATTAATTGTTACACCTCGTGCCTCTGGTTCTGCTCCAGAACGTAATCTTATCAAACGCCGATTGCGATCTCTTTTTTACGAAAACAAGATGTATGATGGTCCTTATGATTGTGCTATGATCATCAAACCTCACGCTGCAGGTAGTATTACATATGATGTTCTCAAAAGACTCATACATCGAATCAAACTATGCAAATAAGGAAAAACCTTTTTTTTATTTTGCATAACTTCTTGCAAACTCTGCGTTTTTTTCTTGGTGCATCTGGATGTTGTCGATTTACGATCACATGCATGCAGTACGCAAAAATAGAACTTAAAGAACGTCCCATTTATATCGCACTTTACAACATTTTCAAGCGATTACTAGCCTGCAATCCATTTACACGTAATTAGAGCAATTCGCCTGCAAGTCGACTCAATTCACTACGCTCACTAGACTCAAGGAAAACAGTTCCAAATACTGCATTATTCTTAAACACGTTACTTGCAACCACTAAACCATTACTACTAAAATCTAGATACGGCGAATCGATCTGAAATGGATCTCCAGCGAGAATAATCTTACTATCCTGACCAATACGACTAATCAGCGTTTTAACTTCATGAGGGCTCAAGTTTTGTACTTCATCAATCAATACATATTGAAATGGTATTGAACGACCACGCATATATGTAATCGCTTCAAGGCTTACTTTACCCTGCTTTATCATATGATCCAAACCTGAAAGTTCTCGATCATACTCTCTTTTTCTATGTGATTTTTTGTAATCCTTTTTATCTCGTCTGTCTTCCTCTTCATGGCCTTTTTTTACAGCCATTTTTCCTTTAACATTACTGCTATGCATAATAAGATCAACGTTATCATAAATTGGTTGCATCCAACTATGTAATTTTTCACTTAAATCACCAGGTAGATAACCTATATCTGGTCCTAAAGGAATAACCGGTCGAGATACTAACATCTTTTGATATCGATCTTGCATAAGGACTTGGTATAAACCTGCCAATACAGCAAGAAAAGTTTTACCTGTTCCAGCAGGTCCAAGAAGTGAAACAAATTGGATCGATTCATCAAATAAAAGATCGAGTGCCATAAATTGTTGTGGATTTTTTGCTTCTAAAGGCCAAGCAAGCTTTGGCATATGTACCGGCTTAAATTTATTTTGTCCTAAATAACGAAAAATTTTATAATTGTGCGGATTATGCTGAGAAACTATTAATACAAACTCATTTAAAAAGAGCTTTTTTTCTTGTAAAAGTCCACTAAGAGCATCTGGGTATTCTTTTTTAAGTTGAACACTAGGCACAGTAATTTCCAACCAACCCTTATAGAATTCATCCTGCTCTACAGTTCCCTTGAGATAATCTTCTACATGAATACCAAGCACATCTGCCTTTACTCGAGCATTAATATCCTTGGTTACAAAACATACATCTTTGCCTTGCGCTTTAAGCGCAAGGGTGGATAAAATAATATCATTATCTGCTATATCCATGGATAATGGAAAATCTCCATGATAACCTTCTGGCTGAAAAAGAATCTGTAAAGTTCCTCCATTATCAAGACGTACCCCATCACGTAGACTACCATCCTTTCGTAAATCATCTAAACGGCGAATAACACTTCGAGCGTTTCTACCGCGATCTGTAGTCTCAGACTTAAATTTATCAAGTTCTTCAAGCGCGATTATTGGTATCGCAACCGCAGCGTCAGAGAAACTATATAAAGCCATTGGATCATGTATTAATACGTTCGTATCCAAAACGTATATTTTATTTCTCTTTTTATTCTTGTTATCTTTTTTTTCCATGCATTTTCCCTTTTTTGATGGCAATAAGCTATCACGGTCCAACCCTACTATAAAAATATAAAGACTCGCAAGAAGAGTAGAGAACAAATTCCTGGTGTTCTTTTCTATAGGTTTTGATAGACTAAAAGTAATAGTTTTTGACAACACTTCTAACTCTTTTGTAAGGATAATCCAATGCAAAATCAGACAAAATTGGATATATTACGACATTCTGCAGCACATTTATTGGCCCAGGCAGTCAAACAACTTTATCCTACAACAAAATTAACGCTTGGACCCCCAACCAAAGATGGATTTTTCTACGATATTCAAACAAATGAAGGCTTTAAAGAACAAGATCTTCCTAAGCTAGAACAACGCATGCATGAGCTTTCACAACAAAATATATCTATTACCCATCGACAAATCAGTAAAGAACAAGCTCGTGAAATATTTAAAGATAATCCATTCAAGTTAGAAATGATCGATCTTCTTCCTGGCGATACTGTTGGTCTTGCTGAGCAAGGAGATTTTCACGATTTATGTAAAGGTGGTCACGTAGATTCAACCAGTGATATTAAACATTTTAAATTATTAAGCATATCAGGTTCCTACTGGCGCGCTGACCGAGAAGGAACGCCTTTACAGCGCATCTCCGGAACAGCATTCTTTTCTGAAAAAGATCTCAATGATTATCTACAACGCCTTGAAGATCTTAAACAATATGATCACCGTCGTCTCGGTAAACAAATGGAATTATTTGCTTTCTATGAAGAAGGTCCAGGATTCCCTTTCTTTCTACCTAAAGGACGCATCGTTTACAACATTATGTTGGATTACATGCGAAAGATGCTTAAAAAATATAATCATGAAGAAATCTCTACTCCTAACATGTTGAGTGTTGATTTATGGAAACAATCTGGTCACTATGATCACTATAAAGAGAATATGTATTTCTCTACGATTGACGATAAAGAATACGCAATTAAGCCTATGAATTGCCCCGGATCAATTTTAGTCTATAGAAGTCGACCTCGCTCATATCGAGAATTACCACTTCGTCTTGCGGAAATTGGCCAAATGCATAGACATGAACTTTCGGGGGTACTGAATGGTCTATTTAGAGTTCGATCTTTTGTTATGGATGATGCACATATCTACTGTACTTCGGAACAAATCGAATCTGAGGTACTTTCTCTCATTAAAATGATTAATGAGGTCATGCAACAATTTGGCTTTAATAAGATTGACGTAGCATTATCTACTCGTCCTGAAAAGGCAATGGGTACAGATGAAATGTGGAAGAATGCTGAAGAAGCCTTGGTAAATGCTCTTAATAAGTCGGGCCTTAAGTACAAAGTACAAGAAGGCGAAGGAGCTTTTTATGGTCCAAAAATTGATTTTAAAATTAAAGATTCTATGGATAGAGAATGGCAATGCAGCACTATTCAAATTGATTTTAATAATCCTCAAAACTTTGACCTTAGTTATACTAATTCAAAGGGTGAAAAAGAACGTCCTGTTATGATTCATCGAGCTATTTATGGTTCTTTTGAACGTTTTTATGGCATTCTTTTGGAACACTACAAAGGACATTTCCCATTTTGGTTAGCCCCAGAACAAGTTCGAGTTTTAACTATCACCGACAGCGCAAACGAATATGCCCAAAATGTTGTTGATGCATTCAAAAAAGCCGATATTCGAATTGACATTGATTCTTCTTCAGATCAAATTTCTGGAAAAATTAAATCAGCACAGCTCGCAAAAGTACCTTGGATGCTCATTATCGGAAAGAATGAACAAGAAAAAAATTGCGTTAGTATTCGCTACCAAGATGGCAAACAGGAGCAAGGAATTTCGCTCGATGATGCAATAGAAAAAGCAAAAATTTTAAATAAATATTAGTATAAATAGTCGTAAAAAAGCATGCTTTACTAAAGTATTTAAGGCTTTTTTCTCTTATAGTATTATTTGTAATATAAACTTTTTTTACAAAGCATTGACTTTTGCAACTTCAAATCACTATCCTTAAAACTAAGATTGAAGTATTTTCAATTTGTTTATTTATTTTAACCCTAAACTGAAGGGAAAGTAGGATGGTAATGAAGAAGAAAAAGAAAGCTGCCCCGAAGCGTAAGGTAGCTAAAAAGAAAGCTACAGCTAAAAAGCGTGTAGTTAAAAAAGCTGCTCCTAAACGTAAGGCTGCTAAAAGAAAAGCTGCCCCTAAGCGTAAGGCTGCTAAAAAAGCTGCTCCTAAACGTAAGGCTGCTAAAAAAGCTGCTCCTAAGCGTAAAGCTGCTAAAAAAGCTGCTCCTAAACGTAAGGCTGCTAAAAAAGCTGCTCCTAAGCGTAAAGCTGTTAAAAAAGCTGCTCCTAAACGTAAGGCTGCAAAAAGAAAAGCTGCTCCTAAACGTAAAGTAGCAAAAAGAAGAGTTGCTCCTAAACATACAGAAGCTACAGGTACTCCTGTGCTCCGCCCAATGAAAAAGCGTCCTATGAGAAAACGCCGTGTGGCTAAAAGCGCGAAATAAGTAGCTTTGAGAAATAAATAGAAACGTTTTGTTTTATTAATTCAAGACGTTTCTATTTTGTTAAATATGGACAATATATCTGAAACTCTCACATTTTGACCTAGCTTTACAAATAGAGAATTACATTCAGTCCAACGATCTTTAGGTAGTAGCTGCCTAAGAGCGATTTCTGTTTCATGTGGGGTCTTTGTATTGACCATACCAAGCATATTGGCAATACGATGTACATGAACATCTACACAAATAGCAGGAATCTCAAAAGCAGATGCCAATATTAAATTGGCTGTTTTTCTACCAATTCCCTTAATAGAAAGAAGTTTTTCCTCCGTGTGAGGAACAATCCCATTGAACCTATTTATTAACTCTAAGCTAATGCTTTTAAGCGTTTTTGCTTTTTGTTTATAAAAACCAAGTGAATATAGAATAGATTCAAGCTCTGATAACGGTAAAGTCAGAAGCCCCTGAGGACTTCTGACTTTTTTGAACAATGTATGACATACTGGTAAAGTTTGCGTATCTCGAGCCCGTAAACTCAATAAACAACTAACCAAAATAAGATATGGATCTTTACCATATGTATCTATGATGGATGCCATCATAGTTTCTGGCATATTCCGGGTAAATTTTTTCAACCGGCCTAAAATCTCAATAGCACATCGAGTAGTCATCTTAGGCCAGTTGAATGTTTACTTAATTTGTAGTGGAGGAACTTCTTCAGTTGCTGGAGGCGGAACCTCTACACCAGCATGCATTGCAGGAGGTACATTTGCAACTATAGAAAACAATACACTTAATACTAATAGAGAAATGTTTTTTCGGTTATACATAACATAATCCTTGAGTTTTAATAAATTTAATGTAGAGTTAATTCTAACACTTGAAGTTTATAAATAAACCCATTAAAAGTCAATCGACTATGTTTAGCTTGTTAATACGATTTTTAAGTTCTCAAAGTACGATTTTACTCCCTTTCGTATACTCTATTACTATACCCATAAAATTATATATTTTATGGTTTCTTATTCGAGAAGCTTATCCTATAAGGAAGAATGCTCTTCCTTTAATTTTTTTACTCGGCATCATTCTTGGTGCCATTGCTGAGGAAGCTACGTGGCTTTTAAAAATGTTACGTCTTTTCCTTTTAGATAAGGTTGGCATTGAGCTAATAAGTGAGCATGCATTTGCACTTGTAAAGCGCTTTTCATGGTTTTTCTTTATCGTACAAATGCAATCAATTAGTTTACTCATTACTAGCCTATTTCATCGAACATATAGAATCTCAACTACACAAAAATTGCTATTTCTTTGTGGTATACCTTTTAGTGGATACTTTTTGCTCTGTATGTTCATAAAATTTAATTTTATTGAATACATTACTGTAATAAAGCTCAGTTCTGTGTATGCTTCTAGCCTCATGGTAATCACGCTAGTTGTAACATTTTTCAAGCTGTTTTCTGGCTCATGTACTTTACCAAAAATACTAAAAAAGCAATTAATCGTCATTACAGGACTTTTACTAACACCTCATATGATTTTTGTTTTGGCTCAGTTATATCCGATGGCACGCTCCCCCTTTCAAAATATGAATCATATTCTCGACAGTTATTTACTCATTTTGCTCCAGAATATTTTTCTTACAGCTGCCATTTGGTTCTGTACAAAAAAGATTATACTTTTACGATTTATTAATCTAAAACAACATGTCGAAGCTCCTCGCCAACTCAATCTTATTAATGATTTTAAGATAGTATTGGAACAACTTAGCAAAGTAATTGAACTTAACGAATTATCCCATATTACCAAAACATTTTTTAAAGAAGCATTAGATATCAAAACAAGCAAAATTCAACTATTTATTCGACAACTTAATAATGACTCCCAAGAACTTCCTAAACTCAACAAAGTTGAAATTTTTATTGAACAAAATCGTAATGAAAATACAATACAACAATATTTGGATGAACATAAAATTCTAATTCGAGATGAAATAGAGTTTAATGATTTTTATAGTAGATCAAACCAAATATATCAAAACATGTTGCAATTCCTTAATGACATTGATGCAGATGTATTTTTACCTATCTTTCTCAAGGAAAAGATTATTGCTTATATCATTATTGAACCAGATGCACGCAAAAAAAATCTCTATAGTAACATGGAAAGAGACGAACTGGTCGTATTTTGTAGCTATTTAAGTAATATCATTTACCTGCTCCAAAATCGTAATCTAGATGTTATGATCGAAAAAGAAAAATGCCTACGAGAAGAGCTCTATTTTAAGCATCAAGAAAATAATCAGTATAAAGAAAGTATTAGGCTTTTTTTAAAAGATCGCTTACAACGTAAAATTGGCATAATTTTTTATAAAAATAATAAATTCACGTTTGGTAATCAGGACGCAAAAGAACTTATTAAAATTAACCTTAATCAACAAAAGGGTCATGAACTTTCTAAGGCCTTTACACAAGTTGCTACACGAGTAGAAGAGTATCATAGTCCACAAATTCTTATGACATCCGACTCTGATGGTAATTCATTGGTTTTAAATGGCATTCCTAATTTAGATTCAAATAATACTATTATAGCTGTTTATTACCCGCAAATATCAGATATTATAAAATCACAAATTGATACTCTTAAAGATCCTTCAAATTGGGATTATCTTCTTTATCTTGAGACTACGAAGAGTGGTAAACTTATCAATAAGCTCTTTCCTGGTACTGGTGAGGTTATTCTTAATTTTAAAATATCCCTTCTCAAACTAGCACTTACAAAAAAAGCTATTTTGCTTAACATGCCAGAAAGTGATCTGCTACCCACTGTTGAAATCTTTCATCATATTAGCTTTCGACAGCATTTACATATTCTTGAAATCCAATCAACAACCAAAAGTGTTGATACAAGTGTTAAACTTTTTGGTATGAATACACATCTAATGGGTAAAGCTTCTCTGGATAGACCATTATTGCAAAAACTTGATGATGGCACATTATTTATAAAAAATATTCATCTATTGGATAAAGACAATCAAAATAAATTGGCTCACTTTATTAAATATAATATCTATACCGCTCTTCATAGCGTTAAAAATTATACAAGCAATACACGTATTATTTGTTCAACTAATCAAGATCTTGCTGCATTGGTACAGGAAAATAGATTTTCTCAATTACTTTATGATGAACTACAACAAGCAACCGCTACGCTACCATCATTATTATCCTTACCTGAAGAGGAATTAATACAACTTACTGACAAACTCACCGATCAGACAATCAGAACAAAAGAATTTCATTCTTTGTTGGAATTAACTGATAAAGAGAAACAAAAAATACTTAAAAGTAAGCCTGTTAGTATCACTGAACTACAACAAAAAATTAAAAATATCCTTACGCTTAAATCTAAAGAAAATCAAATTTCTTATGAAACCATTACAGAACAACAGTATGAAACGAGCGATCCACAGCTTATTCATGCCGCACAACTTGGTAAGCATGCTTTAAGAGATCAACAAATTATGTCGCTTTTGTGGAATAAATTTAAAAATCAGAATAAAATTGCTACATTCTTAGGAGTAAACCGTTCTTCAGTCAGTAGGCGGTGTAAAATATACAAACTTAACTAAGAAAAGAGGCTTAAGTGAATTTATCGGCATTTACTGAGCGATGTGAAGAATTTCTGGTATATATAGATGTTGAAAAGGGAGTTTCAAGTAATACCCTCAAATCATATCAGCTCGATTTAAATCAATTCATTCAATTTTGGAAACAAACCGAAAAAAAAAGCAAAAAAACACAACAACTTAAAGTCATTATTGAACGGTTTTTCGTCAATATGTATCATAAAAATATCAGTAAGAGTTCTGTAGCACGAAAAATTTCTTGTCTCAATTCTTTTGAAAAGTTTATGTTGACCCAAGGCATCAATTTAAAACTATCTCTCCAACGACCAAAAATTGACAAAAAGTTGCCTATCTTTTTAAGTGTAGATGAAATTTTTCATTTACTAGATAAAGTCAGCAATGAAGCATTACCAACTTCTTATCCAGAACGAGATAAAACCATTTTAGAATTTCTATATGCTACAGGTATCCGGTGCTCTGAACTGACTCATATCACCATAGAAGATTTGGATTTTGAAGAAAAAACAATTTTGATTAAAGGTAAAGGTTCTCGAGAACGAATTGTTCTTTTTGGGGAAAAGGCTAAAAAACAAGCACTCATTTATCTTGAAAAAGAGCGGATAAAACCTCAAAGCAAGCAGGAAAGATTCTTTCTCAATAATAGGCTCGAGGCTATGAGTTCGCGAGCAATTCAGCGTATAATTGAAATGTTCAGGAAATTTTTAAAAATTGAACGTAAAATTACACCACATAAGATTCGACATACCTTTGCGACTCATTTACTTAACCAAGGTGTTGATCTTCGCGTTGTGCAAGAATTATTAGGACATAAAACACTATCCAGCACTGAAAAGTATACGCATGTGTCAACACCGCATTTAGTTCAAATGTATGATACATTTCATCCTATTAACAAAATGATCAAGAAAGAAGAATAGTTTTAATGGTCCTACAAAAACCGTATGCACTGATTTTCTTCTTTTTATTTACCTGCTTTGGTGTTGTAGGACGACTTTGGTATTTACAAATCTTTCTCAATGAAAAACTGGAACAACTTAGTCAAAAAAATTTTACACGCTTTGACAATATTTTAGTTCCTCGAGGTAACATTACTGATATACATGGTAATCTTTTAGCAACAAATCGTCCTGTTACTCATATATATTGGTGCGGAACAGGAAAACGCACTTTAAGTGATGAGCAATTACAAAAACTTGATTTTTTGAGCGAAATGCTCGACACGGAAATATCATTAGAGAAAATTCAAATTGCTGAAAAACATAAAAAAAACTTTTTGATTGCACAAGACATCCCATTTGCACTACTCACTAAAATTGCCGAGCAATATAGCCCTAATATCCAAATTCTAACAGAATTTGAACGATATTATCCTCATCAAATGCTTGCGTGCCATATTGTTGGATATCTTGGTACCAATAACTTTGATGTAAAAATTGGCAAAATGGGACTTGAGCGATTTTTTCAGCAGGAACTTGTTGGAAAATCAGGAATTATCAAAAAAACTGTTAATGCCGTTGGATCAAACATACACCAGCGAGAAATAAAGCCAATAACTCCTGGTCAATCAATTAAAACAACATTAGATATTCCTTTACAAAAAATAGCTGAATCTTTGTTTCCACCAAATTATGCCGGTTCTTTTATTTTGATGGATTCTCAAACAGGAGCACTTCGAGCGCTCATATCAAGGCCAACCTTCAATCCAAGTATCTTCCTCAAACCTATTACCCATGATGTCTGGCAAGAACTATCTGATAAAAAGCCATTTATTAATCGAGCATATAATGCCTGCTATCCACCGGCATCCTTGTTTAAGTTAGTAACCCTAGTAGCTGGACTTGAAGAAGGGGCTATAACTACCAATTCAACCTGTTATTGTAGGGGTTATTTAACATTTGGAAATCGTAAATATAGGTGTAATAATTATTACGGTCATGGTGAAGTTACAGTCAAAGAATCAATTGCTCAGTCCTGTAATATTATCTTCTACAAAATTGGAAAAAAAATTACAATCAATAAACTTGCTGAGTATGCACATCGCTTTGGATTAGGGGAGCCTACCGGTTTTGCTCTTCCTGAACAATCTGGGTTTATACCTACCGCTGAATGGAAAATGCTACAAAAAAATGAACGGTGGTGGCCAGGAGAAACCATCTCCGCAACAATTGGACAAACCTTTATGCTTGTAACACCATTACAAATAGCTCGTATGATCTCAGGCATATTTGAAGGATATTTGGTCAATCCAAGAATTTTAGACACAGAACCAGTTATTAAGTCCCCTTTAAACATTAAACCCGAACACCTAGCATTACTTAAAGACTCAATGAAACAAGTAACAGAACATGGAACCGCCCTTCAACTAAGAAAAATTAGTAATATTAATATCTATGCTAAGACCGGTACTGCCCAAACCAGCTCTTTGAGTAACAGAAATTTGGGTGGCAAACATATTGAACATGCCTGGTTCGTAGCTCATTTTTCCTATAAAAATCAAAAACCACTGACCATTGTCATCTTTCTTGAGCACGCTGGATATGTGCGAATTGCCACAAATATGGTCAAACAATTCCTTATTCAATATAAAAGTCACATCGATAGATACTTCTAACCGTCGCTTAATTGTATCTATATTCGCCAAACTATTTACAAATAGAAACTTATTTATGTATTATTTATAAAGAGAATGGTATAAATGGTATAATATAAAGTGTTATCTATGAAAAAATTATTATTAATAGGTATATTTAGTACGTCTTTAGGCCTTATCTATGCCCAAAATGAAAATGCTATCGAGCTCAAAAAAGAAGAATTTTTTGATTTTCCAGAAGAAATTAATGTCGAAGAAGAAAATGGCAAAGAAGAGTTCTTCGATTTTCCAGACGATAATGACAAGGAAGAAGATACTACCGAAAAGGTGATACTTCAAGAAACACCTTCAGAAGGGCCTAAAATCAATAGAACAGCACGCATACTTTATTTAGCTTCGATATTTGGTCCTCCTTTTATTTATTCATTATATATCAATGCTCTTCCTTATATTCTACCAAAAGAACAATATGAAATTATACAGTTTTCCATGGATCCTTTTAACCCGGATCCAGACTTTATTACGATTCTTGGAACTGAAGCAGCAAAGAAATTTTGGGAATTTTTCAATAAAAAATATTTAAGTCAATTATATGCGGATAATACTTAATAAAAAAAGTAGGTATAAATATGAAAAAAAAGTTATTATTAATCTATTTTTTGCTTCCTACCACATACTTATATGGCATGGAAGAGCAACCTAGTAATGGATCTAATGGAAATAACCAAGAAGAAGAGCAGAATCAACAAAATGAACATTTCATCAAGGCCAGATTTATTGCTGTTGCTGCAATGTTAGGCATACCACTAACTTATGCACTATATCTATATATTATAAAAAGCCAAATGCCTCCAGAAGATTATCATGCCATGATATACTCAAATCCTGAATTTTTATACCAAGAACACCCTCTTACCCCATGGGCACGTGCTATATGGCAATACTTAATACAATTTTATCATGAACGCACATCTTCAAAAAATATTAACCGTAAAAAGGATAACTCATGAAAAAAATATGGTTATTAATAATAACAATATATGTCGCATCAGCTCAAGCACTCCCTCTAATAGTAAGAGATACCTTTGGTGATAGTTTTATGCTTGATAGTAATGAATATTTTTCTAAAAAATCATGGAAAACAATCATCGATGAAGCAGCTGGAAATCCTATTAAAATCACTATGCTTATGGAAATAGGCCACCCTAATAAGTATTACTTTTTAACAGAACCACTCAATAATTATGATACTGAAATAGAACATAGATCTTTTATTCCAGGGACAAAATTACGTCGAAATATCTCTACAACAAAACGTTATAGACTTATTCCTGCTTTTCCACGACCATACTTAACAAACGATTGATAAAAAAAGGGAAGACTTTTTGGTCTTCCCTTTAAAATTCTAAAATAATGAATAATTACTTTTTCTTTGCAATGCTCATTACTTTTTTGCTCAAACGGCTAATCTTACGCGATGCAGTTTTTGCATGAATAAGACCTTTTCCCTTAGCACGAGCTAATTTGATTTCAGCATCTCTCATAAGCTCTTTGAGCTTTTCAATAGTATCGCCCTTTTCAACAGCACTCAAAACTTTTTTTACTGCTGTTTTCAAATCTGTCTTTCTTGCCAAATTGATCTGCTTACGCTTTTGATTTTGACGATCTCTTTTTTGTGCTGACTTAGTATTTGCCATATTTTCTCACTTACGCTGATAAAACTTTTTCTACTTTACCCTTTTTAACACACTTAGTACATACTGTACCAGCATGAACCTTAGAGCAATTAGGATATTTAAATCTCATTTTGTGAACATTTGGATATAACCAACGCTTTGTTCTATTCTTAGCGTGACTCACCAAATTAGCGGTCTTTGGCCCCTTATCACAAACCTTACATACTTTAGCCATGGAATCTTACCTTCTGAATGTATTTACTTTAGGTTATTTATTATTAATTTTATCCTAAAAACTAGTTTTTTTCAAATTCTATTTACTTACTATAACAAATAACTGATCATAAAGAACTTTGGGACCCCCAATCAGCGTCTTAAAACCACAATCGATAGGTTTTCCAGAAAAGGTCGTTACAGTTCCTCCCGCCTCTTCAATAAGAAGACTACCCGCTGCCACATCCCACCAGGATAGCCTATCAAATAAAGCTATATCCAATCTACCACAGGCCACATAGGCTAAACTTAAGGCTGCTGAGCCCAAAATACGAATACTGCAGCACTGCTTATCTACGTCCTCTAACTCATTCCAAAAAATCCTTCTTTCCGTAGCTGATACCTGGCCCCGATAGGCTATTGGCGCACTTATGATTGCATCCTGTAAAGCCTTTTTTGAAGATACATGAATAGATTGACCATTCAAATAAGCACCATTACCCCGAGAAGCAACGAATATTTCATCTCGATGAAAGTCATAGATAACACCAATAATGATTTGCTCCTGACTCACAAGAGCCACAGAAACGCAGCTAAAGGGAATTCTTTGAACAAAATTATTTGTACCATCTAATGGATCTATAACCCAATAATAACTATTATTATTTAGCTGTTTTCCTGACTCTTCAGCCCAAATACCTGAACCTGGCAAAAGAGCTTGTAATTGCTCAATTAGAAACTTTTCTGAAGCTATATCAGCCTCTGTAGCAAAACTGCCCCCAGCCTTATAGCTCTTGGTCAAAGAATCAATATGAAACTTCCGTAGAAGATCACCAGCATGTAGAATAATCTTTTGTAATCCCTCAAAGGGAACTACTTGGGAAAATTTCACGCGGTAGCTTTTTCAGAATCAGAATCAATCTGTGGCGGATTTCCAGCCATAGCCTCTGATTCATCCTCTTCCTCATTAGTCCATTTAAAGTCTGGTCGAGGCTCAATATCAAGAAGCTTGTAAACTTCTTTAGCATAAAGAGTCTCTTTTTCAAGCAACTCTTTAGCAAGCTTATCAAGCTTATCGCGGTTAAGTTCCACAAGCGCACGTGCATCATTGTAACAAGTATCAACCAATTCTTTAACCGCCTTATCAATCTGCTCCGCTGTCTTTTGGGAATATTTATAATCAGTCTGTTCTTGGCCATAAATGACTGTTCCCAATTCTTGTGACATACCATAATAACGAACCATATTACGAGCAATCTGAGATGCTTTTGTAAAATCACTATATGCACCAGTATACATCTTGCCAAATTCCATCTCTTCTGCAATACGACCACCAAGGCACATCATGATTGTTGCAATCATCTCTTCACGAGATTGAGTATATTTTTCACGCTCAGGTAGAGAGTGCGTAACACCTAGTGATCCACCACGTGGAATAATCGTAATTTTGTGAAGTGGATCGCTATCGGCTGGCATCAACAATGCAACTAATGCATGTCCAGCTTCATGATAAGCTGTAACCTTTTTATCTTCTTCCGTAAGCAAGAGAGATTTACGCTCTTTACCAAGTGTCATCTTATCTCGCGCTTCTTCAAAATCCTGAATCTTCACCGTTTTACTATCTCTCTTTGATGCGCTAATAGCAGCTTCATTTACAATATTCTGTAAATCAGCACCACTAAAACCTGGTGTACCACGAGCAATCTTTTGAAGATCAACTTCTGGATCAAGATTAACCTTGCTCGCATGAACCTTAAGAATTTGTTCACGACTCTTAAGATCAGGATATGGCATATGCACAATACGATCAAAACGTCCTGGTCGTAAAAGTGCTTTATCAAGTACATCTTGACGATTTGTTGCAGCAATAACAATTACTGATTCTTTAGATGTTTCAAAACCATCCATCTCGGTTAATAACTGATTAAGTGTTTGTTCTCGTTCATCATGACCGCCACCCAAGCCACTACCACGATGACGCCCTACCGCATCAATTTCATCGATAAAGATAATCGCTGGAGCCTTTTTACGCGCTTGTTCAAACAAATCACGAACACGTGCTGCACCAACACCGACAAATACTTCTATAAAATCTGAACCACTTATACTAAAAAATGGGCAATTGGCTTCTCCTGCAACAGCCCGTGCTAAAAGAGTTTTACCTGTACCCGGCTCACCCACTAATAAAACGCCCCGAGTCATCTTAGCTCCAAGACGACCAAATTTGCTTGGGTTTTTGAGATAATCGACAATATCCTTCAACTCTTCTTTAGCTTCATCCGCTCCAGCTACAGAATCAAATGTTTCTTTGAGCATGGATGGCATAAACATTTTTGCTTTGCTTTTACCCATGTTGAATAGACCGCCACCACCACCTGAGCCACCTCCACGTGTTTGACGTAAAAAGTGCCAAACTCCCATACCACCTAGGATAGCCATCATAAGTAATAAAAAATGCCAAAATGTAAATTGACCAGCTGTATTAGCACTTCGAGCAACTATATCAATTTTATGTGCTTTCAATAGAGGCCATAGATCCTTGTCTCCTTCTGGAAAAACTGTTTCAAATGGCTTGTTGTCAGTCAAAGTACCACGGATTTCATTACCTTCGACCAGTACCGCTTTAACTTCATCTTGTTCAACCTTATCGATAAAGGTTCTATAAGATAACGTATTAATTTTTTGTATTGCACCAGCAAAATATTGAAGCATGGCAAAGGATACTACTAGTAAGATAACCATGATAACTAAGTTTTTTGGACCCTTTTGGAGATAATCCCGGGATTTTTTAAATTTTCGACTCATGTCAACTCACTTCTCTTTAAGCTCTATATATTAGTATTCATGATAGAATATCACAGCATTTATTGGCTTGGCAATAAGATACCGTAATATACCCTTCATTATACCTTAAAGATCATTATCTGTCGATAGCAATTGGCTTAAAGAAAAGGTACTTTTCCCTCAAAAATGGGTGACCAAACAGGGAAGCTCCAATGCTCATCTGTTGGTGTTAAAAAACGACATGATTGGGTTGGCAAATGGAAACAAGCAATTCTGCTTTGGGCCCCCTTTTCTACAGAACAGACAAGATAATTACCGCAAGGAGACCAAGAACCTTCATCCTTGTGTCCATGGAGGTCATGTGTTACTTGACGTGTTTCTTTCGTATTAAAGTCATATGTACAAAGTTGGAGTATATTATCCTTGCGACTAGAATAAGCAAGTTTTGATCCATCCGGACTAACACATGGTGATACACCATGCTCTTTGGTTATCCAAGAAATATCTCTTGTTGATGTATTTAATAACCCAATAGATGGACGCCCTCGTTGATTGATATAACAAAACACAATTTCATTTTCACCCTTAAACGTTGGTGAGATGTATTGTCCACTCCCCTTTGTAAGCTGTACAAATCGCCCTACTTTTTTAATAGGATCAAATTGATATTCATAAAGATGTGCATCCGCACAATTTGATAATGAAATAACCACTCGACCCTTTTTGGATACTGCTGGTGTCATATTTTGGCCATCAAAACCCATAATAGTTCGCGGAGCCCTATTAGGTGAAATAGAAACAAGAGAGACATTGAATGGGCAATGCTGTGAATAAAATAATTGTGCACGCTTTGGATGCCATCGAGGAGCAAAGTTAATACGATCACCTTGAACAATAGCTTTTTTAGTTTGATCTGCTCCAGCTACTGGCTCAAATGCATAAATATGTGAAAACTTTTTATTATTCTTTTTATGAATTTCTTGCTTACATGCCACAATAATACTTGAAAAGGAACCTTGCTCTGAGGTTAGTAATGGCCAAATTTGATCTGCAATAGCATGTGCCCATTGATTAATTGTACGCTCTTCTCGCTTAACAAGCTTACCATTGACCATCTGTCCCGTCATCGTATTATATAATCGCCATTCTATTGAATCTGCTTCTGGAGATAATAAAAATATAGCTAATGCTTTTGACTCTTGTGCAAATTTAGTAATTTGCTTGGTCTTTTTTAAGGTCTGAATGGAAGATGTGGTAACGTCAAACTGATTATTTACTTGTAAATCTTGAGCTATAATTTTTGCTATATTTTTAATTTCACGCATTATCGGCTTAACTGTAACAAGGGCAATCGGCATAGCTGTAGCTTGTTTTTTTGTCACAGTTATTTCTAAACCATAAATTGGTGTACAAATCAAAGAGATCAGGATTGTTTTAAAAATTGAGGGTAAATTCATTATTCCACGCCTTTTCAGGAAATTCTGTTTTAGTAAGGGCCATTTGCGCTGCCATATCATACGACAATATTGTTGATGATTGTTCAATATTCAATGTTTTTACCTTACCTGCTTCATCGAGTATTACTTTTATTTTACATGGTTGTGTAGGCTGTATACCCTGGGGAGGATTCCAATGCTGCTGTAGCGCTTGAGAAATCTCATCATGAATTTGCAGAGCTTGTAGATCTTCCTTGCCGATATATATCGGCTCATCAATCTTCTCCTCTACTTTTTCTATTGACTTTGATTGTACTGGCTTTATCTCTACTGGTTTTGGCTCTGGTTGCTTTGATTTAACTGATATGGGCTTAGGCTGTGCTACAATCTTTTTTGGTTCAACTTTTTTAATTTGTTGTACAATTTTTGGTTTTACTTTTGGTTTTGGTGTTTCTTTAGATGCAAGCTTTGATTGCAATGCAACTTTTTGTTGTATTGCTTTATTAAGCGATTGTGCAGATACTCGTCTAGCATAGGGTAATACAACAAAATCTATTTTATGATTTAATAGTTGTGAATGCACAAAAATATTACCTAATGTTTTTGGCCCCCTAAAAAATATAATCGTGCTTAAAAATAATAATGCGTGGAGGATAATAACAAATAAAAAAATTTGATAGAAAAATATTGTTTTTCTAGATAGTTTTTTGGGTAACGAGTGCCACATGTTCTATCCCTTTTATGCCACTTATTGCATCAAATGTGGTAATAATTTTATCATACGGCAATGATTTATCACCATGTATAAAAACAATATTATTTTTTGGTACACGAGCAACACTTTTTTGCAAATATTCTACGAGCCCTTCGAGCGTCATCTTTTTTTTATTAAGGTAAATATCACCCTTTCCATCAAGTGCAACCATTAATGATTCATTATTCATATCCTGCGACGCTTGAGCTTTTGCTTTTGGCAACTCAACCTTAATGACACTTTGCATCATTGGTGTCGTAACCATAAAAATAATCAAAAGTGTTAATGCTGTATCTATCAATGGTGTTAATGAAACCTCAGGAATAGACATCGTTTTACGAAGCTTATTTCGTCGCACCTTACGCATGATTACTCCTTATCATGTATCAATAATCGTGTCGCCAACCACAAGAACCGATCGCCCAATATAGTAAGGCGTTGCTCAATAGTACGTAATTGTAAAGTAAGATAATAAAACATTACCAATGCTGGAATTGCAACTAAAAGACCTGCAACTGTTGTAGTCAATGCTTGTGCGATACCCGGTGCAACTGCTGTAATATCTGCACTTTGTTTTTGGCTAATATCCATAAATGCATTTACTAGGCCCCATACAGTACCAAACAATCCTAACAATGGTGAAATGGCAGCAGCTGCTCCAAGCATAGGTATTTGCGACTCTTCTTTGTACACTATATTATCCAAATTTTGAAAAACCATGTGATCGAGCATTTCCCATTCACGAGGTTGAAGTTGTGGATTTGTCTGATCCTTATTTATCAAAAGCGATTTTAGATAAGAAAGATTTTTAGATAAAAAATATCCTGGAAGCGTATGTGCAAATTTGGTAGTTATGTGTAATACATCTTCTAAATTTTCAGCATTCTTAATTTGCGCAATAGTTTTACGAATTTGTTGTTTCTTAACACGCCAAAGAACAAGTTTGTATAAAAAAATGGTCCAACATATTACGGACATAATAAATAAAATCAGTAATACAGCCTTTGTCATCAAATCAGAATGATACAACATCTGAGTCATTCCAACACCACTTAACATACTCATTTAATTTTTGCTCCTAGTAAATTATATATTTGCAGAATAGCGTATCACATTATTGATTTTTTTTTTAGGTTTTCTTGTTTTTTTCTTTGCTTATCATTTGAATGTATCGCCTCAATCGCTCTTTATCGATAATTCTATGCTCAATTTGCCATTGATATGCACGTTCTAACAATTCTCCCATTTCTGGCCCCGGTTCAACCAAATCAATAATATCTTCTCCTCGCAATACTGGCTGTTCTGGTTTGTAATATACCCCAAGTCGCTTTGCTATAGTTATAAATGTCGATTCTTCATGGAATAATTTTGCAAGCTCATCCTTTTTTGCACCTTTTCGACCACGTTTATCTGCAATATTAACCTTAACCAATTGTGCAATATTAGTATCTGGTGCAAGTTTAGATGCTAAGCGTTTATAGGCACCTGGTTCCGCTTCACTAGCAATAAATATAAATGGCTCCATATGATATTTAACAAGCTTACAAATCGTTTTAATAAGCTCTTTTTTTCCAAAAATACGTTTAAGTAGTGATGTGGCCAAAGGTACCCCAGCTAAAGCATGACCAATACTTCGCCATTTACCATCAACATACTTTGTTGTAGTAACCTTTCCAAGATCATGACAAAGCACTGCAAGCATTACAGTCAGACGATCTTCTTCAGAATCGTATTCAAGTAATACTGATTGATCGAGCGCTTGCATTGTATGTTCAAAAACATCGCCTTCTGGATGCCAATCAGGATTTTGCACAACACCAATTGTTTGATATAGTTCTGGTAAAATTTCTTTAAGTCTTCCAATTTTAGCTAACCAACGAATACCCCGTGATGGATGCTTTGATTTTAATAACATTTTAAAAAATTCTTGTTCAATTCTCTCTCGCGATACATCACTAATGTCCATCTTTTTACAAATATCATTAAGCTCTTCAGTTGGTTCACTATCAAAACGTGAAACAAATTGCATAACACGAAAAAGCCTTAATGGATCCTCAATAAAAAAAGTTGGATCTGTTGGACGCAATATATGATGCTCTAGGTCTTTAACACCTTTAAATGGATCTACTAATTTGAATGTATGTAAATCAATACCCATCGCATTAATAGTAAGGTCTCTTCGTTTGAATGCTTGTTCAAGTGGCATCTCCGGATCAATCTCAACCTGAGGCTTTCTACCCGAACGATCCTTTCGTGGAACAGACCAATCAATATCAAGTTTTTCTAGACGTAGCACACCATATGCTTTGCCAACATAATTAATATAGCCAAATTGTTCAAGCACCTGTGCTAGTTGTTCAAGCGTTAATCCATGCACTTCGATATCAAGATCTTTTGTTTCTTTACCAAGTAATAAATCACGTACAGCAC
The DNA here is from genome assembly GCA_001771315.1 of candidate division TM6 bacterium RIFCSPHIGHO2_12_FULL_36_22. GTDB lineage: Bacteria > Babelota > Babeliae > Babelales > UBA12409 > 2-12-FULL-36-22. Next base: position 29,270 of record METK01000010.1, read on the forward strand.
CACCAACTAAAAAAGCATACCCACCAACATAATGAATAGCTTCTATAATTTCTGAAAGTTCTGCTTGATTAGCAATCATCTCAGTCAATTTGTGTTGCCACTTTTCAGTAGAAACTAATTGTGCCACAATTATCTCTCATATTTATTTAAATCTTTTTCAAACAGTATATAATGTATACTTATCAATAAACATACAATATCATAATATTGCTTACAAAGGTATATATGAAAAAAATTCTTATTACTATTTGTTTACTTTCACCTATATCATTACTACTATGCATGGAAACAGCACATCCATTAGACGAATTAATTTGTACTACTAATCTAGATCCTTATGCAAAGTACCCCACGCTTATTAAAAAAAATCCCGATCCTGTTGTAAATACAGTTGATGCCTACACCAGATTTATGGAAACTAATCGACAAAATAAAACTACGTCTCTAAGTGGTCAGGACAGAGACTTTAAACAACAATATGTTGAACGATTGGAACAATTGATTGCGTGGCAAGAAGATCCTTTATTTGACACGAAAATTCTTATCGATTTTGACAAAACTCGAGATTATCTTCTTACCGAAGAAGGCTTTGAAGAAGTCAAATTTGAAACCGATGATGGTGTAATACTTGGTGGTCTTCTAAAAGAACGTAAAAATGCTCGTTTCAATGTTGTTGTTGCTAATGGCTTTATGCCAGGAAAAAAAGAAGGTATGGCAACGCTATACAAGCTATTTCCAGATTTTTGCAACCTTCTCTTATTTGATGCACGAGGCCATGGTAATAGTGATGGACATTTATGGCGTAATATTTTATGGAAAAGAATACATGGACTCAACGAATATCGTGATATTTGGGCAGCCATACGACTTATGAATACTAGATTTTCTACAATACAATCTAACATTCTTTATGGAACATGCGAGGGGGCCTTTCATAGTGCTAACGCTGTATTAGAAGCTAAAAAGCAAGATACTTTGGCAGAGCTTAAGATAAAGGCACTTTTTTTTGATAGTGGTTGGGACAAATTTGTTGAAGCTGGATACAGTGTTGCAAGGCAAAAACTTACGGGTATAGTGGGTGGACCTGCATATTATGCAGCAAGTGCATTATATCAGCTATGGCTCAAGGGCGCCTATAGACCTATTGAAAATGAACGAAATCTTCCTCATCGCATAAATAATTTACCCGAATCAGTAAGGACTGTATTTATACATGGTATTGAGGATAAAGATGTTCCAATTCAAGGTGTACGAGCATTGTATGCTAAATGCCCAAATAGTGTCATGTATGAATCAAATGTTACTCGACCGCATGCACTCATGCAGGTCAAAGATAAATTCAGATATGCTTTGTGGCTTCGTCAAGAACTTGAAAAACTGGAAAAATCAAAAATAGAATAATATATTGGGACCACCATACAAAATTCATCGTATGGTGGAGCTAACCGGATTCGAACCGGTGGCCTCATGAATGCCATCCATGCGCTCTACCAACTGAGCTATAGCCCCATTCCTAATGTTTATAAGATATCAAAAGCTTAAAAAATTAACAATATTAGGCACTTTTATATGTATCGCCATTGCGATCATTTTGTAATCGCTTTTTCTTCATTTTGTTGATTTCTTTCACAATTTTATCGACAACTTTTTCAATAGCTGCATACATATCACGTTCTTGATCATGTGCTATAAGGCTAAAATGTGGCCCATTGATACGAATTTCCACATCAAAAAGATTATTACTATGTTCAGTATTCATAACAACATCAAAAAATATTGGACCTTTTTCTTTTTCTAGAAGGATTTCTGCTTTAACCAATTTTTCATTAACAAAATTTTCAATTGCATTGGAATGATCCATTCCTTTGAAGGCAATTCGTTTATCCATGGTAACATTCTCCTAATTAGATATTTATAACCTATATTCTAAACTATATCCAAATAATCAACACTAGCCAATCTTACTTATCTTTTTTCTTCGGTTTTGCAACACTAATCAATATAGGTACTGATTTAAGATCATAATTTTTTCTTAAAATATTTTCAAAAAATGCAAACTCTCGCTCATCAAAAAACTGTGGAAAATTCACGGTCAACTTAATAGACATTGGTGCTACACCAACCTGCTCCGCCTTATACACTTCAAGTCGATGTTCTTGTTTAAACAATGGCTTGCGAGACAACATTCGTTTAAATAATTCAGTAAGTTCGTCTGTTGTTATCTTAAGATTATATCGCTCCCAAACCTTCTTTACCAATGGTAACACTTTATGAATATTTTTCTTTGTCTTGCATGAAATTGTTAATGATTCTAATTGCTTAACAAAGAACAAATATTTTTCTAGTTCAGTTTCCAACCTACTTTTTTCATATTCATCAACGATATCTGATTTGTTGAACAGAAGAATCAATGCTTTACCTTGCTCAAATACATAAAATGCAAGCTTAAGCTCTTGATCAGAAAGATGTCCTTCCTGTGTATCAATCATTAAAAGAATAATGTCTGCGGTTCTTACTGATGCAAGAGAGCTTTTAACCATTAAACTTTCAATATCAGATTTAACAGTTTTTTTTCTGCGCACACCAGCAGTATCAGTCAATTCTAACGTTGATTGCTCAAACTTAATTGACTCAGAAATAGATTCTCGTGTTGTACCTGCAACGTCAGCAACAAATGATCGCTCCTCTGTAGTTAATATATTCATCAGTGATGATTTACCAACATTTGGCTTACCAAGCAAAACTACCTTGTACTCTGGCTTTGAAACTGCAACAAACTCATATGGTTGCTTTTTCAATATTTCGGTCGCCTTAATCAACAATTCATTTACACCGGTACCATGCGTAGCCGAAACTGCTATAATGTCTGCAAATCCAAGACGATCAAATTCATACAAATTTTCTTGGGTTATTTTCACATCTATTTTATTAACAACCAAAATAACTGATTTTTTTAATTTATGAAGCATACGAGCCAGCTTTTGTTCTTCGGGCAAAATTCCAACCGTACCATCAACAAGAAAAAGGACCACTTGAGCCTTTTGTATTAAATTAAGAACTTGTTCACGAATGTTCAATGCAATGTAATCTTCTATTCCAGAAACTAAACCACCCGTATCAATAAGATCAAATGAGACATCTTTATATGTTACGGCATCTTTAAGATAATCCCGAGTTACACCCGTTTCATCGAGTGCTATACTTTTTGTTGTTTTAGACATTCGGTTAAATAGACTTGATTTGCCAACATTGGTTCTTCCAACAATGACCACTTTTGGTAGATTATTCATCTGTTTCTTCCTTAAATTCGGTTACCGTTCCGGGAAAACGTTCCAAAAGTGCATGCGTCATAGCCCAGGCCGTTTTATCTGAAATGTCTAACGGAATATCTTTTTTCGATACATTTGCAGAATTATTTGATTGATAAAATTGTTTTTTAGATTGATCTACTACTTTCTTTTCTATTGGCTTAACATCCTGTACGATAGATTCCGACTCAAAAACAGGATTTAATTGTATGCCATTGCCAAAAACTTCTTGCAAAAGCAAGAACCATGGAGCATCCTTTTTTGTAAATAAATCTTGAAATAACTCAAATTTTTTGTGAAATGAAACTTCAAGCTTATTTGACTCTGTATCATAATTTTTTAATTTTGCCTGTGTAAAAAGTGATACAATTAATTGATCGTCAACTTGTGTAATTTGCTCTAAAAACATTTCCCATAAACTAGAATTCGCTGAAATTGTCACCCGCTGTTGTTCTGATGTTGCCACAAGCTGATCAGTTACAGTTAATTTGCTATCAATAGAAGCTGTTACCATCGATTTAGACGTAACCAACGAAGTAATTTCTGCTTCTTGATTATGTACCATTGACCACAATCTAATCCAAAACATAGAAAGAAAAAGATGTTTATCAATAGTTTTCAAAAATAGTTGCTCCTGCTGACACGCAAAATCAAATAACCGTACAGCCTGTGAAAGCGGCACTGCTTCGATGCTAGCTTTTAGATCATTTGTCAATACTAATCCAGTTGAAGATACCCCATACTTATACCATACAGCAATTTTAAGCGCTACAATAAAACGATGCCAAACAATCTCTGGCGCAAATGATTCTAATTTTATTTCATCAACATACTCAATAAGCTTCTGTGGCGATTTAGCTTTACTGAATACATGATAAAGCACTGTACATATCTGATCGTCGCTAATACATCCTAAAACACGAAGTACATTTTCTTCTGTAATTTGATCACTTGAAAAACGTACCTGCTCTAAAAGATTAAGCGCGTCACGTGCAGAACCACCAGTTTCACGAATCAGTAATTGCAACCCTTGTTCATCATAGCCAATCTCTTCTTTTTGGCATATTTCAACAAGCAATCCGCGCAGATCATTTTGCGCTATCGCACGAAAAAAAAGTTGAAAACAACGGGAGCGTACCGTATCAATAATTTTTTGATCATCAGTAGTTGCAAGCATAAATAGTACTGACGATGGCGGCTCTTCTAAAATTTTTAAAAATGCATTGAATGCAGCTTTACTCAACATATGTGCTTCATCAATCAAGTACACTTTTTTCTTACCTAAAAGCGGCAATAATGATGCTGCTTCAATAATTTGACGAACATTATCAACTCCCGTATGAGATGCGGCATCCATTTCAATAAAATCTGGGTGATTGCCCTGTTCCATAGCCTTACATGATTCACAACTTAAGCAAGGTAAGGATGTTAGTCGTGGATTTTTTTGAAATGCATCTAAATTTGCACAATTAATTGCAGCGGCAAATACTCTTGCCGTTGTTGTTTTACCACATCCGCGTTGTCCCGCAAGCAAATAAACAGGAAAAAAATGGTTAAGATAAAGACTATTTTTTATCATGCGTACAGATAGTTGTTGTCCTATTATCTGATCGAAATTCTTTGATCGCCACTTACGGGCAAGATTGAGATATGTCGTACTCATTGAAGCTCACCTTAGCTCAAAACAATTATCTTTAAGTTTATACGCACCAAAAAATAAGGGAAGCCTACAAAACCCACACACTTCTTGCTGCTTCCTTTCGGACCTGACAAAGTAAAGCATGTCGATTCTTAGAACTTCCCAATTTATATCACCTGACAAATGTATGGTGGAGAGAGAGGGATTCGAACCCTCGATGCCCCTTTCGGAACATACACGATTTCCAATCGTGCTCTTTAGACCACTCAGACATCTCTCCAGACCTACTTGTCTGCTTGAGCTTCTTTTTTATCCGAAGTCTTTTTAGCAACTTCTTTCTTTTCTGTCGTTTTTGCTGCAGCCTTTTTAGCAGGTTCTTTTTCTGCATCCTCTTGAGATGCTTCTTTCTTTTCCGCTACCTTAGGTGCAACCTTTTTAACTTCTTTTTTTGACTCAGCTACCTTAGGTGCTTCTTCTTTTTTCATTGCTTTCGCTTCTAAAGCAGCTTTCTTTTTAGCTTCTGCTGCCGCAATAACCTTCTTCTTTTCAGTTTCAGCTGTTTGCTTACCACGCTCTACAGCTTCTGCCAAATAGTTCATAACAAAATTAATTGCTTTTGGAGAATCATCGTTTCCTGGAATAATGTAATCAACCAAAGATGGATCACTGTTTGTATCAACAAGTGAAATCACGGGAATACCAGCAATATTTGCTTCGCGTAATGCAGTATCTTCCTTTTTCACATCAATTAAAACAACTGCACCTAAAGGCCATTTAAGTGAACGAATGCCACCAACAGTTTTTTGAAGTCTACCAACTAATTTACTAAAAACATTAAGTTCTTTTTTGGTGTAAGAAAAATTTTCAGATTTTGCAAGAATATCTTCGTAATGAAGCAACTTGGTTACAGATTTTTTAACTTGAGAAAAATTTGTTAAGGTTCCACCAATCCATCGGTAAGTTACATACGGCATATTAAGTTTTTTACCAATAGTTTCAACAGTGATTTGTGCTGGTTTTTTAGTACCAACCCATAAAATAGATTGTTCTTGTGCTGCAACTTCTTCTAAAAATTTTGCTGCACGTTCTATAGCTTGTGCTGATTTGGCAACATCAATAAGATGAATACCATTTTTATGTCCCCAAATATATGGAGCCATTTTTGGACACCATTTACTCGTTTGGTGACCAAAGTGAACACCGCGTTTTACTAAATCACGAAAATCGATCATCGTATATCCCTTCAGGGTTTTAACTATTGCTCTTTGGGCCATACGGCCACCCTAATTTACAAAAGAGCAAGATTTAACAAATAATACTAATATTCTTAAGTGTATACAAAATTTGAAAAAGTGCAATATAAGCCTATAATCATGCCTAAGAACCAATTCCAATTATCTCATTGTTGGTAACAACTTTACTGTAACGACGTCCCAACAGATAAGCAACTAAGATCCAAAAACCTATTAATACCCCAAAAAATGCCGCTTCTATCGATATAAAAACATTTGCTCCATAGGTCAAATAAATCGATTCAGCCATATTATTGAAGGTTGAACCAAAGCTTTTTGCAAATTTTTGTCCAAAGGAATCAATCCATGATTTAGATTTAAATTTAATTTCTTTCATGGTTGGAACATAAAGACTTTCTCTAACTGGATAACTCACAGCATAGTTAATAGCCCTCATAAGTACAAAAACACTGGTCAACACATGCCAATGCCAGGTACCAAATATCATGAAAATCACGATTAAAATCCCCGTTGCAATAGGTATGAATAACAAGCATTTACGCTCACCATACCTTCTAAGCAAATAAGTCGTACCAAATAGTGAAATAATAACTGTAAATAAATGAACAAAGAAAATTTGCTCAAACAATGAACAACTTAATCCACCAATATCTGTAGCAGCTCGATCAGCAATAATAAGACGCTGATAAGAAAGAACTACGTTAAGCACTTCATAGAAAAAAATCATACCAAAGATACCCATTACATAAGGTACTCGGAAAAGTAACCATAATCCAGCAAAAATTCCTGTTTTTTCAACACCAGCTTTTTTCATAGCTTTTTCTTCTTGATATACCGCTTCATAGCCATGCAAACGATATCCGGGTATCGTTTTAATCATTGAAAAAATAACTAATGGTACACACATTAGTAACAATGAAGAAACGGTAACAATAATTTGATGCTTTGCTGTACAAGAAATTGGCGCAGTAAGATTATAATGACAACTGAAAAAGTACCAGGCTAAGGCTGCTATAAACATACCTCCAACCTTAGAACCTGCCACCATAAGAGGATAATACCGCTTAGTCTCTTTAGGACTGCTAATCGAGTTAGCAAAAGCCCAAAACAAACTCACAATAAATGGCGAATATCCTTCTATAAAAAAGAAAAAAAACCAACCAAACCAACGATTGGGACTCGCTGCTGTATTATCTAAACCAATTACTGAATTACCTATGCAATATGCACATACCAAGCCTATAAGACTAAAAGCTATACTATATGCACATAGCAATTTATAACGACGCATACGATCAACTAAATATGAAAAAAGTAAAATTGCAGGAATCAATGCGATCATTGATAAAATTTTAGCGGTTGGCAGGTATGATCGACCAACTACATAAATAAAAATAGAATCCTTCAACTCACGCATCACAGAATATGCCGCAATAACAAAGAAAAACGCTCCGGATAAATAGAATAACTTTAAGCGTTCATATTTATCGGCACCATCAAAGATTTTTAACAAGTTCATTGTATTTTAGACCTATCACTTATACACCAATGATTTTATTATCTCTAACCACTTGGCTATAACGTTTGCCCAAGAAGTATGCAAGCATTATCCAGGAGCCAATAATTACTCCAAAGAATAAGCCCTCTAATGAAATAAAAGCCTCTGCTCCAAATCGTGTAAAGACCGTTTCTGCCAGCTTATTAAATGAAGATCCGAAACCTTTAGCAAATTTTTGACCAAAGGAATCAATCCAAGACTTGGATTTAAATTTAATTTCTTTCAAAGTAGGAACATACAGCGCTTCGCGAACAGGATAGTTAATCGCATAATGAATAGCACGTATCAATACAAACACCGTTGTTAATACATGCCAATGCCATGAACCAAATAACATAAAAATTGCCACTAAAATTCCTATTGAAATTGGCACAAATAAAAGGCACTTACGCTCACCATATTTTTGCAATAAATACGTCGTACCAAAAAGTGCAATAAGCAAACCAAAAAAGTGTACAAAAAATATTTGTTCAAACAAAGAACAACTCAATCCAGCAACATCACTTGCTGCCTGATCAGCTATAACTAAACGCTGATATGAAAGAATTACATTGATTACTTCATAAAAGAAAACTATACCAAAAATCCCCATAACATATGGAAATTTAAATAATAAAATTAAACCTGAAAAAATACCTGTCTTTTCTTTGCCGGCCTTTTTCATAGCCTTTTCTTCTTGGTATACCGCTTCATATCCATGCAACTTATATCCTGGCACTGTTCTAACCAGAGCAAGAATAATAATTGGCACAACCATAAGTAACAATGATGAAAGTGCTATAACAATCTGGTGTTTAACTGTACCTGAAAGCGGTGTTGATAAATTATAATGACAACTAAAAAAGTACCATGATAGAGCTGCAGTAAACATCCCACCCAACTTAGAAGATGCTACAATATAGGAATAATATTTTTTTGTTTCTTTTGGACTACTAATTGAGTTAGCAAAAGCCCAAAAAAGACTTACTATAAAAGGTGAATATCCTTCAACAAAGAAAAAGAAAAACCAACCAAATATACGATTTGGGTTGGTTGCGGTATTATCAAGGCCGATTACTGGATTGCCAATAAGATAGGCACACACAAATCCAATTAGGCCAAATAAAATAGTGTAAAAACAAAATAATCTATAACGCTTCATTCTATCAACAAGATAAGAAAAAAGTAGAATTGCCGGAATCAATACAACCATAGATAAAATTTTTGCTGTCGGTAAATATGTACGCCCTACAGTATAAATAAAAATAGAATCTTTGATGTCTTTCATAATTGTATATGGAGCAATAACAAAGAAAAATGCTGCTGCTAAATAAAAAAGCTTTAGAGCATCATAACGATCGAAATTACAATAACGTAAAAGTTTTGATCCCATAGTAACGTAATCCCCCTACAAATTAGTAACATGTCTCTTTTGACTTCCTACCAACACCCCTAATTAAATATGCAAAAAGAGCCCTCTAAGTACATTAGAGAGCTCTTTTATATTCATACTATTATTTTCATAATCTCAACAAACAACTTTGTTTTCATTAATAGCTTTATTATACGTTTTTGCCGCATAAATAGCAATAGGAATCCACATTGCAATCAGACCCATACTGCCTAATGTGAAAACAGTCATAAATGCTGCTGCACCTGCCGGCCCTGATACTTTTACAAAAGAAGAACGGAAGGTATTAAAGAATGATCCACCACCCTTAGAACCCCGACTACCAAACATCTCAATCCATGCTTGGGATTTGTATTTTGCATCTGAACTAGTTGGAATATAAAGCTGTTTCAAAGTTGGCTGGTTAAGAGCATAGTTAACAGCCTTTGAAAATACCATGATCCAGAAAAATACTGTAATACCTGTGTAAAATTTAGATGTAAGCACAGCAAACACAACTAAGAATGGTAAAATAAGCAAGGATGCTGTCATACCAACTTTACGTTGAATATTGTTAATACCTAGAATAACACAAATGAATGCTACTAAACCTGTCATCCATGCATATGAACCCAAATATGATACTCGATCAGCACTACTAGAAAAAGTTTCATAAACATTCATTTTAAGCAAGAAATCAAACACAGTCACAATCACTTCAAAAATGGTGATTATAAAGAAAATACTCAATAGATATGGAGTTTTAACTAAAAGCAATAACCCTTCAAAGAATCCTGGCTCTTTTGCCTCTTTTTTATTAATTTTCTTCTCATCTGGAGATTGATATCCTTGACGCTGACTTACTGGGACAACCCTAGAGAAAAGCCAAACCATAAAACCGATACCAAAAATTAGAACCCCAGTGATGGCCACCACAGGACTACTATCACCATGAAAGTAATTTCTACCAAGTGGTGTCAAAAATAGAGGCCCTAGAATATTACCCATTTGACCGAAGAGCACAATAAGAGGATAACCTCGTTTAGCAACTTCTGGAGCAGTAATATCAGCTGTATACGCCCAAAATAGCGCTACAATCAATGAACCAAAGCTTTCTACCCAAATATACCACAACCAACCGATTATACGGGCTGGGCTTTCCACTGTATTAGCAAGGCCAATCGATGGATGCATAAAAAATATCGCAAAAATAAACGCTGTAATACAGTAAAAGGCTGTTAAAATATAAAAAACCTTATCCCGGCTAAACCAGTCAATCAATTTAGAATAGAACATAACAATTGGAAATACAGCAAACATTGAAAGGATTTTTGCATATGGCTGATAAGGTCCACCTACGATAGATAGAAAAAGACCATCTTTAAGAGGACGAAGTGTCCAATAGGTACCAATCACCAAAAAGAATATAAATCCTAACATGAGAAACTTGATAACTTCATCACGACTTTGAAAGTTACCATACATCTTCTTCAAAAATGAAATCATATGAGAAAACCTTTAGAATTAAGTTAAGAGAATTGAAACAATTACCTATTTCAACGATAATTCTAGCACAGTATCGACACTTTGCCAAAATATTTTTATGAACAATGCATTCATTTACTAGCTTTCGATCACCTGTGCCTCCCTTTAACAGGTTTATTTAACCTGTTGGTTTAAATAATCTCCCATTTACTCGCATAGTGAATTATGATAAACTATCTTTATAAATAAGCAAATCTATAAATCCAAAAATTCCCAGTCCTCAGTATAATACCAATTTTACGTAGGATCAAATAAAAATATGGCAGAAGAAAAGGAAATCACGCTACAGGAGCTACGATCCATACAGGATGAACAAACTGATGAGCATACTAATTATCTCTCTGTTCTCCCCTTAAAGAATGTGGTTATTTTACCAAAAAGTATTAACCCTGTAATAGTAGGAAGAAAATCATCTATTCAAGCGGTGGAATATGCTCTTAAGCATAATAAATCGCTATTTGTTACCGCTCAAAAAAACCCTAATGTTGAGAACCCAACCGGAGCTGACATCTTCGAATATGGCCTCAGAGCGACCATTTTGCAAGTTATTCGCATGCCAAACAATGCTCTCAAGATTCTTATTGAGGGAATTTGTCGTGCCCGTATTATTCATCTGGAAGAAGAAGGCGATTTTATGGGGGCATATTATGAAGATCTGCCAACTATTAATGATGAACATTCAATCGAGCTAGAAGCTCTATGGCGCCAAATTAAGGACCTTTATACAGAATATTCTCGACTCAATGAACGTGCGCCACAAGATTTATTGACTCAAGCCAGGACTGTAGCTGATATCGATAATTTAGTGGATACAATTGCTGTTCAGCTATCTCTGTCTTTTGATGAACGTCAATCTGTACTTGAGCACTATGATCTATATAGTAGAATTCTCAAAATTGCTGGACTACTTCAAAAAGAAATTGAAATCTTGCAAACAGAGCAGCGAATCAAAGGTCGCATTCAAACACAGGTAGAAAAAAATCAAAGAGAGTACTATCTTAACGAGCAAATGAAGGCTATTCAAAAAGAGCTTGGCCGAGATGATCACTCGTCTGAAATTAGCAAAATTCAAGAAACGCTCGATGATATTGGTTTAACAGAAGAAGCAAGAGAAAAAGTAGAAAAAGAACTTAAACGGCTTGAGCAAATGCCTCCTCTTTCTTCTGAGGCAGTAGTAAGTCGACACTATATTGATTGGGTAATTGGCCTACCATGGAAAAAAGCCTCTAAAGACAATATTTCTTTAGCTAAGGCTGAAAAATTACTCAATGGCTCACATGCTGGTCTTCAAAATGCTAAAAATCGTATTTTAGAGTTTTTAGCTGCCATCAAGTTTTCTGGGTCCCAAAAGAAGTCTCCTGTTATCTGTTTGGTTGGGGCACCTGGTGTAGGTAAAACTTCATTAGCAAAATCTGTTGCTGAAAGTCTTGGACGAGAATTTGTACGTATTGCCCTTGGTGGCGTACGCGATGAAGCTGAAATTCGAGGTCATCGACGTACATACATTGGTGCATTGCCAGGTAAAATTGTTCAAGCAATGAAAAAAGCCAAGGTTAAAAATCCGGTTATTTTACTCGATGAAATCGATAAAATGTCCAATGATGTTCATGGAGATCCATCTGCAGCACTATTGGAGGTCTTGGATCCAGAACAAAACAGTGGCTTTATCGATCATTTTCTTGATTTGGAATATGATCTATCCCAAGTCATGTTTATTACAACAGCAAACGTGCTAGACAATATTCCATATCCTCTGTTTGATCGTATGGAAATTATTAATCTTGCTGGATATACAGAAAGTGAAAAGATTGCTATCGCAAAAAACTTTCTGATTCCGAAAAATCTTAAAGAATATGGCCTTACCAAGCAACAATTTAAACTTGGACCTGAAGCTCTTGAAATACTTGTAGAAGAGTACACTAAAGAATCTGGTGTTCGACAATTAGATCGTGTTATTGCAAAGTTGGTTCGTAAAACAATTCAGGTTATTCTGAAAAATGAAAAAAAATCTATTATCATTACATCAGAACTTATTAAAGAGTGGTTAGGATTTGCAAAATATAAACGTACAACTTTGGATCCTAAAAAGAAAGATTCAATTGGTTTATCAACCGGTCTTGCATGGACTGAAGTTGGCGGTGATGTATTAGAAATTGAAGCTTCAATTGTACCTGGTAAAGGAACAGTTACTCTCACAGGTCAATTAGGTGAAGTTATGCAAGAATCTGCACAAGCTGCTATGAGTTATATTCGTACACGATGCAAAGAACTTGACATATCACCTTCATTTGCAAGTAATAAAGATATTCACATTCACATTCCAGAAGGAGCCACTCCAAAAGATGGTCCTTCGGCTGGCATTACAATGTGTATAGCTTTGGTATCAGCATTGAGTAAAAATCCAGTTAAAAAAAATATTGCCATGACCGGCGAGGTAACTCTTCGCGGTCGCGTACTGGCTGTTGGAGGATTAAAGGAAAAAATTCTTGCTGCAAAACGTTATGGTATTAAGACAATTTTTCTTCCACAAGAAAATCACGATGATGTACAAGAATTTATTAAAGACATAGACAAAGATATCGAATTAGTGTTTATTGATCATATAGATCAATTATTGGAGAAGGCTTTTGAAAAAAATCCATTCAAAAAAAGGCCTATGACCAAAGTAAAAAAAGTAACTACTATTAAAGCTAAAACAAAAAAAAAGAAATAACATAATACTTTCTAGGAGACTATCATGAAAAAAGTTCTAGCATCCATTGCTATATTGGCAATATTGGCTCTTGCTGGTTGCGGTAAAAAAGCTGCAGCGCCAAGTAATGCTGATACACAAGAAACTGCTGGTTATGCACATGAACGCATGAAAGAGTTTGGAAACTACGACGAAGAAGAATGCGAAGGCTACAACCAAGCTCGATAAATTGTAACAAGTAAAAACCGCCCTGCAATAGGGCGGTTTTTACTTGTTATTTATTTTGTTTTTATAATGTTGAGCTAACCATTTTAACATTAGCATCTCATCAAATCTGAATTATTTTAATTATCTAAAATTTGTCTCATGCCCAGTAATCTTACAATTTCTGGTACTAAACTATCAGTTTCCGACTCTTCTTTAATAATTGGAACCATCATATAATCATCTTGTAATGGTCTCCTTGCTAACTCTGGAACCTGACGACCTCTTATTCTAATTATCATTATTTCTTCTTCTTCTGGAACAACTGAATCATCATTGGCAAAAATAACCGATACCAAACTCAACCCCAACATAATATAATAATATTTCATAACAACCTCTTTTATTCTTATCTAGATCAAGTACAAAAAAAATATAGTGAAATTCATCAAATTTTGTGTAGTTGTTCAAGAACCTGCTTAATTACATCTTCTTTTGAAAGATCACTATTATCAATAATGAGAGCTCCTGCTGGAACGGTCAATGGGGCTATTTTACGAGTTGTATCACGATGATCACGCTCTTGTACTTCATGCAAACTTTGTTCTAAAGTAAAGAAATTGCCTTTTCGCTTTTGATCCTGTTGCCACCGTTCTGCACGTTTTAAGTAAGATGCTGTAAGATATATTTTAAGTTGAGCTGTAGGAAAAACTATAGTACCTATATCACGACCGTCAATTACAATATTATGGTCATCAGCGGATGCATGCTGAAATTTATTAACTATATTTCGAATAAATGGATAAGTAGATATGATAGAAGAACCATCATCAATATCCCGTGTTTTAAGCAGAAAAGTTATGTCATTGCCCTCATAAAGCATCCGAGGCTGACCATCTCTATAGACATATTCAAGTTTATCTAAAGCCAAACAACTCAAATCAGACTTATCAAGGACCCAAAGATCATTTAAGGTTTTATGACAATAATTCAATAAAATATAGGCTAAAGCGCGATAAAAATATCCACTATTAATATGGTGATAACCTAGAATTGTTGCAAGCCCACGCGCTAAGCTAGATTTACCGCTCGCTACCGGACCATCAATGGTAATAATCATATGTTACTCTGAATTACTTTTTATGTTTCAAATGCTATATCAATACCACGAAGTTCTATATTTATCATACCATTCCAATAATTTTCTGTCACCTGAGCTGCCAAACTAAATGATTTTTCACCCTGTTTTCGTAATTGCTCAAAAAGCTCTGGTCTATTGAAGAAAATAACTGGTTTAATAATACCATCTGAAAAAACACGACATTTAACATGCTGGTCTTTAAGAAGTTTTGGTTCTTCTACAAGATTAACATCACGTATCAAAAAGGTAGGTTGATTATTTTCATTACCAAATGGTTCAAAAAGATTCATGTCATGCATAAATTTTTTATTAATATCTTTGAATGTTGCTGGTGCATCAAGTATTATTTTTTGCTGTAAATCAAATGGTGTTAGCTGTTCTGCTACAAATTTTTCTAAACGTTCTTTTAATAGGGGTAAATTTTTCTGTGGCAAAGCAAGTCCCGCTGCAAGTGAATGTCCACCAAATTGTGTTAACAAATCTTTACATTCGGTTAATGCATCAAACATGTTAAATTCTGGTATCGAACGACATGAGCCTTTTGCCATACCATCCTTGGTCAAATGAAATAAAAGCGTTGGCCTACCATATGCTGAAATCATACGTGACGCAACAAGTCCGATAACCCCAGGCTGCCAATCCTTACCACCAGCCATGATAATATTTTCATTTTCTAAATCAATATTGCCAGATTTAATTTCTCGTTCAACCTGCGCAACAATTGAACGTTCTACTTCCCTACGAGCATCATTAAGTTCAAGTAAAATACTTCCAATAAATTGAGTTTCTTTTTCATCTGAACCGATTAAAAATTTAACTCCCTGACGAGCATCATCTAAACGTCCTAATGCATTTAATTGCGGAGTTAAAGAAAATCCAATATCAGTAGCAGATATAATTGATTTAGATAATTTACTATTTTGCTTCATAACATAAACAGGAAAGCTTTCATGTTCATTAATATATTGAAGACCATGACGAACCCAATATCGATTTTCTCCCTTCAATGGCACAACATCCGCAACGGTTCCTAAGAGTAGTAATTCATATGCTTTTGTTGGAAGCTCTAGCCCTTTCTTTTGATAAAGAAGGGAAAGAACTTTAAAGGTAACACCTACTCCTGCTAAATATTTGAATGGATAATTACAATCCGTTTGTGCGGGATCGATTACTGCAAATGCATCTGGTATTTTATCATGAGGTCTATGATGATCAGTAATAATTAAATCAATACCAACCTTCTTTGCAAGCTCTGCTGGTTCAAAAGCCGTTATTCCATTATCAACAGTTACCACTACTGTATAGCCACTATCAGCAGCCTTTTGAATAACTTTTGTAGAAAGACCATAACCATCTTTAACACGATTCGGTAAAAAAAAGTTTATTTTTGCACCCAAAGGCAAAAGACATTCAAGCATAAGCGCGCTTGATGTAATACCGTCAACATCATAGTCTCCTGCAACAAGAATCTTTTCACCCTTTTCTATCGCTTGCAAAATTCTGTTAACAGCTTTCAAAGCATCTTTCATAAGCGCTGCATCATGAACTTCTTTTTCAAATGCCGTAAACAAAAAAGATTCTATATCTTCTTTACTTGTTATACCGCGCGATGAAAGTGTATGCATGAGCGGAATAGAAAGTTTATACTTACTTGCCTGTTCAATAACAGAATCCAATTCTTCTGGCAAAATCCAACAGTATTTTGCCCCTTGTAGGGTTTCCATGATGCCTCAATACTTTTTTATTTAACTATCCTTACAATAGCTTTGCCAAATTCTTCAGCTTGTTTTGGACCTCGTGCTGTTACAACATTACCATCAACCACTACTGGTTCATGAATATAATCAACATCATATTCTTCAAAAATTGATGCTAGTTTTTCATCTTCATCCCAACCAGTCGCTCTTTTACCAGCTAACACCCCAGCTCGTGCAAGGATACGTGGTGAAACACAAATGGCACCATATGGTTTATCTTCGTGTTCCGCAGTACGTAGAAGATTATATACATCGCCATTATCTAGACTTTTTAAAGCACCTGCCCCACCAATAAGAAATATACCATCAAAAAGATCCATATCTATTTCTGGGATAACCATATTAACATGAACAACAGAACCATCCGTTGCATATGCCTGACCAGAAACATTGCTTCCTGTTACAACTTCAATATCATTATCTTCAAGAACTTTTTTAGTATGGCCATATTCAATTGGTTGGAATTCTTGACCAGCAATCATCAATAAGATTTTTTTATTTGCCATGTTACTACTTTTTATAAGGATGTTTAAATTTTACTTATAAAAAGTGTACGAGTAAAAGTAATAAGGGTCAATGAATCAAACGTATCAAATCAACAAAAGTTTACGCTTATTTTTCAAAATTAGAATTCGCGATGAGAGTGCTGAGTAGAAAAGGAAAAAAAATATCCAAACCTCAAAGTGATATAATTTCAAATTGTGTAGATTATTAGAACTGATTTTGTATTACACAATATAAGTTAAAATGCATTCTACATCAATCAAAGTCCTGCTCTAAAATCTCAATGTACCGTTGAAACTTAAAAAGCTTACCACGTTTTTGTTGTTCATCTTCTTGTTTAAGAATATTGAGATTAACTAAATCAGTTATAATCTTGTGTGCTGTATTGTATGCTACATCAAGTTGTGTTGCCACTTCATTAATACTAATTACTGGCATACTGAATAACAAAGATAAAACTTCTAATCGAGCATTACATAATTTTTCTGACGATTCAGAGTTTATAATTTTTTTTATCAATTCTTGTTCCAGTTGTTCAATGGCATCAGCACGCTTGTATGCGTCCATGCTACTCTCTTTAACCGCCTTTAAAAAAAAGATTATCCAATTTTCAAAATCGCCTTCTGTGTGTGCACGATTAAGATGTTGATAATATTCAAGATGATATTTTTTAAAATAGTAAGAAATATATAGTAACGGCTCAGACAACAATCGCCCCTCAAGCAACATCAAAATAATCAAAAGGCGTCCGATACGACCATTACCGTCAAGAAAAGGATGTATGGTTTCAAATTGAACATGAGCAAGACCAGCTCTAACCAGCAATGGTAGAGATTCATTTGTATTAATAAAACGTTCAAGGTCAGCCATCAATTGTGGAATGTCTAATGCCGGAGGAGGTACAAATTGGCCTACACGAACCGATTGTTTCCGATAATTTCCAGGATCTGACTTATCACCCTCTCCAGCCATTAATTCACTATGAGCAGCTAACAGCATGCGAGATACAATAGGCATATCCTCCTGTTGTATCATTTTAACAGCCAATTCCAATGCCTTTGTATAATTCATAACAAGTTGAGTGTTTTTATCCGGTTCTGTTTTTAACAGTGGTTGTGTAAAAACATTCATTAATGTAGTATTAATTCCCTCTATTTCAGAAGATAAGAGAGCCTCTTTAATAACATAGGCTTTGATAAATCGCCACATATCAGGAATTCTATTGGTCATCTCATTAAGCACACCCAGATAATGCATGGCATCACCGTATAATTCGGTGGCCTCTGACGACAGTGAAAAAGGAGGATCCTTGGGAGGTAAAGAATCAGGTATAAAATACCTAATTCCTCCAATCTGCTTATATTTACCTGTTTTACGCATTTTTGGCAATCTTATTTCAATAATTATACTACTACTGAAATAAGAATATCATATTTGAGTCTTTATTTCAACTATTTTAATAAAATTGAAATAAGGAAGGATTCCTACAACCGTTATTTCATTGAACAATCTCCTTATGATCTGGATACCCCGTGCTTCAGCTCGGTGTAAGCAGATGGAGTTTTTAAACGACTAGAAAATGCATTAAAATATCTTGCTGAACTAGCTGGGATCTATGTTGAATATATTGATCCTCGCTACACATCCCAAAGATGTTCTCAATGTGATGTTGTTAAGAAAAGCAACAGAAAAATCAGTCAGTGTATGTTCGTGTGGTTTACAACTTAATGCGGATCTCAATGCTTCTCGAAATATAAAAAACATATGGTGTAGGGCCAATGGCTATACATCTGGGCCCGAGTCAACGGGCCTATTGCAGCAAGTTAATTCCTTAGCTGCAAGCTCCCTCCTTTAGGGGAAAGTCGTTGACTCTTTTTTCTTAAGTGTTGGAAATAAGATCACATCTTTAATTGAAGTTGTATTTGTTAAAAGCATAGTTAGACGATCAATTCCAATACCGACACCACATGTTGGCGGAAGTCCGTACTCAAGAGCATGAATATAGTCCGCATCATATTGATGCGCTTCTTCATCTCCTGCCTGCTGCGCAGCGACTTGATGCTTAAATCGTTCTGCTTGATCAAATGGGTCATTCAATTCACTAAAGCCATTACTTATTTCCATTCCGGCAATAAACAATTCAAATCGAGCTGCAATGGATGGATTATCTTTACTGCGTTTTGATAATGGTGATATTTCGATTGGAAAATCAATAATGTAGGTTGGTTGTATTAATTTAGATTCAGCAACTTCTTCAAAAAGAGCAAATATTTTTTTATTCAAAGAATCTTGTTTACCATATTTAACATTATATTTTGCAAGCGTTGCATCAATGGTCTTATCCATAAGAGCCGATTTTGGTATATCACTGTATTTTAAAATTGCATCCTTAGCTGACAAGCGATCAAATGGCTTTCCAAAATTTAATACATATTCACCGAATGGCAAAACACTTTCACCGCAGACTTGTTGTACAAGTTTGTGTAACATATTTTCAATAAAGTTCATCATGAATTGGTAATCAACATGAGCCATATACAATTCTAACATCGTAAATTCTGGATTATGTCGTGTTGAAATACCTTCATTTCTAAAATTTCTATTGATTTCATATACTCGTTCAAAGCCACCTATAACTAAACGTTTCAGATAAAGTTCAGGTGCAATGCGCAGATATAAATCCATATGCAATGCATTATGATGTGTAACAAACGGCTTTGCTGCAGCACCACCTGGAATGGGATGTAACATAGGAGTTTCTACTTCCATAAATTCATGATCATCTAAAAAGCGACGCATGAATGCTACAACATTGGATCTTATTTTGAATTTTTTTTGTGATTCATCACTACTCATCAAATCAAGATATCTACTACGATACTTCAACTCTTGATCAGCAAGACCATGCCATTTTTCTGGTAGTGGATGCAAACATTTACTGAGCAAGGTAAGTTCCTGTGCCTTCAGTGTAATTTCACCCATTTTTGTTTTAAAAACTGAACCTGTAAACCAAACAATATCACCCGTATCAATAAAATGCTTAAAAAATTCAAATTTTTCTTCGCCTAGAATGTCTTTTTTAATATAAACTTGCAATCTTCCAGTACGATCTTGAATCGTGCAAAAAATTGTTTTGCCATGCTCACGAATCGCCATAATACGGCCCGCAATAGCAACCTCATTATGACCATCTTCTTCTTTGAACTTTTCTATAACTTGAGAACATGAATCAGAAATTTGTTTCATGTTAGGCCAAGGCTCAATACCGAGTTCTTGGAGTTTTTTTACTTTTTCTAAACGAATTTCATGTTCTTGGGAACTATCGTGTTCAACTGACGTATCAATTTGGGTATTTTTATCTGACATAGTAATCAATCGTACCTAAATGCAATAATTGTATTTTTTTCTAAGTATATCAAGTTGTCGGTTATCTAACAATTAAGAGTTTTTTTAAATTTATTTTTGATAAAAATGTTTTATAATTAATAACCTATCTCAAACAATTTAAATCCCACAAAATTGTCCTCACTTTCCCTAAAAACACCTCAATATGTCGATTTAATAAAGGGCTTTTGACACTTTATTGACCATTTGAGATAATATTAATATGCAATATTGCATAACTGTAATCTCTAAAATAAAGGGAATTATTATGAAGAAACTATTAATACTTTCACTTGGTCTTTTGATGGCAGTTGGTGGAACACAAGCATATACAATGCCTAATGTTTCAGTACCTTCTACAGATCAAGTTGCTCAAAGCATTAAAAATGGCTATAAAAAGATAACTACTACGGTTACTGGATATATGCCATCTAAAAAAACAATTGCCCAAACATGGGTTGCTGAAAAAGTTTCTGGGTATCTTTTACCGTCTACAGAAACATTAACCAATGTCGCTATGACAACTTATAGTGCGGCTACTTCAGCAGGCAATGTAATTGTAGATTCTGCAAAACAACATCCATATTACTATATTGTTGGTGGTTCTATGATTGCTGGCATGTTAACATATGCTGCATACAAAAAAGCTACTGACTTTAGTGATTTAGAAAAAATAGATCTTGGTCTAAACTTTTAACTTTATTAAGGGCCGCATGAAGCGGCCCTTAATATTACTGATTATTATTACTCGGCTTTTCGATAATTCTCATCAATTTGATCCCAATTGACTATATGCCACCAGGCATCGATATATTCTGGACGCCTGTTTTGATATTTTAGATAATATGCATGCTCCCATACATCAAAGCACATAATGGGTTTCATACCTTCAGAAAGAGGCGTTTCCTGGTTAGGAGTGGTCGACATGATCAATTTACCATCCTTATTCAATGATATCCACACCCAACCCGAACCAAAAAGTTTTTTAGCTGTCTGAGTAAACTGATCCCTAAATGCGTCAAATGAGCCAAAATTGGCCTTTATAGCCTCTAAAAGGGCCCCTTTAGGCTCTCCACCACCACGAGGACTCATCATTGTCCAAAACATGGTATGATTCAATACACCACCACCCTGATCGATCACACCCTGTCGTATTGATGCAGGAATCACATTTAAATCGCCCAAAATGGCTTCTAAAGGAAGTTTTTGCAATTCTGGATGATTCTCAAGAATACCATTAAGATTGTTAACATAAGCTTGCTGATGTTTTGTATGGTGAAGAATCATTGTTTCTTTGTCTATATAAGGCTCAAGGGCATCATAAGCATACCCCAATTCTGGAAGTTTATAGGGATAATTCATCTGAATCTTTCTTGTTTGTCGTTTTTTTTTTCGTCAATGAAGTATATTGTATCATCCTTTTTTGCCATTTGAAGCTTTTCTCTAGCAATCTCTTCTCTATAAAAAGGATGAATATGCCATTCCTCTATCTGTGATTCCAGACCCGCAACTTCACGCTGCATATCTGCTATTTTAGCCTCCAATTTGATATTATTTTGGTTCATATTCACTAATGCCTGCAAACCATGTGCACCCCAAAAATACGTAAGTCCAAAAACTACTATTTCTATCCCTAAAAAAACCCGTAAAAACTTCTTTTTAAGATCTTTGCTTGTCATATTATCCTCTCTTTTTATATTACAATCTTCACACCCGGTACTCTAGCATACAAGCTCTATAAATCAAAACTGTTATTATTAAAATATTTAATCTAGGCCTATTGACAGGTAGAATAACTCGGAGTAATATAAAAGTTAAAGTAAGTGGGAGTTATAAAAAGAATAATTCAATTATATGAACAGAAGATATAAAAATCGTATATCGTTAAGCATTATCTCTGTATGCTTATTTGTTTTTGTTTTTACTTTAAGTCGAACCAACCCACCAAACAAGGTTCATCGAACCATTTCTGTTAAAAATTAAGCTTTTTTTAAGCAAAAAAAATGGGAACGTATTTTTTTACGTTCCCATAATTTTTTATCCAAGTCAGAGATATTATCTCTTTACAAATTGGAACTTACGTCGAGCTGCTTTTTGACCTGGTTTCTTACGTTCTTTAACTCGCGAATCAACAGTCAACAAACCTGCATTGCGCAATACTGAACGAAGTGAATCATCATATTTCAAAAGAGCACGAGCAAAGCCAAGCTTAGCTGCTCCTGATTGAGATTGCTTACCACCACCGCAGACATTAACATCCACATCAAAGTGATTTGCCTCTTGGCTTGCACGAAATGGAGCTTCAATATTTTGGCGAGAAAGCAAAGTAACAAAGTACTTTTTATAATCCAAACCATTAATAGTAACTGCCCCTGATCCCTTACGAAGCCATACACGAGCAACAGATGATTTTCTACGTCCTACACCGTGTGATGCTGGCGCCAAGCCTTTTTTTGCTTTAGGAGCCACTTTTGATACTGTTTTTTGTTCTTTTTTTTCTTCTGCTTTTTTCATAATTTTAATAAAAAGCTTTCGTAACGTTTGATTTTACTGATAAACAAGCAATTTTTTATATTAAAAGTGTAGCGCTTTGACAAAAAAAAGTCAAAGTCTAAAATGGAGCCGATGATCGGAGTTGAACCGACGACCTATTGATTACGAATCAATTGCTCTACCACTGAGCTACATCGGCGATTAAAAGTAGAGTTATCCAAGGGCTTCTGCCTGCTCTTGGCATGCAATACATCTGGAAGCATTAGGATAGTGTTTGAGACGCTTTTCTGAAATTTCACTCCCACAATCTACACAGATTCCGTAAGTTCCTTCATCAATGGCCTCTAAAGCCTTGATAATCCTATTATACTCTTCATTTTCGGTGTTCTGCAAGGATGCCCGAAGAGCCTCCATGGTCAAAGTAAATGCTTGATCACCTGCATCCTGAACTTGATCATCTGACAATTTTTCATTTGAAAGTCGTATTAAGTCCTGCTCTAAAGCAGCTTTACGCCTTAAGAGCTCTTGCTGAATCTCTTTGAGTTTACCTGATATCTTCTTGTTTACCACCATCTCTCCTTTTTTTTCTAAAAAATTTTCTTAATAATTCTGCTGCTTGTCTTTGTCCACATCCTTCTCGGATGGTTATAGGAATTTGGTATAACTGGAAAGTAGTATACCTGTCAAGGCTAAACCCTTCTTGTAGCGAACGTGTAGCAAAAACTAAGGTCGAAATTCTGCTACGAATTATAGCTTGCATACAAAGGGCACAGGGTTCAAGGGTAACATAAATAGAATATCCCTGCAATCTCCAATCTCCTATAGAACTGGCTGCAGCCTCTATTGCTAACATCTCTGCATGAGCAAATGGATTATTGGTCTGTTCCACCATATTATAGGCTTGCGCGACAATAGCACCGTCTGGGGCTATAATAACAGCCCCAACTGGCACTTCATTTTGATTGTAAGCGCAAATGGCTTGCTTATAAGCCGCTTGCATAAAGAAACTATCGGTCAAATACATCTAAAAACTGGTAAAATTTGTATAATTTTCTACACTAATAATAACACAAAGTTGAATAATAGTACCGAATATTAGAGAAATTATGGACAAAAATACCGTAAACAGTTCGGAGAGGAGCCATTCTATGGCAGATAAAGACAATAAAGAAAAGCAGTATTCTGCTGAGTCCATTCGTGTAATGGAAGGACTTGAAGCTGTTAGAAAACGACCAGCTATGTATATTGGTAACACTGGTTCACAAGGTTTGCACCATTTGGTGTACGAAGTTGTAGATAACTCAGTAGATGAAGCATTGGCTGGATACTGTAAAAATATTGACGTTATTCTGCATTTGGATGGTTCATGCACTGTAACCGATGATGGTCGAGGTATTCCAACTGATATACATAAATCAGAAAAGATTTCTGCTGCAGAGGTTGTACTAACTAAACTACACGCAGGAGGTAAGTTTGATAAAGATTCTTACAAATATTCTGGTGGTCTTCACGGGGTAGGTATTTCTGTTGTAAACGCATTATCAAAATCACTTGAATTAAATATTTATCAAAATGGTAATGCATTTACACAATCATATCAGATTGGTAAGCCTTTAGGTCCATTAACTATTGTAGGTCCCTCCAATAAACGAGGAACCCGTATTCGTTTTACACCAGACCCTGCAATATTCGAAGAAACTGTTGATTTTAGTTTTGATATATTAGCCAAACGTTTTCGCGAGCTAGCATTCCTCAACAAAGGATTGCGTATTGATATCACCGATGAAAAAAGTAATAAAAAACATGAGTTTTTCTTTGATGGTGGTATTAGATCTTTTATTGAAGATATTAATAAAAAGAAATCTCCTATCTTCCCTGAAGTAATTTCATTTGAACGCGAAGATGAAAAATACATGGTTGAAGTTGCTTTACAATATAATGATAGTTATGCAGAGCAACTATTTTCCTTCGTAAATAATATTAATACTATTGAAGGTGGTACACACGTTGCTGGTTTTAAAAGTGCATTAACCAAAGCATGCAACCGTCGTATGCAAGCATTAAATTTGGCTAAAGATGAATCACTTTCTAGTGAAGATGTCCGTGAAGGTCTCGTCGCTGTTATTAACATTAAAGTCCCTGAACCACAATTTGAAGGTCAAACCAAAGGTAAGCTTGGTAACAGTGAAGTTAAGGGTATCGTTGATTCATGGACATTTAGCTTTCTTGATACCTACTTTGAAGAAAATCCAACGATTGCTAAAAAGATTTTACAAAAGGCTTTGGTTGCAAAACGTGCTCGCGAAGCCGCACGTAAAGCACGTGATTTAACTCGCCGCAAAACAGCTCTTGAGTCTACGGTCTTACCAGGTAAACTTGGTGACTGCGCCGACCAAAATCCTGAAAATACAGAATTGTTTATCGTTGAGGGTGATTCTGCAGGTGGTTCTGCTAAACAAGCTCGAGACAGACAAACACAAGCTGTTCTTCCTCTTAGGGGTAAAGTTTTAAACGTTGAAAAAGCACGACTTGATAAAATCCTCAATAACGAAGAAATTAAATCCCTTATTGCAGCAATCGGTTGCGGTATTGGCGAAGAATTTGATATCGCTAAAGCAAGGTATCATAAGGTAGCAATCATGAGTGTCGATGCTCAGGAGCATGTCTTTATTAAAGATAGCAATGGTGTCACTATGACAAC
This sequence comes from candidate division TM6 bacterium RIFCSPHIGHO2_12_FULL_36_22, assembly GCA_001771315.1. Classification (GTDB taxonomy): domain Bacteria; phylum Babelota; class Babeliae; order Babelales; family UBA12409; genus 2-12-FULL-36-22. The sequence goes on from METK01000010.1 coordinate 54,818, forward strand.
TATAGGTAAATTTATTGACGAAAAACTTGCGAAACATGGTATTGATACAGGCAATGTTGATAAACTTACTGATGATCAACTTGGTGATGTTCTCTGCTTTGATGTTAAAACAAATAATGTTCACTTTAAGCCAATTAAGTCTATTATCAGACACCCACTTACAGAAGAACTTTTTGATATTAAAACAGCTTATGGTCGTTCTGTAAAAGTAACAGCAAGTCATAGTGTTTTCGTATATGAAAAAGATGAAATTGTTCTGAAAAAGGGTCGCGAGCTTCAAGAAGGTGATCTATTGGTAGCACCAAAAAAGGTGCGTTTACCAAATAATGCACCTGCAACGTTGGATCTTTTAAAAGAATTACATTCTGATCCTGAAACTGCTCAACAAGTATGGGTTCGTGGTGCAGCGGTAGAAGATTGGTATAAAGACCAAGTTCAACAAGAGTATGCCGATCAACCAGAGCTTACTTCACCTCGTGTTGATATTCCCGAAAACACACGAAATCGGCTATCAAGCTTAAGACGAGAAAGTGGCGTTTCTAATATACAGTTATGCCAAGCCATCAATATTAAACAACCAGTAACTTTTTATGCTTGGGAAAAAGGCACATCTCGGCCAACTATAGAAAACTTCAAGGCCTATGTTTCCGCTATTGGTGCCGACATTTCTGAATTCATTCAAGATGTCTTTGTTGGCAAAAGCAGACTAGAAAGAATCTGGGAAGAACAATATAAAGGTTCTCCTGCAAATCGTGTGAAAACATACGTTAGACTTTCTGACTTAGAGCCAACAGATCTAGAATGGTTTGGAACTCGAGAAGACCTATGCCTAACACCAGAGCATTATGCTGATCAACAAGTAAAAAGGTTCATTAATGTCGATTCAAATCTTTTGACATTACTTGGATTCTACTTGGCTGAAGGATCTTGCTCAGATCGCAATGGTATACGTCTTTGCATTGGCGATAGAAACCAAAAAATATTGCCTGAGCTAACTCAATTAATGGAATCAGTATTTGGAATAACACCTAAATACTATGATAATGCAGACAGAGCAGGCGAGTTAAAAATAGTTAACCGTATTGCAAGTATGGGATGGCAGAAACTTTTTGGATTTAATGGTGTTGATTCCATAACTAAAAAGATTCCTAATCTTATTTTCACTTGTTCCAATGAACTACGATTAGCATTCTTGCGTGGGTTCGTATTAGGTGATGGTCATATTGGGGAACAAGGCATCGCTTTCTATTCATCTTCACGAGATATTGCAAGTGGTATTCAATACTTGCTTTCAAGCTTTGGTATCGTTGCATCCATATCTCAAAATGAACCTACTGGTGTCCCAACACAGATACGAGGTCAAGACTGCTTGACTAAACATACTAGTTGGACTTTGACCATTAATACCAGAGAAGATCTATTGAAAATTAAATCAATTTGGTCCTCTGCACCAAATGCTGATAAGTTAGATGGTAAACTCAATAGTCTCTATGCCAGTGGGCACAATCGTCAATTTATTGATATTAATGGCGACCTCATGGGTCTACCGATAAAATCACTTACAACCTGTGAGCCTTCTAATGGTAATGTATATGATTTTTCTGTTGAAGAAGACGAAAATTTTATCGCTGGATTTGGCGGCCTCTGCTGTCACAATACGGATGCTGACGTAGATGGATCTCACATAAGAACCCTTCTATTAACGTTTTTCTTCAGATATATGAAAGAACTAATTGAACGTGGATATCTTTATATTGCTCAACCACCACTATATAAAGTAAAAATTGGCAAGCAAGAACAATATCTCAAAGATGAAAAATTCTTTAAAAATTTCCTCTTTGAATGGGCATTTAATAATCTTACATGTATCTGTGATGGCAAAGAACTTGCTGCTACAAATTGGCAACAATTACTTGGTCAGCTTCAACGATATGAAGCAATCCTTGAAAAACTAGCATTCCAATTTAAGATTCCAGTCAACCACTGTCATCAACTTATTACATTTTTACACAAATATAGTTGGGATAAAGAAATCGGCGCTCAAGTCCTGCTTGAAGCACTACAAAATGAATTTAAAGAATATAGCATTGGCTATCAAAAACCTTCACCTTCACTTGATGAAAACATTATTGAAGATCTTACAACAGAAGGCTTCATTGACTTTAAGCATATGAGTCGCCTATGGCAAGTACCTATTGAGTTTTTCAGTGCAGAAGAAACTCTCAAAATGCTCACAATCCTGGAACCTCTTCTTATATTAGAAAACAACGAATATGAGCTTCAGGTGGCAGGTAAGGAACGTACAATTAAAGACCAGGGTATTTATAAGCTTACGCAAGCGATTGCTGAGATCAGTAAACCATACATGAACGTACAACGTTATAAAGGTCTTGGTGAAATGAACCCGGATCAATTATGGGAAACTGCTATGGATCCTAAAACTCGTATATTCCTTCAAGTTACTATTGAAGATGCTCTTGAAGCGGATGCTTGGTTCTCAACCTTGATGGGTGATGACGTTGCTGGTAGACGTAAGTTTATCGAAGAAAATGGTCAATTCGTTAAGAATCTCGACATTTAAGCTATTTAATTAATTCAAAAATAAAAGCCCCGAAATAATTTGGGGCTTTTATTTTTGAATGATCGTTGCGATATTTATTCACAAGTATCATCCACAGCAAGAACTCTTTGAACTACCATAAAGAGTCTCTAAAATGTTCTTAGCCTCTTTTAAACGAGCTTTATCTTCACCACTCAGGTGAGACCCAGCACGATTAATATAAAAATTAAGACGATCTATAGCTTGAGCCTTACTATCTGAAGCTTGCTTCAAACCTTTAGCAATACTTTCGGAAGAACCATCGAAAAAACCTTCTTTAGGATGCCATTTAGTTTCAATATCCTGAGACCAGTATTTACCTTCATTTGCCATGGTACAACCCTCCTTTTTAAAATGAACCAATAAACGATTTTATACTTTTATCCCAGTTACAATAGCGCTAGTTGCTGTTTTAGGATCGAGTAGAAGATTGCCCATCTTATCCAGTCTCAACATATATGTACCCGGTTGTTGCACAGTGAACAAAAATGGCATCGATTCACCATAAGGCACATTTGTTCGCTGTACTAATACTAGAACTTGGCCTGAATGATTAGTTCTATGAGCTAATGTTTCATTAGATAAAATAGACATATTCAATTCTGCTATAGGATAGTGAATTGGATGCGGAGCACCCTTATGTGCAGGATAAATACTCACCGTATATGGCACTGATGTAGCATTCTCAATCGCCAGTAAGTCTTCTGGCTCTTTTGCACTCACATTAACTATATAAACAAAAAACAATAACCCCATTAACCTTTTCATGGTAAAACCTCCATTTGTCCCATTTAAACCTTCAAATCCAAACCTGCTGATTTATTTCTAATATAATTATATAGTTTCAATTATTATCCACGCAAGAAAAGATTAATAATTAACTAAAAACCACTGAACTTAAAGCATATATTTAGGAAAAGTGGACAGATAAAGCTATGGCTGCTACTATTAAAAACAAAATAGAATAAAAAAATGATTGAAAAAAAATATACTGATTTAATTACAATTCCAGATCAAAGCACCATTGTAATCGGATTATCCGGTGGACCCGATTCAGTGTTCCTTCTTCACTTGCTCGCAACTGTACAATCAAAAAAACAGCTACGACTCATTGCTGCACACTTAGATCATCAGTGGCGGCCAAATTCTTACAAGGACGTAACATTTTGCCAACAAATATGTAATGGCCTTAATATTCCATTAATCATAGCTCAGGCTTCCAATATTACCCTCTCTCGCAAACATTCAGGATCACAAGAAGATCTTGGACGACAATTACGTAGAACCTTCTTTGAAAAATTAGCTCAAGAACATAATGCTGATGCTATTGCTTTAGCACATCATTTTGATGATCAAATGGAAACGTTTTTCATGCGTATGATTCGAGGAACGACATTAACAGGTCTTACTGGCATGGAAAAAAAGGATGGTTTATATTGGCGTCCCCTTCTCGATTTATCTAAGCAAGAAATTTTAGATTTATTAAATAAACACAAACTTAAATACATCATCGATCCAAGCAATCAAAGTTCTGATTTTTTACGCAATCGTATCCGTAACAATGTTTTACCTGCCCTTAAAAATTGTGATTCTCGATTTGAATCAAATTTTGAACGCATGCTTAAACAACTACAAGAAACAGAATTGTTTTTAGAAGAAACAACACAACAGGCATATGATACTATTGTACAAGACAATAACATATTAAATATCAAAGTGTTAAAACAAAAAAAACCTTTCTTACAAAAACGCTTGTTATTGCTGTGGCTTTATAAATCACAAATGCCTTTTACCATCTCAGAACGATTTATTAATGAAATCATAACATTTTTGATGCATGAACGGGGTGGATTTCACAAAATGTATGCTTCATGGGGCATTGAAAAAAAGCAGCACTATGCACAAATTAAGGCTATAAGCTTATCAGATAATTCGAATAGCTCTACATAACAAAACGCCAAAGCAATTCTTTAGCTCGAGAAATACCTATTCTTGGTGTCGCAATAATATCTGAATGTATCTTGTTATCAAGAATATATAACTCGCTCTCTTGGGTTATATCATGCATATTTAATTTTAGATCAATTGATAATGCTTGAGATAACTTTCCTGGTCCATTTGTTAACAAAGAATCTTTAACAAAATTTCTATTGTAACGCATCATATCGATACCATTTAGTGGTTTTATAGATCGAATTAAAACGGCACCAGCTTGATGCGGTTTTGCGTATGCTACGAGATTAATACAATGATGCATACCATAAGAAAGATAAACATAACTTGATCCAACAAGTCCAAACATAGCCGCATTACGTTTTGTTTTACCGCAATATACGTGACTAGCCGGATCATCAATAGATCCATAAGCCTCAGTTTCGGTTATAATACCACTTATTATCTGACCATCAATAATACGAACTAATATCATACCTAAAAGTTCCCGCGCCACCACTTGGGTAGAACGTTGATAAAATTTTCTTTGAAGAATAACCATAAAATTTAGTATAGTACTATATAAGTAAAAATTAATTAACTCAAAAAATTGAGCATTTATGAACCATAATGGTGCTTCTGAAAAATTTCATTCCAAATTTTGGTTCTGGTTTGTAATCGCTCTTTTGCTCAACTTAATCTTATTGTTCACTATTATATACTTTTTTGAAAACGCTCACCAGTGGAAGGACAAGAAAACAGAAAGTAAACAACCACCACAACCTCCGCGTATCATGAAAATGTATAAACAGAAAACAATAAATGCTCCTAAGGGTACAGCAAACAAACCTATACCAGCTGTTCCATCACAAAAACAATTACAACCCCAACAAACTCCCCCTAAACCTAAACAAAAACAAGATGCTGATAAAAAAATAAAAGAAGCTGAAACCACCCAAAAAAGTATAGTTCGCAAAGAAAATAATGAAAAAGCTAGCGCTCCTATAGCTCAAACACCTAAACGAGAAGACAAACCTATAAAGCGCGAACGACTTTATGAGCAAAAAGCAATCAATCCAACAATGCCATCACTTGCTGATATTGCAAATGGATTTTTACATCATCAAAAGCAACAAGAACAGCAGGCCGTTGGAATATCAAATGGAAACATCAATGGTGATTTAGCAATGATGAAATATGCATCATATTTTAAAACGCTGAAACAACATTTACAAACCGCACTCAATATCCATATGGGTAGACTTTCTACACAAGAACGTAACATGCTTATGCAAAAGCAATTACCACAATCAGTATTTTTCTTAGAATGGGATCGTAATGGTCAAATCATACAAATGCGATTAATACAATCATCGACCAATCCATTCCATGACTCACTTGCAAAAGATATTATTCTTTCTGCAATACCATTACCGGCAATACCGCCATCACTCAAGATAAATACGCTTTCGATTCCATGGGGATTTGGATTAACACCTGGACATACGAGCGATATGAATGCGGTACCAACTAGTTTCAATTACACGTAGCGACTGGACTTTTTTATCAATTCGTAGTTTTCTAATTATAATAAAAAAATTAAGAGTAAAGGGCAGCTTGTCGCATGGCTACAATCATTATTCTTGGTGGAGGTCTCACTGGACTATCTGCCGCATATCATCTTGAACAAAACGGCTTTTTTGATTACAAAATTTATGATAAAGAACCTAATGCCGGTGGTCTCTGTCGCTCTGTACGCCAAGACGGTTTTACTTTTGACTATACTGGTCATCTTTTACATATTAATGATCCATACATGGACCAATTCGTAGAAAAAAACATGGGTGGAAAAGCAGCATTTAACAAGATTGATCGTCGCTCTTTTATACAATCCTACAATATGTTAATCAAATATCCTTATCAAATAAATTTACATGGTCTGCCAAGCAACGTTATTACTGAATGCATCGAAGAATTTGTTAAGCGTAAACAATATATTAAAAATCCTAAAACATTTCATACATGGGTATTAAAACACTTTGGTGCTGGTTTTTCAAAACATTTTTTTACACCTTTTCAAACAAAACTTTTTGCTTATGATATTAAAAAAGTAACGCCATCCTGGACAGGAAGGTTTGTACCTCAAACCTCCCTAACACAAATGATTGATGGGGCACTTAATCTTAAAAAAGAAGAAAAAGTTGGATATAACTCAACATTCTTTTATCCAAAAAAACACGGTATATCCTATATCATTGATCAACTTACTCAAAATATACGCAATAAAGTTCAAACAGAATTCAATGTAGAATCTATCGATATACAAAATAAGATTGTTACATTTGCAAATGGTGATTTTGAACAATATGATTATCTAGTAAACACCATACCTCTTGATCATTTTTTACAAAAAATCATTGATCGCAGTACCACTAATTTTAAAACACAGCATAAAAACTTACTTTGTAATTCTGTTCTCAATTTCAATCTCGGTATTAATCGTGCTGATTTAACAAGTAAACATTGGATATATTTCCCAGAATCTCAATATCCATTTTATCGTCTTGGATTCCCACATAATTTTGCACAGTCCATGGCCCCTAAAAATTGTAGCTCATTATATGGAGAATGTTCATTTTTAGGTAATACTGATACTGAAACACTCTTAAAAAAGGCTATTGCAACAACTAAAAAACTTTTTGATATTCAGAATTCTGAAATTATCACGCAAAAAATTATATCCATCCCACGTGCGTATGTATTATACAATTTTTGGAGAGAAAAAAATTTACCAAATTTATTAGCACAATTAGAAATGCATGCCGTTAAATCAATTGGACGTTATGGTGGTTGGAAATATTCAAGCATGCAAGAATCTGTCTTGGATGGAAAACAAGTAGCACTAGAGTTGTTGTCACAGCTAAACCAACCAATCATTCCATCTACCACTTTCGAACAAGAGCCAGTTTTCAAATAAGGATTAACTATGCTTATTGATCAAAGAATAAAAGAATATTTTGAACGTAAAAAAGTTTTAGTTACGGGAGGAGCCGGATTTATAGGCTCTCATTTAAGTGAAAAGCTCGTTAATCTTGGTGCCAAAGTAACGATCTGTGATAACTTTTCAACAGGTAAGCTTGAAAACCTTGAAACAATCAAAAATGATATAACTCTTATCGAAGGCAATGTAACTGATAAACAAATTTGCCATACAGCAAGTAAACAGCAAAACGTTATATTTCATTGTGCAGCATTAGTTAGTGTTCCATTATCTATGGAAGATCCGAGTCGTTGTTTTGAAGATAACATTACAGGCCTATTTAATGTACTTGAATCCGCTCGAGAAAATAAAGTTAATAAATTGATTTTTTCTTCTTCTTCAGCAGTTTATGGCCCACAAGAAGAATCCTGTTTTGAGGAAATGGCGCCTAATCCAATTTCTTTTTATGGTACTTCAAAATTGGTTGGAGAAAGGCTATGCAATAGCTATGCCAATTATTTTAATGTGGCTACCATCTGTTTACGTTATTTTAATGTATACGGCCCTCGCCAAAGTCACGAAGGTCCTTATGCTGGTGTTATCGCTAAATTCAGAGAGCAGATGCGTAATAATAAACCTATTACCATCTATGGTGATGGTAAACAAACAAGAGATTTTATACCCGTAAGCGAAGTAGTCAGAGCCAACCTTTTATTGGCAACTCTGCCAAGAGAACATTTGAGTGGCCAGCCAGTCAATATTGCTTCCAATAAAACCTTATCCCTATTAGAACTTTATGAGCGTTTAAAAAAGGAATTTCCAGAATACAATCAAAAAATAAATTTCATGCCTGCTCGTGATGGCGATATCAAGCATTCCAAAGCTATGTGCAAACGCTTTGATTCTCTGCTTCAGCTAATGATATAGACAGCTTTGCGTAATTTGTCACTTTTGATACACTATTATCAAGAAAAAATTCAATAATAAATTAAGTAATTAAGATGGTTTATGGCAAAAAAAGATTATTATGAAATTCTGGGTGTCAGTCGTGATGCTTCTACAGACGATATTAAAAAAGCGTATCGTAAGCTAGCACTGAAGTACCATCCAGATCGCAATCCTGACAACAAAGAAGCTGAAGCCAAATTTAAAGAGGCTGCTACTGCATATGAGGTTTTATCCAAAGAGGATAAGCGTAAAAAATATGATCAGTTTGGCCATGATGGTGTTGAAGGTATGGGCGGTTTTGGTGGTCAGAGTGGCATGAATATGGATGATATTTTTGCTAATTTTGGGGATATTTTTGAAAATATCTTCGGTGGTGGAGGCTTTGGAGGCGGTGGACGCCAGCAACAACGCCCAACTGGTCCTATACCACAGCAAGGTCATGATCGTCATATTTCTCTTGCTATAACACTACAAGAATCCTATGAAGGTTGTAAAAAGGAAGTAGGATACTACCATCTGTACTCCTGTGAAATCTGCAATGGTTCTGGCATGAAAAAGGGCGCTACTGCAAAAACCTGTCCAAAATGTCTAGGTAATGGGCAAGTGCAGTATCGGCAAGGCTTCTTTATGTACAGCCAATCCTGCGGTGAATGTAAGGGGGAAGGATATATTATTTCAGATCCATGTGAATCTTGTAATGGCCAATCTAGAAAACAAAAATTCGATAAATTTACCGTCAATATTCCTAAGGGTATTTATAATGGCGCTGAACTTCGCATTGCTGGTAAGGGAGATGCCGGACTCTTTGGCGGTCCTCCTGGCAACCTATTTATTTCCGTTAATGTCAAACAAGACAAAAAATTCCAGCGTATTGAAGATGATCTAGTAACTACTGCAACTTTAACATATCCTCAGCTTGTACTTGGTGGCCAACTAGAAATAGAGAATATTGATGGCACAAAAGAGACTATTAAAGTCCCTAAAAGCTGCCCGGTAGGTAATAAAATCATTGTTCCTGGAAAAGGATTCGCACATATTCGCGGTCGTGGAAACGGTAATCTCGTCGTTATCACAGATTGTCATATTCCAAAAAAACTTTCCAAAGAAGCCAAGGAAGCCCTCAAACAATATGATGACATCATAGGCAAGGAAACTGATGAAAAGAAGAGCTTTTTCAAGATGTTCTTCTGAAAATAGCCCAATAAGAGCTTTCAGAAGGGGGCTTTGACGATTTTATACTATTCTTCTATACTTTATTTAAAGCTATAAATGGGCTTTTTTTAAGATAAATGATAATGGAGGTTATTATGAAAAAGAAATTATTAGGTATATTATTTGCAGCATTGGTTCTCCCAATGACTGGAATTAAAACAGTAAATGCTGGTTATTTAAATATGACAGCAAAAACAGCTATGTATTTGGGTAAAACTGCAACAAAAGGTACTACAAAAACTGTACAATTTATTGCAAAAGATCCTTATATGCGTGGTATAGCAACAGGTCTTATACTTTATGTTCCAGTACGCTGCGCAGTTAAAAGAATTGCTCAACCTGCAACAGAAATTGCATATACTGTAAAAAATGGTGTTTGTTGGTTTATTAAAAACCCTGTATGTACAGCTGCATTAGGTGCTGCTATTACGTATAAGCTTGTTAAATAACAACAATTAACGTTATTGAAAAGGCGGAGTATAAAAACTCCGCCTTTTTGTTACTTGCCAAAAATACATTCAATACTTATAATCGTTGATAGATTTTGATTGATATTTTGGGAGTATTTTCGTGAAGAAATTTTCAGTTCTTATACTAACCTTGTTAGTCGCTAATAATCTAAGTGCTCATCCATTTAGCCTTTCTAATGCTCAGTCTGGTGCTCGCAAATCGTTACAATTTATGGGTTCTGCTGCAGATGTAACTAAAAATAATGGCTATGAATTCGGTTCATATCTTCTCAAGCGCTATCATGCGCTCTCTCCAGATACAAGACAAGTTATAAGTTTTTCACTTCTTGTACCGGCGATATATTCTCTTTTTGCTACTATAAATGCAGATGTACAAGCTCAATCAAAAGACGGCACAGCCGCCATATATAAAAAAGCGGCCATTTTGCTTTCAGGTGTAGGCATTGGTATCGTTATGAAAATGCTTCTTGATAGCATAGCTGACGGTAAACTTGATGCTGTAAAGCTCATGATAAAAACCAAAAATGTCTTTGATCCAGGAATTGATGGCCAATAAAGGCTTTTGTGCTTTAAATCTCAATCCTATATACTTAATATAGGCAATACAATGATACATTTTGGTATATACATTTAATAGAGATAAACTTTTATGGATAAGATACTATGTTTTTTATTAGGGATTTTTGTACTCATAACCCCTACTATCGCTCAACCAATGACACAAGCACATGCTTTAGGCCAAGCATACTTAAATACACCGCCTGTAGTAAGACTTATTGTCAATGATACTGTCTTTTATGCGAGTAGCATTATAGGACTTGCAGCAGCTTATTCCCTTCTTCAAGAAATAAAAAAAGATAAAAAAAGCAAAAAAGCAATTATTGGACATTCTGGTCTTATTGGAAGCTCCGCTATTTTATGTTGTATAAGTTATCATCTATCAACACAAGCTAAGCTTGAAACACTCAAAGCATTGATTCAAGAGATTTTTGAGGAAAGAAAAAGCTTAGTTCTTAATCAAGCTAACGAAACAATAGCAAATATTAAGGCTGCAACACCTGCTTCTATTAAATGGACTGCCGGAGCAACAGCTAAATCAGCATTATGGGTATCAAGCTGGTTTAAACGCTAACCATTTTCTACTACACTAACACGACTTCCTGTTGATAACTTTTCAATAACAAAGTGTATTGGAAATTGCTCCTTAAGAGAAGCCAAGTGCGAAACAATGATTATTTTTGCAAAATCTTCCTGAATTTTGTAGATAGCATCCATAATATGCACAAGACCCTCTTCATCTTGAGAGCCAAACCCTTCATCAATAATCAGAGTTTGCAATGAAGTTCCTGCTCTGCGAGCTAATAGTTTGGATATTGCAATACGTATAGCAAAATCTATACGAAATGCCTCACCTCCGGAAAACATTTCATATGGTCGTAAACCAGCAGCATCAGAAATTTTGATGTCCAAGGTCTCTTTTGCACCGCCACCCTTCAAATCACGTAAAGACTCAATAAATATCTGAGCCTGATTATCCGTCAATCGAGATAAAAGCGTATTTGCTTCTTGTTCAATCTCTGGAATAGCATCTTCGATCAAAAGAGCTTGAATCCCATCCTTACCTAGTGCCTGTGCAATCGCTTTATATTCATCAATCTCTACATCTAAATGCTTTACAGCCTTTTTGCTGTCTTGTCCTTCCTTAGCAATAGCTTCAAGACTAGCATGCTCATTTTCCAAACGCCCTTTAGTCTGAACTAATTGTTCTTTTTCTTGTAATAATCCAGTAATTTGTTTTTGCACTTCTGCTTTGTATAACAGCAGTTGTTCTTTCTTTTTAGGCAAATCAACGAATTCTATTCGTTCTTTATCTAATTTTTGTCGCTCCGTACGAGACTCTTTTATAAGCCCACACAACATTTGAATACGCTCAAAACGTTCTGATTGTTGCTCTATTTGTTTGCTTAAATTTTCAAACAACTTGGTTTGCTCTTCTAATTTAGACAGTTTTTGTACAAGTTGCTGATGTTCATCTGCATTATAAGATAATTCTTGCTGTTCTTTTTCCACGGTTTGCAATTTTTTAAGTTCTTGTTGATAGGATAAATTAGTTTTAATACTATCCTCTAGCTGTAACTGTTTGAAGAGAATTTCAGCTTTTGTTAATTCAAGCTGTTGCACCTTAATAATTTCTACCGATTGAGCAGCCTCTTTGTGATACACTTCTTGTTCTAGCATAATTTTTTGCAAAGCATTTTCATATTCTACCAGCTTCATTTGATTTACTGATTGTTGCGTTGCTAATTCATGCAGTCTTTTCAGTTGTTGATGCTCTTCAGTTAGCATCGGTTTGAAACTTTCAATAAGTTTTCTCAACCGTGCCAAACGATGTTCAAGCCACTGTTGTCGCTTGTCGAGTTTAATTTTCAAAAAGCGTTTACGTGATGCAGATAAATTCTGTTCACACAATGGACAACTTGGATCATTGTCATCGTGTGACATTGCTTGCTTTTGAATTAACTGTTCACGCTCTTGATGTGCATTATTATACATAGGCACAAAACGTTGATAACCTTCTTTTTTCTTTTCAAATTTATACTGCAACGTTTCTTTGTTCTTCAATTCTACTGTTGCTTTATCAACTGTTGCACATAGTTCTTGTATCTTTTTGTTCTCTTGATAAATCAGCTTATTATTATATTCAGCTTTTTTTAACAGTTGCTCATATTGCGTTTGCTCATTAGCGATTACTAATTTAATTTTGCTAATATTTTCCTTTTTTTTGTGCGATTCTTCTTGAAATTCTGCTTGAATAATGTGTAATTGCTTCTGAACAAGTTCTTTATTTTTTAATATTTGCTCTTGCAGTAATAATTGTTTTTGCTGTTTTTTTTGTAAAGCAACAAGCTCCTTTTGAAGTTCTTGTTCTCGTTGTTTCAAAGCATCACTATCTTTACTATCAAGACGTACCCGATGCACACGTTGCCATTCTTGGCGCACCTGTTGCAATTGTTCTATATACACTTTTTCTTGCTTTGTTATTTGTTCTAATTTAACACCAATAACAGCTAGATGTTGTTCTTGAACATTATACTGCTGCTCTATTTGTTCATATTGTTTTTGTTTACCTTGTAAATCACGTTCTCGAATTTGCAACAAATCAAATTGTCGAGTCAATCCTGTTAGTTCTGCTTGTACTACAGGTATTTTTTCTAATTTACCGCCAATATGCTCTAAAAGTTTTAATGAGCTGTTTTGTTCATTTTGCAATTGTTTAATTTTATCCAAGGCTAGTTTTTTAAGAGTTTCGAATGTATCAAGTCCGAGAACAGATCCAAGAATGTCTTTTCGTTCTTTTGGCGTCTTTTTTGAAAATTCATTTGCTTGTCCTTGGCGTAAAAAGGCTGAATTTATATAGGTATCATAATCAAGACCGATAGTTGCTTCTATCTTATCTTGTGTCATACGAATAGTCTTTTCTGTCATCGAAACAAGGGTGCCCTCTTGATTAAACATACCAAAATCAAGCAACGCATATGGCTTACCATAATGAAAAGAAACTTCACGACGTATACGATAGCGATTGCCGTTAAATTCAAACTCAAAAATAACCACCATATTATTATTTCCAAGTCGTAAAAGCCCTTGATCAGCTTTTGGTGTTCCAGTTGCTTTGCGAGCTTGTCCCCATACTGCCCATGTTATAGCATCCAAAAGCGCTGATTTGCCATGTCCATTTTTACCCGATAAATAAATAAGGTTATATGAAGAAAAATTTATTTCCTGCAGTTGAGAACCATAACTCATAAAATTTTTCAACTGTAACCGTAAAGGAATCATATTACCTCGATACAAGATTAAAAAAAAACGCTATACTTGAAAAAAACCACACTATTAAAAAAGAGGATTTCATATGCATGGCTCGATTTTTAAAGTATATGACATTCGAGGCATAGTAGGAAGTGAACTTATAATAGAAAAAGTACATGAGCTCGGACGGGCATTAGCATTTTACTACAAAGAAAATCATCCTGTACTTACTACAGTTGCCATTGGACGTGATGGCCGCTCACACTCTACTGCCATTTTTGATGAATTATCCAAAGCATTTATCGACAGTGGAATTAACGTTATTAATCTTGGGATCTGTACAACGCCAATCATGTATTTTGCACAAGAAAAGCTTCCTGTTCAAGGTGGAATCATGATCACCGCCTCACACAATCCGTCAGAATATAATGGTTTTAAACTTATACTTAATAAACAATCTGTCTTTGGCGATGAAATCAAACGTATTGCACAGTATTATCAAGAACAACGCTTTTTGTCATCATCCCTTAAAGGATCTCTTATCAATCACGATTTAGTCATTGATTATGTATACTATTTGGTTGAACAATTTCCACAACTCGTTGGAAGTGATATTCATGCTGTAGTTGATTGTGCTAATGGCGCAGCCGGTAGTGTATTACCACTACTGAAAGAAAAATTTGAATGGACAAAGGTAAAATTAATTTATGAAACAGTCCTTGCTGAACCTCATCATCAAGCAGATCCAACAAAGCCAGAAAACATCATTGAGTTAAAAAAAGAACTTGAAAAATTACCTAATTACTTAGGTGTGGCATTTGATGGGGATGCAGATCGGCTGACTGCCATAACGGAAAAGCAAGTGCATCTGCAAGGCGATGAGCTTGGTGCTATCTTTGCGGCAGATATCAAAAAATATAATAAAAATTGCACTGTAGTAACGGATGTAACATTTTCTCATGTACTTCTTAAATGGTTTGATCTACAAGGAATAAATCATGTAACGAGTCGTGTTGGACATGCATATATCAAAGAGGCCGTAAAAAAGTCAAATGCGCTCTTGGGCCTTGAGCTCAGTGGGCATTTTTGTTTTACAGATAACTACTTTGGTTTCGATGATGGAATTTATGCCATGCTCCGATTATTTTCCCTACTTCTTTCTTCACAACAAATGTTACAAGTACACTACGAAAAATTTCCCCCTCGTTTTGGCTGCGCAATGCGTATACCATGTGAACCCAACAAACTTGAAATGGTCATGGAACACGTGAAACAGTATTTTTCCAAGGATAGTAATATCACAACATTGGATGGAATATGCGCCATTAGAGCTTATGGATGGGGCTCGATTAGACCATCTAATACAGAACCTGTTTTATCTTTGCGCCTAGAGAGTATCGATCAAAATACATTGATGCACATTAAAAAAGATTTTTATACAGCATTAAAAAAACACCTAGATACAAATGATCTTAAATACGCTTTTAAATTATAATTGAGGAAAGCTGGTGATAGGCACACACATACGACTTAATGATTCCCTTAATGAAGTAATCGAAAAAGCAACCCGCATAAATGTCCCCATCTTCCAAACATTCTTAATTAATTCTCGGGGAAAGCGTATAAGCGTTAAACCAGAAGAAATAAAAAATTTTGCCCAACAACAATCCAATTTCGATGCCATCTTTGTCCATGCTTCTTATTGGGTTAATCTTTCAAGTAAAGAATCACATGGTATGCGTGCTTTAGAAAAAGAGCTTAGCTTAGCTTTGCAACTTGGACTGAATCAAATCATTATTCACCCCGGAGCTGCCGTAGGCTTTGCAACCAAAGAAAAAGGCATTGAAATATTAACTCAACGCTTAAATAAAATTATCAAAAAACACCCCAATGTTATTGTATTACTTGAAAATACTACCCATGCAAAAAATTGTATTGGTAGTGATGTTAAAGATTTTGCCAGCGTATTAGATAAGATTGACCAACCTGAAAATATACAAATTTGCATCGATACTTCGCATGCTTATGGCTATGGGTATGATATATCTACCAATGAGGGTCAAGAACTGTTTCTTCGAGAACTGGATAATGCTGTTGGACTTAATAAGGTTGGATTAATTCACTTAAATGATACCTCAGAAGAATTGGGTAATAAAATTGATCGTCATGCTGTACCAGGAACCGGTAATATTGGCGATGAGGCGCTTAAGAAATTCATCAACCGTGATATATTAAAAAATATTCCTATTATTTTAGAACTCCCTGTAACTCAAGAACAGGAAGAAATCGATACTATAGAAAAAATAAAACGTTGGAGAAATTATGAATAAGAACATAGCTATTAACGGCTTTGGCCGTATTGGTAAAAATTTTTTACGCGTACTATTAGAAAATAAAAATAATAACCTTCAACCTGTTGCTATCAATGTTGGACCTGGTGTATTGGAACATACTGCCTATAGTTTCAAATATGACACCCTCTTGGGCACTTTCAGCGGTGATGTCCACATGGAAGATGACTATCTCATTGTTAACAAACATAAAATTAAGATCCTCAATATTCTTGATCCAAAATATTTACCTTGGAAAGATTTAGATATTGATTGGGTTGTCGATGCCTCCGGCCAATTTACTAAACGCGAACTTGCACAAAAGCATCTTGATGCTGGTGCTAAAAATGTTCTCATTACTGCTCCAGCACACAATGAAGATGTTACCATCATCCCAGGAGTCAATGATACCATGTATAAACCAGATAAACATAAAATTGTATCTTTGGGCAGTTGCACAACAAATGCCCTTGCACCAATGCTCAAAGTACTTAATAAAAATTTTGGTATTAAAAATGCAATATTTACAACCATTCACTCATATACTAATTCTCAAGTTCTTTTAGATATCGAAAAAAAACAATATCGTGATTCCCGCGCAGCAGCACTAAACTGTATACCAGGAACAACCGGTGCTTCAAAAGTTATTGGTAAAGTTATGCCTGAATTGGACAGTAAAATAGTTGGATCGGCACTGCGCATTCCTGTAGCCAAAGTATCTCTTCTCGATATTGTTTTTACTGCGGAAAAAGAATTTTCTGTTGAATCAATTAATCAAGCTTTTAAACAAGCCAATAATCATATTATTGGCTATAGTACAGAACCACTTGTTTCTAGTGATTATAACTGTGATTCTCACTCGGTAGTTCTAGATAGCCTTATCACACAGACTCAAGATGGCCTAGGCAAAGTTTCAGGTTGGTATGATAATGAGTGGGCTTATTGTAAACGATTAAAAGATTTCTTACTTGGAGCATAACTTTTGAAGAATTTTTTTTGTACTATCCTGCCTTCTATAACTAAAAAAACTTCAAAAATTAGTAAATCAAAATAAACTAAATACAATGGAATTAATACATAATACAGCCATAGGATTAATATGCAAAAAATCTTATCACAACTATTAATCAGCTTATTCCTATTTCCTTTTTTTGCTCAAACAATGATACAACAATCAATAAGACAAACAAATCTTGAAATACGAAAAAAAATTTATGTCACTCATGGCCAATCATTTTCGATTAGTTTCCCATTGCCTGAGAATTATTCTCCTGAAAATGATGATAAACACAGCACATTAATATATAATTTATCCCGTAATAAAAGATATATAATAAGAGACTTACCGGCGAATATATCTATGAGCCAAAAATTAATTGCCGAAGATTCTAGCTCAATTACATATTCTAGATCTGGGTATTCTACACTCCTTTATCAAATTACCTTGATACCAGACATTAAAGGTCGCTAGAACCATTTGCTTCTTTTTTATCCAAATAATGTTTACGCCACCATGTAGCAATGATAATCACTGAAATAAAGATCGCAATGGCAATATAAAATTCAGTAGTTAGAATATCTGACAATTTGTTAAGGGTACCTATTTTTTGTCCTGCAAATGCGTAAATATAGGAACCAGGTAAAATACCAATCATTGTCGTCCAAAAAAATGTAAACCACGTTACTGTGGTTATTCCCGCCGCAAAAGCAACTACAAAATAAGGGAAAATAGCAGTAAGCTGAATTAACAAAAGATAACTTGCTCCATGCTTAGAAATCATTCTATTGAAACGTTTAAAGCGTTGAGAATATCGATTCTGAATGCGCTTGCCAACTATATGACGTACAATGAGAAAAATTATCATCGATGCTGTTACGGCTGCAATTTGAGCATAGATCATTCCCCAAACAAGACCAAACATAAATCCGCCAATAAGTGTCATAATGCCTGGAACTGGCAAAGAAGATAGTGCAAGCAAAATGTATGCGAGCAAGTATAAGGCCACTGCACTCATATAATGATGTTCTACCATACCCAAAAGAAATGCTCTGTGGCTTTGAATATTAGCGAGGGTAAAAACATGTCTAAATTGAGTAAAATATATTATGATTCCAACAGCTAAAATTACTAATATCAGCCATATGATAATTTGCCTTCGTACGGCCTTTCTATCCATTTCTATCCTCTGTTAATAATTGAAACTTCTTTTACTAGCTGTAACAATTTTTCTTACATTATAACTAGATCTTAGAGAAAAACTTCACAAATGTGCTGTTGTGGACTATAATCTGAATAACATGAAATGTTTACGCAGCAATAATGCAGGGCCCATAGCTCAGTCGGTCAGAGCAGTCGGCTCATAACCGAAAGGTCCCAGGTTCAAGTCCTGGTGGGCCCACCAGCTTTAAGAAATTTTCTCCTCTTCAAAAAGTAAGCGCCAGAAAAGGAACAGCTCATGGCAGAAAACAATAAGCACTTCAAGTCTCTCATTGATTTAGTTACATTTGATCAAAAAGCATTTGAAATTCAAGCGGCAATTACTAAAGAACGCACAGCAATGGCTAAAATTCAAGATAGTATTTCTGCTTTACAAACTAAGGTTAATGTAGAAAAAGAAATTCTTGATCAAGCACATCGTCTAGTAAAAAAACATGAATTGGAAATGAAAGAGCTTGATGAAAAAGAAAAACAAAAATCAAAACAACTCA
The DNA here is from genome assembly GCA_001771315.1 of candidate division TM6 bacterium RIFCSPHIGHO2_12_FULL_36_22. Classification (GTDB taxonomy): domain Bacteria; phylum Babelota; class Babeliae; order Babelales; family UBA12409; genus 2-12-FULL-36-22. The sequence continues at coordinate 73,808 of METK01000010.1, forward strand.
GCATTGTAGAATCAGATAAAGAATATAAATCAATCAAAAAAGAAATTGATTTTCTTAAATCTCAACAACATGAATTAGAAACTACACTTGTTGATACCTGGAATAAGCTAGAACAAGCACAAAAAAAAGTAGAGCTAGTACAGGCTGAAACTGGTACACAAATTAAAGAACTTGAACAAAGCTTAGAAAAACACCAATTTGTATTAGCCGAAATTGAAAAAAGTGCCGCTGTCTTGGCATCCGAACGTCGCCCACAAGAGGAAGGCATTCCTCCCGAATGGCTTGAAAAATATAATATGATTCGACAACAGGACACCAATCCTATCTCCTATGTTGTTCAAGACACTTGCAGCTCATGCTTTTATCCTTTAACTTCTCAAGATCTTCTTAATTTAAAACAAAAAAAGCTTATTCAATGTCGAGAATGTTATAGATTTCTTTTTAGAAAAGAAGATACTGCTGATGAGACACATTAAACAGCTTAATTTATTTAACCACTCTGGACATACAACCAGTGAAATGGGTAATAAACAAGTAGATTCTACCCCATGGGTAATGTTTATTGATGGCGCTTCTAGAAATAACCCAGGTCCCTCTGCGGTGGGCATTCATATTCTTAAGGATGATACTCCGATTTTAAGCAAGGGCTTTCATACGGGTATTAAAACAAATAACCAAGCAGAGTATCTTTCACTAATTATTGGTATTATGTTACTTCAAGAACTAATTAAGCCATTTGATCGAATTGAAATATATGCTGACTCGCAACTATTAGTCCGACAGATGGAAGGTATGTACAAAATTAAAAATGAAGCACTCAAACAATATGCCCAATGTGCACAACAACTTCTAAAGCCATATAATTATACAATTCAACATGTATTACGAGATAAAAATAGTATCGCAGATGCACTTGCAAATAAGGGATTAGATAAAAAAATCTTACCCACACATTCAATCATTGAACAGCTTAAAGATTATGATATCATACTTTAAGCTTATCCTTTTTATTTTTCCATTATACCTCTTCTGTCCACCAAACAAAACATATGTTAAAGTTTTACTTACTGAAATAACGCCTCATAGTGTTAAAACACTTAACATTTCTAGCTCTCATGGCATAATTGTTGATACAAAGGAAGATGGCCACACAAAACGATCTTATTATTTTAAAAATTCAGTACCACTACAAATTGATCATCAAACCGTTTTTCTAAACAATAAAAAAATTAAAACACAACATCCAATTAGAATCAATGCATTTGATGGTCATATACGATACAACCATGAAAACTATTTTGGTACATTTTATATTCTATTTCATGACAAAAAAATTTATTTAGTAAATAAAGTAGAACTTGAAGATTATATATATTCTGTATTACGTACTGAAGGATGGCCTGGTTGGCCATTAGAGGTTAACAAAGTATTTGCAATTACTTGTCGATCTTACGTTATTAAAAAAGTGCTTGAAGCACGTACCTCAAAAAAACCTTTCCACATTAAAAATTCGAATGCTCACCAAACATATCGCGGTATACGTCATAACAATGTACACAAACAAGCTGTTGATGAAACTGCAGGTATTTTCCTTGGTTACAAAAATCAACCAATTGCAGCCATGTTTGATTCTTGTTGTGGTGGTATCTCTCCAGCGCAAATCAATGGTTCGTTAGCTGGCGTTGATTTTAAAAAAGCACCATATTTAGCCAGAAAACAAATCTGTACGCATTGTAAAAAGTGCAAAATATTCCATTGGGGGTTTGAGTTACCTCTCAAAGAATTTGAACATCGATTTGCAACGATTGTCTCAGATCTTGAAAATCTAACCAATATTACGATTTCTAAAGTTGATAATGCTGGACTTGTTCACAAACTTACGCTGCATTATGGTAATAAAAAAATTAAGGTTGTTGAAGGCAAAAAACTTTATTCTTTATTTACAGAAGTAAAAAGTTCTGTATTTACCATCACCAAAAAGAAAGATAATCTCGTTATTAAAGGTCAAGGTTATGGCCATCATCTAGGTCTTTGTCAATGGGGAGCTTGGCAGATGGTTAAAGATGGCTGGAACTATATCCGTATTCTGCACTTCTTCTACCCAGGAACAACTTTTATGCAACTCAAAGATAAAGAGTCTGAAAAAGAAAATAGTTGAATTTACAAAAAAAGTAATTTATGGAGCTTTCGGTTTACCGAAAAGCTCCATAAATTACAATACGATTTGATAACTGGATATTTAATTGTTTCCTAAAACTACGATTATCGTCAACGACTCCCCCCTAAAGGAGGGAGCTTGCAGCTAAGGAATTAACTTGCTGCAATAGGCCCGTTGACTCGGGCCCAG
>METK01000011.1 GCA_001771315.1 candidate division TM6 bacterium RIFCSPHIGHO2_12_FULL_36_22
TTCAGAATCCTTACAACTTTATAACGAATATGTATATTGGGGAGCTATGGGTGGTTTGCCAAAACAAATGGAAGAGGTGCAACGTTATAATGAAGCCGTATATTATGTTAATGGGCTTTTGACTGGGGGGCTAGTGACCGGTACAGCAGCAGGTTTATATTTAGCAATTAAATTTTTCAAAAATAAACAATAGGATATAAATTTATGCAAAGTAAAATTATCAAATATTTATGTATTGCGCTTACAATAAGTAATGTAAATACAACGGTACAGCCAGTGACCATTTCGGTGCCAAGAACAGATATACAGATACCAGTGATACCATTTTTAAAATTAAAACCGTATCCATTCATGGAATACATCGGCCAATACAAGTGTGATAAGTATGCGATACAGCTGAAAAATTGGTTTAAAGGACGCGGGAGTTTTGATACTAAAGCGATGTTTACCCATTCTCGAGTTTGTGATGTTTCAAACTTTCTTCATGCGTTAGCAAGAGAGGTTGGAGGTGTAGAAGTGATAGAATTCGATTTTAGGCAAGATATCGGTGATTCAGTAAGAGAGAAAGATGCATTTAAAAGAGCTCAAGATGCATATGATAGGACAGGCAAGCCGGCCATTATCCATGCGTATCATTCTCGTATCGTTTCAAAAGAAGAGGAAAAGAAAGAGGAATTTCCTCCAGGATTAAAAAGAAACCTGCGGGTTCTAGGGTTTTTAAAAGAATGTGGTGAATATATCATAAACCCGCCATTTATTTTGGTTTACACTACAGAAGGTTCTAAGATGGAATTTTCGCTGGATGTTCGTTCAAGAATTTCAGAATCCTTACAACTTTATAACGAATATGTATATTGGGGAGCTATGGGTGGTTTGCCAAAACAAATGGAAGAGGTGCAACGTTATAATGAAGCCGTATATTATGTTAATGGGCTTTTGACTGGGGGGCTAGTGACCGGTACAGCAGCAGGTTTATATTTAGCAATTAAATTTCTCAAATACAAAAAATAAGCAAGGTATTATTATGAACACAAAAAAAGTAATATTAACATTGGCAATCCTTTGTAGCACATATCTTCTTGATGCAAAAGTTTGTACATTCAAAAACATGATTGGAGAATGCCCAGAAAAAGCTGGTATCACAAGGGATATGCTTTATTGTATTAACAACATGAAAAAACAAGAACATGATGAACAAAATAAGGAAGATCTACTTGAAGAAGATGACCAAGAGATTAAGGGTACTTTCCTTCGTAAATTATTATTGCATGGGACTCCTGGAAATGGAAAGACATTGCAGGCATTTGAGATAGCAAGAGAATCGGGATCACCTGTTTATGTATTTCTAAAAAAAAATATTGATCAACCGACACCAGAGCAAAATCTACATAAAATACGACAGCATATAGAGGAGGCAACTCGAGAAACAAAGCCGGGAATAGTTCCGATTCTATTATTCGAAGAGTTAGATAAAATGCCTACATATGTGATCAGTTTTTTGCGACAAATGTCCAATGATGAGTATTATCGTGAAAGAGCTCAATTTATATTTACAACGAATAAATTCAAAAAATTGAATGATACATTTGTTGAAGAATTTGAAGGAAATACTGCGGAATTTTATAACCCAGATGAGGCAAGAAGAATGATGTTTTTGGGGATGTTTTTGGGGCGGAATTCGATCCATCCATTGCCTAAACAGCTTGAGAGTATGGTGGACAAGACTGAGGGCTGTAATGTTAGAGTATTATTGGCAGTTGCCAAGCAGCTAAAAGCAAAGCATGATGCTGGTGAAATAGCATGCAGTGATGAGAATATTGATGCGGTGATAAAAAAAGAAAAGGAAAATGAAGGGATAGAGGAAGATAAGAAAAACTGGTGGGAACATAAGATCAAAGAGAAGGGTATTGATGGTAAGGTGAGTTGGAATAACCCAATTCAGATAGATGAAAATTGGATTGTTAGAATTGTGCCTCAAAGATAAGCATCGAATTTAAAAAGGATATGTAATGAGAATTAATAAGTCTACTAAATGGATTTTAATTTTCCTCTTCTGCGCATTGATGCCATCAGGTGATAATCACTCTATGCATCTTATAGCAGAAGAAGGACTATTAATTGTCGAAGAGGTGGGCTTATTAGTAGCAGCGACCTTAGGTGCATGGCTATCAATGCATCGTCAAGCGCGGATAGATGATCCATCGCAAGCTCGATTGCATAAAATGTCATTAATGTCAGATCGTGAAGCTCGGCAGATGACATATAATGTTAATCAACAAGAAGTTTTAAAGTCTTATAAACATATTGCAGAGCAATATCATAAGCCTGTATACAAGTTACCTGCGGTTGATAAAAAAGCTGTAGTAACAGCGGCAGGTAATGTTTTTAATCACATACTTAGTGATCGAGCTGATGCTAAAACTGCAGCAACTGGAGCGAGAATCGTTATAGAAGCTGCAAATAATCCAGCAGTACGTGCTGAAATTAATTTTTCAAATTTTGTGCAGGGGCGGCAGGCTCACTGCGCTGCTCGCTTTGCTCAGTTGCAGCAAGCTCATTTTACAAATCAATTTGAAAATAATCTTCATCGGGCAGCCATTGAAAAAAGTCAACTTAACGCCGCATTTAGGAATTTAAGAGCGCTAGCATCCAAATCGGTAACAGATGCTGCCGGTGTCAGAGATGAGGGAGTTGCACACATTGAGCTTGCTCGACAAAAAATGGAGTCGATCAGAGAATTATGTCTAGATCTTCCTAAGATATCGACCAAAGGGCATGAATTTGATTATCAGACATTCCTTTTGAAATATGATCAGGCAATTGCTCGATATAATGATCCTGAGTTTACGATGATCATGCGGGAGCTTTTTGGGGATGTTATGTCGACGATCAGCTTCGAATGCTTTGATAAAACAGGAATGTTGAAATGTCCCGAAGATAAAAATATTGTTTTAGCAAAATGTCTTGCTCATATGTCAGAGCATAAAAATGAATTTGAATTTTTATTTAAGGGACAAGCATGGTCAAAATTTAAAAATCAAGATTTTGATTATCATAATCTAGCTCGCCTTGCATCGGAAAAAAGCGGTATTCAATTATATATTTTGAACAATTTGTATGATAACAAATTGATAAATCTTTACTCTCCAAAGATTGCGGATGAATTTATAGAAAAGATTAAAACTAATCCGGCCAATTGCATAATGAGGAATTTGAAATATGCATTAGATCAATCTAGATTGCTTGATGCAAAAAAAATATGCGATGAATGTGATGAACAACACCGGCGTGGTTTAATTCCATATGATATATATCATATGGCTTGTTCAGCATATAATGCAGAAACTTCTTCACTCGAGCGGGAATATGGTATAGCACCATATATTGAGAATCCATTATGGCAAAATTGTACGTCTGAAGAACAGCTTACAATTTTGCAGGATAGTAGGTTAGCGCATTTAATGGGACGTTCATTGCAGGCACAGTATGAAGCTCTTGTGAGGGATATATCAGCGTATTATCGTTTTCCATCAATGACAAATTTGACGCAAAAGGAATGTACTGCTTTTGAACAACTTACCCATGAAATTTTGTATAATACACCGAAGCAGCGAAATGATCGCTTCCTTAATATTGGGTGTTCCAAAGATGAAAAATACGATTGTATAAAAAAATATCTTTTCATGCCAAACGGAATTCTTCGAGCACATAGTGATAATAATATAGCCAGAAATTTTACGTTGGATCCAGCCAAGAGAGAGCATGTTTATCGGATTACACGTTCATTTAACCAGCTTCTATCTTTCGATTCTGAACAATCAGAAGTTAAGCAACTTGTCGATGTTGGTATAGCAGCATTAGTGCGCGCTAATTATACAACTGGGTATGAATTTTTTGATTATCTTGAATTGGCCGAGAGTGTTGAAAGATGTTTGGATGGTAATCCACACTATCAACCATTGAAAAATGTAAAACTAGAATATGGAAAGTTACAAGAAGCTATAGGGTTAATGCAGCAGTGTGCACAAGAAGAACGTGCCGCATTGAATCGAGTAGCACTTGATAATGATGTTATAAAGCGTATTGATGCTAAGACTCATGAGGAGGCTGTTGCTTTACTTGCGCGAGATTATCACCTTCCCCTTGACCATAAAGAATTCCTGTCTTTATTGGCATCGCATCCTCAAATACAACATGCTAGTTTGGTTCGATCGATTTTTCAAGAGTATCATTCTGGTCAAGCAAGTCCAAAAATGGTCGCTTTATACAATGCTTTATATTCAGAAAATAAAATTCTACGCGCATTTGACAATTATGAATGGGTTAAAACATTTAAACTCAATCCTTCGCATTCTGCAGAATTTCAACAACAAAGTGCCGATCTTGCTAATCAATTACTTATACGCTATCGAGATACCGGTGTTATAAGAAATCTTGCTGAGCTTGCGCAGATAACAGCAGATAACGAACAAATCAATATACTTGAAAAGAAGATTGATGAGGGTCTTGAATGTATTGCTCAGGCTAATAATTTGCCAGATGAAGCATTATACTTCAATTCATTAGCAAGTCAGAAGCTTCATGAAATTGATACTATTGTCAGCTTATATCCAGCACATACTGAATATCTCTATCCACAAGCAGTTGGACAATCTGATTTTTTTAACGCATATGAAATTGGGCCACAATATACAACCTTCAAAAGCGCACTTGATACACTACACATTCACTTCAATCCAACATACTTTACAGAAAGTGAAGTTAGTGCTGCAGATAAGGCATATGCTGATATATTTGGAAGCGGCATATTCTGGAAAGGGCTGTGCGATAATAAAAAGTATCCGTACACAAATATAGAACTTAATACTCAATTGCATCCACATGTACAAGAAGCGATTATTTTAACGGGCAGTCGTTTATTGGCAGTTCGTACCGACGTGGAAAATGTGCAGCATGTTAATCGTGCATTGCGATATGTGGAAAGGGCGAATACAGCTTCTGGCGATGATGCGGAAGTATACCTTAAAACAGCGCAAGCAATCTATAATGGTCTCAATGTTAATAGTACTTACAAACAATTTTTAGATGTTGATCTTCTTTCAGAAGACGCTTCACTTGAATCGCATCGATTGTTACTTGAGCAGTGTGCAAAAGAAGAAGAGTTACAACTTAAGCATGCGATTAGTTCACTTTCGCCTTTGCGTAAGATGTTTAAGGGAGCTGATACAGGACGATCTGGGACAGGTAGTAAACATTTACCTGGGCTAGGTGGTAAACCGGTTAGATTACCAGGTGGTATTGTTATCAGTCCTCCAAAAGCTGATCCGATTGGTAAGTTGCCAGGACTTTGTCCGCCACAAGAAGAAAAGCCAGGGATGGCAGAGCCAGGGATTGATGTTCAACCAGGTAAAATAGCTAAGCCGGATACTCAACCAGGTAAAGTAAAAAAACCAAGGTTGGTGGTAGAAGAAGGTGAAGAAGAAATATATGATGCCGGCAAAGAAAATATAAAGCCAGGGGTAACAGTACCGGAGAAAGCTCAGCCAGGTGAAAAAGTTAAGACACCAGATAAAACCAAGCCTGGTGAACGTGAAGAAGCGGAGAAAGTAAAGCCTGAAGGTAAAATAAAAAATCCTGAAAAGGTAAAACCTGAAGAGGGTGCAAAGGGCATAGAGGGAGTTAAAGGGATAATAAAAAGTCCTAGGGTAAGGATAGAGCCTACAACAGAGATTGAAAAGAATCGGTCGATTGAGCCTCCTGCACCGGAGCCACAAAAGCTCTTGCAATTAGGGCTGGAGAATATAGGTGCCGCAGTTCAGTGGCCAGTTGATACTATACAAAGCCATGAAACTCAGATGGCAGCACAGCGAATGAGCGATGCTTTAGAAAAAGAGTTGAAACGATTAAATATAAAAGCTCGAAAGTTTAGATTAACTCCTAAGGATATTGAACATGTTGAATGTGGAATTTATTCAGTTAAGCGTGGGCACATTGAAGGAGGGCATATTTGTCCTATGCATAATGGAGAAATTCTCAACATACTTAATATAAAGTATATTGGTGATCAAGGTGTATATGAAGGAAAACCATATCATCCAGATTTTCGTAATTTAGATATGAAAACTTTTTTTCCTAATGGATGGAGCATTTCTAAGGTTATGAATGAGATGTCAAAAGTCATTAAGAAGGGAAATATAATACCATTGAAGCCATTAAACCCTGCGGTTGCTCGATTTTTGGTAGTGCTTGAAAATGGGATAAAAGTTGAATTAAGAACTTCTCCAAATGGAATTACATTTTTCCCTCAATATCAACAATGATTAAGATTAGAGGAAAATATATAACATGAAGAAAAAGTATTTTTTTTACGATGAACAAAGTGATAAGTATAATGCTTTTTTTATGAAAGATCTTGTCATCAATATCAATAAAATTCTTGTGGCAGGTAAGTTAGAGTTGTTATTGCAAGATACCGAAAAAGAACATGCAGAAAATAATGTTGAAGGGGTAAAATACATCATTCGTCCTGATGGCGAAATGACGATTGGTCAGGGACCAATCGGTTTGATTCAGCAATTTAAAAAATTGTTTCAGGCGATTCTGCAAAAAAATCTATGCCGGCTAACACAATTATTTTTTGATGGGTATCATTTTTATTTAGATGTAGAAAATAGCTCTGAAATAATAAAGGAGTGTCTTAGTATACAATTGCTTACTCAAGTTGATATAAGGCGAAGAACTAAAGTAAGTTTAGGTTTTATAACAATCAATTATAATTATGATTTTCTTTTACCATTTTATGACATGATAACAATGTCTTTGGCTTGGATTGACGATGGCTTTGAACGTTTTTCAAATCCATTTTTTGAACCCGGTAGTGATGTTCGGGTTGGATATAGTCGCTATCCTACTTGTTTGCAGGTAGAAGAAGATAAAGTCATAATATATGAAAGTCTTTCTGATGAAGAGCCAATG
>METK01000012.1 GCA_001771315.1 candidate division TM6 bacterium RIFCSPHIGHO2_12_FULL_36_22
AAGCGAGAGTATAGGTTTTTTGCTTCATAAAATAGGTATTTTTTGTGAAGAAGTTTTTTTTATTATCTGTCTTGCTCATTTTCAATTCATATGGCTTAGAGAATCATCATATTTTCGATAGAATTTTGCAATCATTGAGCAATCATCAAGTACAAGCAAAAGAGAATAATGAGAGTAAAGAGACAAGTGTTAGCGATGATATGCATAATCCATGGCTACAGCGAGAACAACTGTTTAAGCTTTATACTAAAGTTCTTTCGTATTCAACAGATACTTTATCATTGCAAAGTATCGATGATTTACAATTGTATTGTGGCACAATCAATCATCCAAGTTTGAGTCTTTTTAATCGTATTGATAGAACGGTAACAAGTTTTGGGCAAGGTTATCTTGCTTATAAACTTGCTAATCCAATAACAGACATTTCTGTATTGCAACAAAGACAAGTACGTATTCAGCAATTTGAAGAGGATGTACTGCAGCGTGATGCTGTCGATATGGCATTACATGAGATTGCACGAGTAGAATCGGCTATTTATGGTTATTGGAATAATCTAGATGATAGGATGCAGCAATCTATAGATGCACTCTATTTTACATGGTTGCCAGACAGATTGAATAATAGTGCTATACAATTGGAAGTTAGAACACGATTTTTTCAGTTGTTAACTACAGCTCAATTACTATCTAATACATTTTTAGCTGCGATTCCTGATTTATTTGCAAAAAGTGCAGGACAATCAAATCTCTCATATGCACAAATACTAAAAAATGCTTGTATGTTTCAATTGAGTACACTATTTGGTGCTTGTAGATTAGGTAAGCTTAGGGAGTGTATATGGGCATGGCAGCATATGAAATCGCCAGGAAAATTACATCTTGCGCATCTGTTAGATGTACCTGGAAATGAAAGTCAGATTTTTGGACTGTGGAGTCTTCAACAAGGTGAAGATCCATCTTATGCTAAAGCAGTTTCTTTATTTGAGTACCCAGTCACTTTGATAATTAATGGTATAAATATTTATGGATGGCAAAAAACCATCAAGCAGTTTACGGAAAAAAGTAATCTTTTGTTTGCAATACATAAAAAAGTAAATGGATTTGCAAAACTTTGTCAGCAGGTTAAACAATTAGAGAAGCTTGTAGGTGATGTATATCCATTGCCTAAACTATCACCAGAATTAGATGAGCTTTATACTTTGCTCAATACAGCTACGTTCAATTATCCGTCACATTTATCGGGTATTGGTCGTGTTTTAAAAGCACACCGTCTTATTTGTAAGTACAAGGATGAGTTTGCAAAGCTGTTTGCATGGCTTGGTGAGATTGATGCAGATATAAGCATGACAAAATTGATAAAAGAACATAAAAATATGTCAGCATCATTTACCTATGTTTCGTATGATGAATCAAACAAAGTAGCTTATATTTTTGCAAAAGATTTTTGGAATCCGTTTATCAACCCATCTTCTGTTGTTGTGAATACTATAGAACTTGGTCAAGTGACAAAAGATATGAATGTAGTGCTTACGGGATCCAATGCGGGTGGTAAATCAACGTTAATGAAGGCAGTGTTGTTTAATATTATTTTGGCACAAACGTTTGGTATTGCTGCTGCAAAGCAGTTTAGTTTCAAGCCATTTGGTAAAATTTATAGTTCAATGCAACTTGTTGATGATCTTGCTGATGGGAAGTCGCACTTTGCAGCAGAGATTGATCGTGCAAAAGATATTGTTGCTACATCAAAAAAAATAAATAATGGCCCAGTTTTTCTTGTCATTGATGAGCTATTTACAGGTACTGCTTCAGACAAGGGAAGACGGTTAGCTGAAAAAATGCTGACGCGATTATTTGGTGCTAATCATTGCATGACCATTTGCGCAACGCATTTTAATGAGCTTACAGATCTTACTCAATACTGTAATTGTATCAATATGCGGCTTGCAGCACCATTCAAGGATGAGTATGGTAAACTTTCATATCCATACATTTTAGAGCCAGGTATTTCTACAATCAATGTTGCAGAAGATATGTTTGATGAGATCGTTGATTGGTAATTAAGTTAGATCTTTAATATTGATTATATTATTGTCGGGGTGTTGTGCATGAAATTCATCCCAACGTTCGTCAATAACACAGAGAACTTGCGGAAGTTTGGTAATAAAAGGCTTTCTTACAAAATCGATATGACCTATATCGCGCATACCTGATTGTATACGAACTTGTACGAGATTATCCTGCGGACAAAATCGACGTTTAGAAAAGAGTGAACCACAGCGGCGCTGAGCGTGATTTTCTTTATGTAGGCCTTGTAAATCCAGTAGCTGAATGACGTCCGCTTTGGAGATACAACCAATAATTTTTTTAAACATTGGATCAGTAAGATTTGGGGCAGTTTGTTGTTGCACAGGACACGCCAGTAATATCAATTTATCAATAATGATTTTAACAGGTTTATCTTTTTGAATAACAGGAAGGTTTAGAACCACATTACCACCATGACTATGCGTGATAATTTGTAACTTAGCTCCTTGTGGATATCGTTGTGCCAATTCTACTAGTTCTTCATATAAAAGTTCTGCAGCTTTGCGTCTTTCAACAGTATTTACTTTGCCATTCCATCCAAACAAGTATGTATTTCTTAGTGCAAATCTATCTGGATCAGACACATTAAGTGTATTAACTAATTTGTGAAAGCTATATGTAGAGTCAAGATATTGAGCATTACTCAGGCCCATAGGTGCATAGCGAAATTTATACGCAACACATAATAATTTTCCTATTGTGTCAGGCATCTTACTTCCATGCACAATAACAGTAATCGTAGGTGGTTGAATATACTTCATCAATGGCATATTTACCATGGATAAAAGCAATTGAATGAATAGTAGAGTATGAAAATTAATAATCATATAAATCATATTCTTAAAGTATTATATTATCTTTAAGAATGCTGCAAGGAGGGGTGATTGTCAAAGGCCACCTTGGTTTTATATTGAACTAAAAAGCATAATCTGATTAAAGAATTATCTTTTTCTCGCCAAAAGACCTCGTCCTTCGGGGCAGGGACTTACGAAGCAAGCTTCGAGGAATTAGACCTGAAAGAGATTAAAAAACCATTATTTAAAAATGTAAGTTGCCGGATCGGTTATTAGAGCTTGGCCATAATGGAACTGTATAGCCTGTATCAATGTTAATCTTTGCATTGGTTCAGTCATTTTACCGAGATTGGGACGAAGATTGTATTCTTCAGCAAGATTTTTAAGTTCTTCCAAGCTCTTACTATTAAGTTGGGCAGGATTGAGTTGCTTAGTAAGAAGGGGCTCTGAATTTACAAAAATTGGGTTGAGTATTTCCTCTATTACCTCTCCAGATTCATTTTTTTCAGTGTTCGTGCAGCAACAAAATAGAAATCTACGCAAACAGGATGATTTTTCAGGCTCTAACTTAATGCTCCAAAAACGTTCCCTATTTTTAGCTTTATTTTTTTCAGAAGCTTCCAAGCTTTTTCTTTTTTGTGGTTCTTGGGGGTAGATCCATTCATATGATGTATCGCTTGAAGGAAGTTCCTTTTTTTTTGACATTCCATTGAGTTGGAATGTTGTAACTAATAATAAGACAGCAAACATCAATTTTTCATATATCTTCATAATTCTCCCTATGAATAAAATTTAGATAACGATCCCTAATGGATTGTAGTGTATACAATTTGGTTTGTATAAAGCCATAATAATAAGGTTGTATTTACTTTTACTAAAATTATGAAGACCAATACCCGGACTTTAAGTCACACATAAAAATCTTTATAAAAAGTCTTTTATATTGAAAAAAGAATATGCAAATTGAATAGTTGTATCAATTGCACTGGTCTTTATTGAATTATAAAATCGATACGTTATTGACAATAAGTTATAGCTTTTGAGAGAAAATATCTGCTTGGGTGGTCAGGTTGATTATCAATGTTATTCAATAAGAAAAAGTGATAATATGACAATTTTTCAAATACATAAAAAAGATAATATTTTACTTGAACATCTTTTGGTTTGCTGTATCTTGGTTGTAATTTGAATGATATAACGGAACAAAAACAATAAGGATAGACATGAGAAAAAGTTCGTATTTAAGTATTACATTGTTGGTTGTGAGTTCAGTAGTTTCTAGGGCACCTGAGCATAGTCGAGTGCCAGATCTATGTGGTAAATTCAACCGTAGTATTGGGCAAGCTATTGAGGAAATGAAATCTCAAAAGATATCGACATTGACTGAAGGTGATGGGCCAATTACAGATAATGAAACGGGGGAAAGGCTTTACAGTCGTCTACTCTTGATAGGTTTGCCAGGATTGGGTAAAAGTATCACAGCAGAAAAGGCAGCAAAGGCAGCAGGGGCAACAACTATTATCGAAAGCGCTTCAAGTATAGTGAGTCAATACGTTGGAAGTGGTGCCCAAGCTATAAAACAACTTAAGGAAAAGGCATTAAAAAAATCTCAAGAAGAAGGAAAGCATGTTGTTATTGTATTGAATGAAGTAGACCAGTTGGTTTGTAATAATATGGAAAATCAAGATGGCGTAACACGTAAGGCATATGAATCTGCTGCGATGGAACTAAATACGCTATTAACGGATTTTGAGCAGGATCCTCGCATTAGTGTTTGGATGACTGCAAATGTAATTGAAGGTGCATCACCAGCTTACATGAGTCGGATGAGAGATCGCGAAATTCGATTTGAACTTCCAGATGCTCAAGACAGACAAGAGTTTATTCTAGATCGTTGTAAGAAGGCGAATATAAATTTTTTAAATCTATTTGCAAACTATATTGCAAATTCGCCAGCTTTGCACAAAGCGCATCAGGAAGGTAAGTTGGATCAAGCATTAAATTTTATGAAGCAAAAGGGATTTTTTGGTAAAACCTTTATTTCTGCCAAGGAATATCAGGAACAAAGTAAGATGCTTTGGCAGGCTGTTAATGGATATGTCAAATTGAAGGACAATACAAATTACAAGGATTATGATGAAGATGATTTAGAATACAGAAAGGCAAGTAAAATCATTGAAAAAACTGTCTTAGCACAGTTAATTGAACAATTAAAAAAAACTAATGCATTACAAGGTGCAGATGAAAAATCGAAAGAACAGTTAGAAGAATATTTCAACGATTCAGCTATTCGTTGTTTGGTTGGCGTAACACAGCAGTTTTCTTATCGTGACCTTAAGGAATTATTCCAAAGTTTTGCCAGAGCTGGACATACAAATCCAATAGAACTTATGTACATCCATAATAAAATAAATAGTAAAATTTTAGAGGTGCAGCGAGAGGAGCAAAAAAAGAAAGAAGGAAAAGAAAGAGATGAGGAAATAAAAAACACAGACCTAACATACAAAAAAGCACAGCTTGAGCAATTTGAAGGTTTTAGAAAAAGAAATCAATGGGGGCCAGTTAATTTTTGCAGAGGTAGTTGGAACAGAACGATAGGCGGACTCGTTTTACGATGGGTTGGAATAGACTTAAGAATTTAAAGTGATGGATAAAACAATTATGAAACGATACATTATTATTTTAATATTCATTTTTATGTCTAATACTGTTCATCCTATGGCTGTTGCAGCAAAACAAATTGCTCCTTATTTTTGTTGCGTTAAGCCGAAAATAAGCCCAATTATGGCAAGGATTGGCAAATACAAGTGCGATAAATATGTTTCTAAGTTGAAAAAGTGGCTAGGAGGAAAGGGCGATCCTACTTATAACCTTTTATATAGTAGGGCTCTATTTGTGGATACTAAGCCAGAAGATGCAGCAGCATTTATTGATGAATTAGCACGAGCTACTGATTGTCCTTTCGTTATCGAATTTGATTGTACAAAGAACTGGGACAAGCGATATGCAAAAATGCAAGAAACATTTAACAAGGCACTTGAATCATATAAACGGACAGGGAAAACATCT
>METK01000013.1 GCA_001771315.1 candidate division TM6 bacterium RIFCSPHIGHO2_12_FULL_36_22
GGGCCAATGGCTATACATCTGGGCCCGAGTCAACGGGCCTATTGCAGCAAGTTAATTCCTTAGCTGCAAGCTCCCTCCTTTAGGGGGGAGTCGTTGACCAAAACTTCTCCAATACATTTATCTACACCTTACTTTTTTTATATATAAAAGAGAAGATTTTCTTTTATATATAAGGTGTTTGCAGTAATATAGGCTATATTAAATAAAAGAGCTTTAATTAGGGATTTTGATGTGAAAAAGTTGATACTGTTACTTTGTCTAGTTTTAAGTAGTTGTGCTATCAATAAGCATGCAGTACATCATGAAAGCATAGAATATGTAAGATATGTACCAGATGCCAATCTTTATCATGTGCTTCAATTATTTGATATTCACCATGATGGCAGTCTCGAAGAGATTGTTAAACAAACGCAAAAAGAATGGCTTCGTGCTCCTGATAAAGAACGTCAGGATATGGATGAATTGGTGTTAAAAAATGGAAAACAGGTACTCAGTGCTTTAAAACAGCTTGGTTTTATTAATCAGGTAGATCCAAAGAATACGACATATGATTACGTATTATTTATGGGAGCTACAGTACCAAGCATGAAAGATCGGTTGGATTATCTTTTAGAGCTATGGAAAAAGGGAATTCGATTTGAACATCTAATTTTTCTAGTTGGAGAGCGTCCACTTACTGTCAAAATGGATGGATATGATGCTCTTGAGCATAGTGCAACAGAGTTTGAAGCAATGCGCTATATGTATAACCATGCAGATTTGCCATTGGGATTTAAAGAATCAATACGGTCAGTAGTTTTTATTGATGCGCCAATGAATCTTGGTAATAAGCGTCCAACAACCGGAGATACTATTAAATATTGGTTGCTAACAGACCCACAACCAGGTAATTGTTTAGTTATATCTCGAAATCCTCATATTAAATATCAGGATGCTGTAGTACGAGAGTTATTGCCATCAGGATTCGCTATTGAGACAACTGGAAGAATGACGTTATTAAATCAAAATATTGCAGTTATTTTAGATGCTGTAGCACGGTGGCTGTATCAAGAATTAAAGATACAACAACGATAACTTAGAATTCTTGATATGCACTAAAATGTACTTCCCATTCAGATTCACCTTTTTTCTTATCAAGTTTGAGACCAAAATCGACCTTCATTGGCTGTGGTTGTAACATACTTATACCAAAACCAACTGAGTGACGGTATTGGAAATTGTTGTTACGCAAGATTGGTGCAGCTTCTGCAGCTGTAACATTATGCAAGCCTGGCGCATCCCAACCGGCACCACCATCATAAAATAGGCGACCCTTCATAGAAAAGTCTGGTGTTAGCGGGAAGATCAGTTCAAAGTTAAGAACGAATGATTTTTTTGCACCAATAGGGTTACGTGTGTTACCGAGTACTATTGATGGACTAATCTGACCATAATCAAAACCACGAACTGTCATTGGACCACCAACATGGAATACATCGTTAAATGGAATATTACGATCATCCCAAGTAAAGATACGACCTGCATGACAGTGAAAACCAAAGATCATTCTCTTTTCGCCAATAAGTGGTGTATACCAACTAAAGTCACCTTCAACTCTTACAAAGCCAACTTTACTTTGTGAATCTGAAAAACCAAGTTTGGAGTTGATTGTCCATTGATGCCCACGTGTTGGATGCAAGGTGTGATTTTTAAGATTTTGTGAAATAGATGGTTCAATACTAAAGACATTTCCTTTAGGGAATAAGCCCCTAATAATTTTTTGAAATGTAACAATATCTGCAGGTGGAGCAAATGGGTCAGGGCGAACAGCAGGATCTTTTGAATATGTAATATAATCATAACCAAAACCACACCTAAAGAGGGTATCTGGAAGTGGTCTTACGATGAGCCCTGTAAAAAATGCAAGACTGAAGTCACGTTCGTTAAAACTTTGAATAGAGTTAAGATCCTGTGTCCAATCGGTGACTGTGTATCCAATGTCGAATTCTGTATATATAGGTTTGCGTCGGAAGTATGGATTAATGATTGAGCCAGTGAAACTCCATTGTTCTTTAGATAAGTTAGCATTAATGTTTGTTGTCATACCCCAGCCACATAGATTTGTTTCTTGAATAAAACCACCAATATTAAATCCACCAGTTGGCGTTGAATTGCCACCTTTTGGTGGTGTGGCGCCATAACCAACTTGAATACTCGCTTTACCAGTTTTCTTTTCTTTAAGCACAAGCTCTAGATCAGCTTTATCATCGCCAACGCGAATGATTTTCCAATTAACACCATCTGGTAATTCAAAGTAGCCGAGTCCCTCAATGACATCCTTTGTTCGATCCATTTTAGGTTTAGTAATCAAGTCGCCTTCGCAAAGAGATATAAGCTTACGACGAATAACATAATCACGAGTTTTTTTGTTTCCAGAAATAGTTACACGATTTAAATGTACCTTGTTGCCAAGATCAACATTGAAGTGGATTCGTACTTTTTTATTTGCTAAATCGGGTTCTATATCAGGTTGAATATCAGCAAAAATAAATCCATGCTCTCCCCATGTATTTTTGAGTAATTCAATAGCATCATACATTTTACGATGAGAATATATCTGTCCTGGCTGTACTGGCAATATTGCACGGAGGTATTCTTCATTGAGAATTTCTTTTCCATCGACAGTAATTTCACTGATCATATACTGATCACCTTCATTGACCGTGAAAGTAACAATGAACTCATGATCACAAGGATCTTGTTCAACGAGAACATTTGTAACCTTAGCATTGATGTAACCGTATGTTTTGTAAACTTGTTCAATAATACGCTTATCGACTTCAAGGTTCTCTTCTTGATAACTTCCAGCTTTATTCATAAAGCTAAAAATCCAATCTTCTTTTGTCTGAATGAAGTCGCGAATTTTTTTTGCAGGTAATTTTTCGTTGCCCTTGAAAATCACACGTTTGATGTGAACCGGCTTATTTTCTTGAATGTCTATTGTAACAACTGCCTTACCGTCTTCCATATCAATCTTTGAGATGATATTGACCATGTGATAGTCTTTTTTGTGGTAGAGGCTTTTAATTTTTTTTACAACCCAATCAACTTTACGTTGGTTAATTGCCTTAAGTTCAGATATTTTTGCAGTATCTTCAATGTCTTTAATCGTAACATGGCGATTACCGATGATAATAACATCAAGGAGTTCTTTTTGCTCATCAAGAATAATAAATAGGTCTATTTCATTGGAACCTATAGGTGTTCCTGTAACTTTAATTTGGTCAAAATAATCAAGGTTATAAAGATTTTTGATCACTTGATTTGTCTTTATTGAATTGAAAACCTCGCCAACTTTAAATGGAATGCGACTTAAAATAGCATCATTAGTGAGATATTTATTTTTATTATGACGAACAAGCTTGATTGATCGAATTATTCTTTTTTGTTGAGCAATTTCTTGAGGAGTTTCTTTTTGTACAGGCTCTATAGCATCAGAAGTATCTTCATTGTTGTTTGTAGTTTCTACAACTTCAGATTCTACCACTTTTTCTTGATCTGCTGCGCAGATGGTGCCGAACAAAAACAACAGCACACATAAACCGGATTTTTTTATCATTTTTTTATCAAAGCCAAATTATTTTATGTAGTCTGGAATAACTATCTGTTTATTTTTTCTTAGAATACTATGTTTTTGAAAATTGGCCAAAAAATCGGCATAATTAATATAATACTATTTTTAAGATATGGATTGAATATTGAAGTTAACTAATACTCTCACTGGAAAAGTTGAAGAATTAAAACCGATAGAACGTGATAAGATCAAGATGTATGTCTGTGGTATTACGCCATATGACTATGCTCATATTGGTCATGGTCGTTGTTATATTACATTTGATATTTTATATCGCTTATTGCGTTTTATTGATTATGACGTTACATATTGTCGTAACTTTACAGATATCGAGGATAAATTGCTTAAGCGTGCTGAAGACGAATTTAAGGATAAATTTCAATATACGAAAATTGCACAGCGATATATTGATTCTTATCATCAAGATATGAAACAACTCAATTGTTTAGATCCTGACATAGAACCGCGTGTGACGCAAACCATTCCTCAAATTATTGAATTTATTCAAGCACTCATTGATTCTGGCCATGCATATGAATCCAATGGAAGTGTTTATTATTCAGTTCGAAGCTTTCCTGATTATGGTAAGTTATCGAAACGTGATATTGATGAGTTGCTAGCAGGTGCACGAGTCGACATTAATGTAGAAAAAAAAGATCCCTTAGATTTTGCGCTATGGAAAAAAGAAGATGAGGGGACATTTTGGAATAGTCCTTGGGGATACGGTAGACCAGGATGGCATATAGAATGTTCTGCTATGGCGGCCACCTTTTTAGGGGCACATATTGATATCCATGGTGGTGGTATGGATCTTATATTTCCACATCATGAAAATGAGATAGCACAATCAGAGGGGGTGCATGGTGCGCCATTTGCACGGCACTGGGTCCATAATGCTTTTGTACAGATCAATAAAGAAAAGATGTCCAAATCATTGGGCAATTTTTTTACATTACAGGATGTGCTTAAGGAAATAGATCCTATGGTCGTGCGATATTACATTTTGAGTCATAATTACAATATTCCTTTAGATTTTTCGCAACAGGATATTGAAGCATCACAGATTGCATATAAGCGACTTTGTTCGGCATTTGAGCCTGTTCAAACAAGTGAGGGTATCATTAACGATGACATTAAGAAAAGCCCCGTTGTACAAAAGATGCTTGCTAAGCTAGAAGATGATTTGAATGTAGCAGGGTGCTTGGGTATTTTATTTGAAAATATTAAATTATTGCAGCAAAATTTGGATCAATTGGTTTTAGTTAAAGCTTTTTTACAAAGAGTTCTTGGTATTACTCTTGCACCAATAGAAGAAAAACAGGTTGTAATGACATCTGAAATTCAACAGTTATTAAATGAGCGTATGCAAGCTCGATCAGAAAAAGATTGGGCACGAGCTGACGCCATACGTGATCGTTTGCAAGAACTTGGTTTTAATATCCAGGACAAAAAAGGTTTTTAAAAAGGATGTGCATGAACTTTATGCATTAGTTCTTTATGGTCCTGAGCGGTAGTTTTATGTGATAACTCATAATCGAGGTCATTAGTAACTGCCGTTATAGATATGCTGAATAGTAAAGCAAGAAAGAAAAATCTTTTCATCAATCTCCTTATGATCTGGATACCCCGTGCTTCAGCTCGGTGGAGGAAAGATCATCCTATTTCAGCCAAAGTAAAAATATAATTTTGC
>METK01000014.1:0-21625 GCA_001771315.1 candidate division TM6 bacterium RIFCSPHIGHO2_12_FULL_36_22
CACTACCATCACCCGATGTTACAGTCGTTGCGCCACCAACACTATCTCCTGCTGTTGCATCACCTGCATTAACTGTCACCGCACCACCAGCACCTGATGTATCTCCACCATCACCAGCATTAATAGTTACAGCTCCACCAACATTAGCACCAAAACTAGTACCAGCTGTCATAGCTATTGTACCACCTTCACCATCAACTGTTGGGCTACCCGCTGTTATAGTAACATCACCACCATCACCTGATCCAGAATTACCAGCAGTTACAGTAACATCACCACCAGCACCTGTGGTAGTAGACTGACCCGCTAATACTTCGATGCTACCACCAGCACCTGTTACCGCATCACCTGCATAAAGTTGAACAGCTCCACCAGCACCTATCACAGCGTCACCGGCTTCTAAATCTAATAGGCCACCAGCGCCGACACCATTACCATCACCAGCGTAAACTGTAGCAGCACCACCAGCACCACCACTACCGCCTGTTGCATTAACAGCAATCAGCCTTACTTCGCCAGTTGTACCGCCTGTTGCACCGTTAGGACCAGACTGTATAATGACTGCACCACCAGCACCGGTTGTAAAACCATCACCAGCGTCAATAGTAACAGCACCACCAATACTTGCACCAGCTACAGCATTACCAGCATTAATATCAATTAGACCACCAGTTCCTGATGTAGTACCACCAGGGCCTGCATTAAGGGTTATTGGAGCACCTGTTGCTGTACCAGCATTTGATCCACACGTAATTGTAACTGAACCAGCATCATCAGCACCTGTTGCACCAGAACCAGTACCGGTAGTGATCGTAACATCACCACCAGCGCTCAAACCGTTACCTGTAGTCAATGTATAAGCACCACCATTACCACTGACAGTTGCGTTACCTGTAATAATACTAAATGCACCGCCATCACTACTTGTGCCAGCACCACCGTTACCGGTTGTCATAGTGATCGCACCACCATCATTATCTGTACCAGCACTACCACCATTACCAGTTGCTATAGTGATCGAACCACCATCATTATTTGTACCAGTACTACCACCAGCGCCAGTATTAATTGTTATTGGACCACCATCAGCATCACTAGCACCACCACTTCCAGAATCTATATCAATACCACCAGTCACACCGTCGGCAATAATCTTTATAGCATCTGCTGTTGAAGCAAGACCACTTTGAACTCTTACACCACCAACCTCTGAATGAATATCTATTGAAGCACCTGTAGTTGAAGCTGCCCCTGTACCAAGTTGCGAATGAATTTCAATTGTTGCAGCTGCACCACCACCAGTTCTTAAGTGAATTGCCTTTGCAGCATTATTAATAGCCAATGCTTGAAGAGCACCAACATCAGCAGCACCACGAATATCCATTTTGTAAACTGGAGTACTAATACCAACACCAACACGATCTGTTGCACCATCAACCCACATTGTAGAGTTGAACTGCAATTTACCTTGTTCTAATGTACTAGTAGTACCATCAAGTGCAATAATTCTACTATCATAATGTAGAGGATCGGAAGAACCCGAGTTTTCAAAGAAGATGTTTGCAAGTGGTGAATGATCGATATATAAATCACCTTTAATAATACCATCAATTGTTACAACATGATCAATTGAAGTTGGTTGTACATCAAGAATATAGTTCACACCAGCGATAATTTCTTGTGAAATTGCTGGTGGACGACCGCCACCCATAGGAGTTCTTGGTGCACGTGTTTGAGGTAATACCCTTTTAAGATCTTCTTCTGAAACATAAATTGAATGATCATGATGATCACAAAGTTTGCGCCATAGAGAACGAAGCGCATCAGCTTCAACACCACTTAATGCCAGTGTTTCAGCCTTAAGGAGATCTACAACATCGTAAATTGTCTGGAATACTAATTGTGCAGGAACACAGCTTTTTTCAGCAGTGCAATAACCATACAAAGTATCCATTGCTTCTGAAACACAATCTGATTGTGACCCTTTCAACTTTTTAATTAATTGAAGCGTTCCAAGAACATCTCGCGTTATATATACATAAGGCTCATTTGTTCCGTCTTGGTTTACCTGAACAATTTCAAGAGCTTGTTGTCGTGATAATTCCACTTGCCCACCAGCAAACGTCATGCCAATAGAACAACCCAGAATCCCAAACAGTAATAACTTTCTGCGCATCTTTTGACTCTCCTTGGTTAATTTAACATAATTATTTTTCATATCCCACCTTAGAATTTGATAGCCATTCCAATATGCCATTCTGTTTCTCTCATAACATTTTTACCACCAACAACTTGTGAGAATCCACCAAAGAAATCAACACAACTGTTTACAGTAAATATTTCAACACTAAGTTTATTTGAAATTACTTTTGTCGCTTTTTCTATGACACATGAGTTGAGAGTATTTGTTGTACCTACAAGATCTGCAATTGAATTTTTACAAAAATCAACATCATCCTTGCGTTTCCAATAAAACTCATAACCTAAATCAAATCCAATACACTTGAGACATGGTGGAATAATTGTAAGATCAATATGTGCCAAGAAATACTGCCAGCTAATATTAGCTTCAGTCTTAGGACCTATGTTTTTAACAGTCGCATTCGTAAATGAACCGGCAACACATTCTGAAGAATTCAATACCCAATTATAAGAAAGATCACCATAAAGCTTAGCCCAATCACACATATCCCAACCACCAGCTAAGCCAAGATCAACTTCAACGTGACCATTGTTACCGGTAGGAAGAAGAAATAATTTTCCAGGCTCGTTAGTTGTGTTATCAGTTGGCAATGTTAAACCAACACGACCTTCTAAAAAGAATGGACAACAGAACTGATAGTTCAAGAAAGCTTCAAGATCTAAGTTACCTGGACCTTGAACACGTTGACTATCAAATGTGATACCATTAGCAGCAAGGAAGTCTGCTACGTCTGCATCAAATGAGTTAATACGTGCTAATATTGCACCAATAATGTTTTGAGCAAGTGCAGATGTTGCTGTACCAGCCGCATTTAAAGTAGGAACGATAAATAGTTGTGATTGCGCTGTGCTACTAGCACCTAATGCTGAATAATCAGTAGGATTAACAAAACGACCTCGAGAACCATTGCCAATGTTTGAACCAGCACCATCTACAGCAGTAGCCGCAGCCACAGTGGCCACTGTGGCAGAAAATGGATAGGCTGGCAATGTTCCAGTAGAGCTTCCAATGACATGTACTGAAGGCGCGAGAGTTTGATCTGCTCCTATATCCACATTATTTATTTTAACAGTTGAACTACTGTAAAGAACAAGTGAAGGAGATGCCGTATTAACACCATCCTGTTTCAATGCTGTTGCAATATCAAGACGCACCGCAAATGAACTACCTATACTATTACTACCAACTTTTTCATATACTCCTGTTTGTACTACATCACTCAATGCTGCACCATCGATAAGCTCTGAACAACATTTTAACTGCTCTACATTTCGATTAACAAATGGAATAGTACCACGGATACCCCAGTTCCATCTTTCACAGCTAGGAACTTGTGCTGAAATTTCGAAACCAAACATAACGCCAGTTTCGCTATATGCTAAATGTGGAGATACTTTTGCAAAGTTTAAAAGTGGATTTGTATCAATAGCATCTGCAGGAAAAACAATTTCATTATTTGCAAATGCATTTTGAAGATAGAATGGAGATTTTGCAAAAAAGAGTTTTGCTATCTCTTTATTATCACATCCTACCTGTGTGCCATCATTAGTCGTATTATAATTATCTTTACCTGTTGCTCTTGTTGCCGTACGATTAAAACCAGCTCCCCATAATCTTACATCAAAGCAACGATCATTTTCTTCTTCATCACATTCTAAAAAAGGATACCATAAGTAATCCTTTCTAAGCGTAAGCGGCGTAAATAAGTTCCGCGCATCGACTACCCCACTAAGGGCAATCAACCCGATTAATGCTAACTTCATTATACTATTTCTTTTCATTCCAACCCTCGTTTTTTATAAAGATTATTTTCTTGCCTCATAAGTTATATGACGGCGGGAGTGTTTCCACTCCCGCCAATTATTTACCTACCAAGCTGACTAAATGATGAAGCCCCCAAGGTCTGTGTAGCATCAGCCACAATACCAATCGCACCAAGCTCAAATGAAGGATTGAGTGAGGTAACCAAGTTTCCTGATTGATCTGTTAAATTCGGTGGAGTAGATCTCCAAATTGTAGTTCCATTCACAAATCCTGCAATTCCGTTACCCAATGTTGATGGTGCAAAGTTTGATAATTCGGCAACCATACTTTCAGCACTTGGCGTTGAAAAACCACCAAAGAAGTTGGCTGGTGTTGTAGCATCAGATGTTGTTACAACTGCAGCTGTCGTAGTAAAGAATGCATTAAATGCATCACGAATCAATGGTGTTGAAGCTAAGATGCCACGGTTTGTAAGACTGCCTGAAGCACCTGTTGTTGTAGCTACTGCTGGTACTACGGAAGTTACACCAGTACCGATTTGTACCATGTTAGCACCACCAAGAACACGAGCGGTTGATTGAAGTGTCACGTGATAACCAGATACAGCACCATCACCAGCAGGACCAACAGCAATCAATGACGCATTAATACTGCTACCTGCTAAGGTATTACTACTTCTAATTGTTCCCTGTGTATTACTTATATGAATATCAGTCACGTTAAATAGAGAACCAATTGCCCAATCATCTGGACCACTGTTACTCTTTTTTACAATACCCGCACCAAAACCAAGGAATCCTTGACTGTTAACATCAATCAGCGTGCCTGGACCATCCATTTCAAAACGTGCAATAATTGAATGACCTACATTATTTGCAGTATTACCAACTTGCAAGCTACCACCAAACTCATTCACTGTACCTAGTGATAGTCGAGCACTATCTTTAAATGTGAATGTAAAGTTGGCAGCTGTATGATCATCATTTGTTTCAATACCCCAGTAGGTATCTTCTCTAACGCCCCAAGTCGAATCTTCAGTAAATCGAAATTCACCACTTCCTAGGATCTTTACACGAAGTGAGTCGGTTACTGCTACGTCTGATCCAAATACACCACCTTCATCAACATATGGTTGACCGGTCAAAATTGAACGAGAGGCAAATTCTAATACACCGCCGCCCATAACAATAGTTGATCCCCTTTCCATAACAATAGAAAGTGAACCACTAATCATTACCTTCTTATTTGATGTATTAAATGTTGAAAGATCTAATGTACCACCAGTACGTACACGCAATTCACGTGGTTGCTCAGAACGCAGAATTAATGTTTCACCATCAAAATTAGGCCCTGTTACAATGTGACATACGTTATCAATAACAATGTCACTTAAAATGTCGACAACACCATTACCATTTGCAACAAGCGTTAAACCGTTTACACCTAGTTTAACCATACCATACATTGAATCAGCATCTTCTGCATTGCAACCAAGTCCAATACGACCATTATTTTGCAGATAAATAACACCAACTTGTGCTTCAGCTGAATCATATCCATTAAGAAGCACTAACTCATTGATACGACCATTGTCTACCATAAGAGAAAATTGATCTCCAAGACGAGAACGTTTCACTTGGAATTGATCAACAACACCGTTGACTATTGGAATATGGAACATGTTTGCTGTCGTTACAGCTGGACAATCATCTGTTGTAGGCTCGAAAGGAATAAAACCACCAGCAAAGTCTTTAAGGACAGCTTTCCAATCCATCGTAAAATCAGATAGAGATGTACCACTTGCTACAATTGTTTGTGTTGTACTGAAATCAAGATTCCATTGTGTTATACCAACACGAGAATCAAAGAATACTTTACTGAATGGAAGAGTAATAATACCAGTACCAAACTTGGTTACCATTACACCCATGTTACATCTAAACGCATCCCCAATAGCAATTGTACCATTACTATCAACAAAGATACCACCTTCACCAGTTGTACCACTCAACTCAGCTAAGCCTACTGTGCCACCTTGTGATTCGAATGAAAAGAAGTTACCCGCAATGTTCAATGTTGATGCAGGAGAAGATCCAAAGATAGTATCGGATTGACCAATCTGCATGTTACTTTGATGACCCATAAATAGTGTCTGTACTGATGACTGACCTGTAATACTTCCTGTAATACCAGTCAATTCTGTACTATTATTCTCTGCAACAATCAAATTAACAACGTGAGTAAGAGCACCACTTACATCCTGAAAAACGTCAAAGTAAGAATTTCTATCTACAACACTTGTACCATCTTGCGCAGTAGAACCAATTGTTGTACCAAGTACAAGATTTCTTCCTGGAGATAATCCAATTGTGTTAGATAATGATTGCTCCATTAAATAGCCATTTTGATAGAAGGCCAGATTAGATGTCGTAGCAAGACTTGCACCCATAAAACTATTTGGGAAGAAGAAGTCAACTCCTGTTGCTGCTGCACTTGAATGCAAATTAATACGTGAGTTAGTAAACCGCATTGCCGGACGAGTCTTATATGCAGGAGTTGCATTTGCTAACAACTTAAATGACTCACCACCAACATAAGTAGGTGCCGATTCAGGAGAGTTCATATCAAATATAGTACGGTTAAAGTCGTCGTGACGAAGCGTAACACCTTCAAAACTTGCTGGGTTATTAAAGAACAAGTTTGCAGTATTGTAACTACGTGTTACTGCTTGTGGATCGATGATTGATGGGAACACGGCTTCACTACCTGAACCGATTTCAATTAGACCTCCCGAAACATCAACTTTACGTGAAAGAACGTTAAATACTTTTGTGCCTGCACCTGAAGCCGTCACATTCAAATCAGCTTCAACATCAAATACAATTTCACCTGCTTCTGGTGCACGATCTGATGATGACATTGTATAATCAAAGTATACAACTCCCGTACGAGTGACACCGCTTCTAAAGAAGACTCCACAATCACCTGTCATATTAATGGCAGCTGCAACCTCAGAGCCTGTTGCACCTGTCGCTGGATTAAATCCATCGATAACTAATGCAGAACCGTTACGATTCTTCAATACTTCATTAGCAACTTCGCCACCAGGAAGTAAGACATCTGGAATTGTTGGACTTGAAATACGGTTGGTTGTTGTACCAATATAATCAAGATAGGTATTATTAGTAAGCTCTAACTTACCATTACTACCAAGAATAAATCCTGGACGAATACCTGTATATGCTTCTGTATCAGCAAATGGGTTTCTGAAAAGACGAGGGATAACTTTGTTCGCGTTAATTACACGAAGGCTACTAATTACAGCTGATGGGAAGGTTTCAAAAACTTGTACCTTCGCATCAAGACCGGCTGGTGTTGTATATGTAACAACAACAGTTTTTGCCGCTGGCGTACCTGTATAAAGAACACCTTGAATAAAGAAACTACAGTTATTACCAATATCAAGAACCATTGCTGCATTAGCATCAGTACTTGATGGTGCAAATTGTAATTCACCAGCTTCAGTTGTCATATCGGTTGACGCGATTGTTGCCATGAAACCCATAAGTGAGTTTCGACTTAAAGCGATAGTATTAAGACTATCTGATGCTGCCGCACGATTAACCTTAACAACACCAGGACTTGCTGCTGGCATGTCAATGAGGAATGCTGTACCAAATGATGTGGTAGCATTACCATCAAATGTCAGCGTTTTGTTGTTAGAAATATTAATATTTAATGTACCAGGACCACTGAATGTGACTGGGAATGGTATCGTAGAATCTGTTCCAGATGCAAATGTACCATCATCCACAATATTCATGTTAATAACTTCTGCAGCAGCCGTTGTAATAAAGTTTAACTGAACATCAGATGAGTTCGTAACAGAAAAACCACCTGCTGTAAAAGTAAATGAATGCGCTCCACCATCACTCACTGTAAATTTAACCGATGCCGTCAACGTCGTATTGCCAGTAACCGTAACATCATCATTAGTAACATCCGTTGCAACAGCACCACTCCAAACAACAACACCATGTACATAACCTGATGCACATAAGGCCCCTACGAGCAGCAAGCGACTAAAATGCTTCAATACATCTCTCATATTTTCCCTTTTTTTTTGAAACACCAACAATACTTTATCTTGTTATTTTTTATCTTTTGAAGGCTTTTTTTTCTCCATATTTAAGTATAAAAAATAATTACTCCTTCCTACGTTTAAATACATTTTAAGTAATTTGTCAACCTTTTATCGTTGTAATAATTCACTTTTAATATACTGCAACCTTTGCTTGAAGCTTTGATCAACCAAAGTCAATTGCTGTATTTTCTGAATCGCATGCACTACAGTGCTATGATCTTTCTTGTTAAAAAAACGCGCAATATCAGACAAAGGATTTGAAGTCACATCTTTCATTAAATACATTGCCACCTGTCGAGCTAAAGAAACTTTTTTACTGCGAGACGGAGACTGTAAATCCTTAATCGTATATGCATACGACTTTCCAACTATATCTGCAATTTGTTCTAACGATATAAGTTTTATATCTTTTTTGTTTGATCTTAAAGCTGAATCTCTTAATAAAACTTTTTGCGCAAGATCAAGTGAAATCTGATTCCCGGTTAATGTAGCAAATGCCATCACGCGAATCAAGGATCCTTCCAGTTCACGAATATTTGATCTCACTCTTTCCGCAATAAATTGTGCAACTTCATCTGTTAGTTGCTCATTATTAAACTCAGCCTTTTTTTTCAAAATAGCCATCTTAGTTTCTAAAGATGGCATTGAAATGTCTGTCACTAATCCACATTCAAGACGTGAACGCAACCGCTCAGCAATACCTTTAATGTCTTGTGGAAAACTGTCACTAGAAAATATAATTTGTTTTTGAGATTCAAAGAGAGAATTAAATATATGAAAGAATGCTTCCTGTGTTTGATCCTTATTAGAAATGAACTGAATGTCATCAATTAAAAGAACATCAACATCTTTATATTTTTCTTTGAAGTTATGTGTTTTGTCAAAACGGATAGCATTAATAAATTCATTAACGAATCTATCTGCTGTTTGATATAATACTACAGCCTTAGGATATTTATTACTTATTTCATTACCAATAGCATGTAACAAATGTGTTTTACCTAAGCCTGATCGACCATAGATAAATAATGGGTTGTATATCTGCCCTGGTCGTTCAATGACAGCATTTGCCGCTGCAAAGGCCAATGAGTTATGAGGACCAACAATAAAATTACTAAAAAGATAATGCGTATTAACACGTGCTCGCCCCCGCATCAATGGCTTAATCAATGATCCAGTTTGATAAGGAGAAGATGGAGCACCTTCAATACTTGCTTGCTCTCGATTCGCAACAAGAGCTGGCATAAATGCAATCTTTTTTTCCGATGTAGCTTCAACCTTTTGACCTGTTTGCAAAAAAATAATGTTGATTTGATCAACATTAAGTAATCGACTCAAATGTTGCTTGAATAAATGAATGTAATTACCTTGGATCCAATCTTTAACAAATGCATTAGGTGCTTTGATGTAAACTGTCTTACATGCAACATCCCATTGTTCAAGAATAACAGCCTTAAGCCATGTTTCAACAACACGACTTCCCTGTTCATCACGAACAATTGTTAAAAAATCTTTCCAAATGGTTTCAAGTACAAGCACAAACTACTCACGTTATTAATTGATAATGATATACACTATACCACTTTTTCATATTGCATTTTCAACCTACTCTCGATATCCTGCATTCATAGCAACATTATCAAAAGAAAGCATCCTTTCTATGAAAAAATTAGCAACCATACTTATTATTATTCCACTCTTAGCTCAATGCGGCAAACAAAAAAAAAATGAGCCTTTGGCATCAAATTTTTTCCAGCAAGCCTCACTTGAAGCACAACAGGGCAATCCTAAAAAAGCCTTAAATCTCGTCGATAAGTCAATAGAATATAAAAGTACCCATAAAGCACTCTTGTTGAAAGCCACTTTACTCTATTCTATAAATGAGCTTAATGAAAGTGTAGCACTATTTAAAAAAATAATTAACGACAAAAAAACACCGCCGGCTATGAAAGCCGACGCATTAAATAATTATGCTTCCGTATTATATGATATGGGAAACCATGACCAAGCTGATGAAATTTGGAACTCACTTGGAGTTAACAAAGACTATCTTTCTCCAGAGCTTGCATACTTCAACCTTGGACTCGTTCATTTGCGCAGAGCAACAAATATACCTGATGACTCTCCAGAATATTTTGGGGAATTAGAAAAAGCAGAAAGAAGATTTAAGCAAGCACTCACAATATCCAAATATTACACTGATGCACTTTTTTATCTTGGACAGATTTATATAAGACGCAATCAATTGCAACAAGCACGTAATACTCTCATCGATCTTCTTATTGAATCACCAGAACACGAACTTGCAAAAAATTTACTTTTGCGCATAGAAAAGCAGTTAAATGCAACTAAACGCGTTTGAGATATTGGTGAATTCCTTTTGCCAGTCCTTGCACAAGAAGGTCTTGATAAGCTGCTGCATTGAGCTTACTCGCTTCATCCTGATTAGAGCAAAAACCTAACTCAATCAGTGCTGATGGCATTTGAGTACCCATGAGCACCTGTGAAACCTTTTTCTTACAAAGGCGATCATTTAAATTGTATTGCTGACGAACAGTATTAATCACTGACTGTTGTATCGCTTGTGCAAATTTCTCAGATTGCTGATCTTTATGCTCAAACATTGTAACTTGAGGAGCATAGAGACTTCCATCATTACAAAAAGTTTCAATACCTGACACATGACTACGTGGAGCTGAGTTAATGTGTAAAGAAAGAAAGAGATCAGCTCGAACATTATTGGCTGATGTTGTACGAATATCAAGAGGAACAAATGAATCATTCGTTCGAGTCATGAATACTGTATAACCTTGCTGACGTAACAATTTTTCTAAACGCTTGCCAATAGCTAAGGTTAAATCCTTTTCAAAAATACCATTGATACCCTCAGCACCATTATCTTTACCACCATGACCACAATCAAGTGCTATTACCCGCTTAGTAGAGCTCGATGCTGCTATAGATTGAAATTTCTTTTCTACCATAAATGCAAGACCATAACTATGTTGTATAGATTCAAATCGGTGCATACTTACCTTTACAACCGTTGGATCATAAACAAATACAAGCTTCATTGAATCATCTGCTAATTGAGTCAACTTACAACGAGTACCCCGATGATTGATACGTGCATATGCTTGTAACGTTTCTACATCATTTACAAGACAACCGCGTATAGTAAAAATATCCTTGCGCAACATCCGCCCATCCTTGGCAACAGCTTTACGCTGATGTGTTACAGAAAATCGTTGCGCACAATAAAAAACAACCTGATCACAATGAACAGATTGATGAAAATATAACTTAGATGGCATCGCACCAACGTACGTAGACATCCCCATTACAACATATAACAATAATTTTTTCATAACCTACCCCCCATTAATACGCTTGCCCGATTGTATATATAGAATAGATTAATTAAATTCTAATTGTCAATTAATGGACCAATAGAAGCAAGTTTGTATAGTTGGGCAGGTAATTTTTCAATGAACTTATTTGAATTTGAAATGCTTTTTGTTGATAAATGTAAACATAAACTTTAATTTATTGGGTTTGGATCTGCCAAGTACGCTAGTCTTCGTGATCGTTCCCAAGCGCGAATGAAGTCTGTTGCATCATATGCATGCGGAACGAGGTTGCTTGTTGGAAACGCTGGATCATGGCAAAGAACACGTTTATTTTTCTTATCCCAACCGATGACGACAAGTAAATGGCCCTGGCTATAGGTGAGTCCTTCAGGCATGCCGTTGAGCGGGCCTCGAATACTGACGACTACTGGTATTCCTTTCATCAAGAAGTTATGTAAATATGCAAATCCAGGCAGACGCCTAACATAGAAATTTCGAGGAGTGTTACATGCTGTATAGGCATAAGCAACATTGAATGGCCAACTACCAAATGTATTCAGGCCTGGATCGTAGGTATTACGTGCACAGACTCGAGGATCAACATCCTCTTTATTAAGATAGCCCAATACCATCGACATTGAAGTTGGTGAACAGATACGACTAGCATCAATACTATCGACTTCCATTTGAGAATAAGCCGGTACACCATCAATTTTAACTGATGGTAATGCATGAATAGTTGCTATTGGTTCAATAGCAAAATCAGAAAGGTTGGATACACAAACATTGAGCTGTGAAAAATCTTGCAACAAAGCTCCATCTACACCTTCTACCTTTACACGAAATGCATCGACCAACTCTCCCTGGGGAGCTTCAAGGCGTACATAGTTATAGGATGAGCTATTTGGTTTGATACTACAGTGAGTAATTTGATTTTCAATACTACCCCAGTCTGCCATACGGTGCCAATCATACCATTGTTGTGTACGAGCATTGCGAACACAACCCCAGAATACAAATTTGCCCTGCGCTGGTCGTTGGGCATTCCAAGAAAATATCAGCTGACTAAATGGTGGAATATGCTTTCGCTCTGCTATAAATTTTTTTCTAGAATAGTCTTCGTGGACGCCTACTGGTGGTGAATAGCGATAGAACCAAGTCCATGGAACGCTGTTTGCCCAAGTGGTATGCGCAATAAAACAACTTAGTATTATCGAAATTATCTTGCTTTTCATTACACATCCTCTTGAGCCACAGACTACCCCCACATATCCCTTATATTAATACTACGGTAATTTGATACCACTCTTCAAGCTTTTTATATAAAAGATCCGGTAATATCTTTCTATTGATCTTTTGCTCAATTTATACTTACATTTATTAATTGATTTTTATTGAGGAGCAATCATGAACCATCAACATTTTTTTCTTTTACTTTTTACAACCATACCTATTATCGCTAAAGACATAGCTATTCCAGCAGTTACTATCGTTCCAGTTGCTAACCTTGCAACAGAACCGCTAAGTAAGCGATTTCCTCGTGAAACATTTCCTTATGAAAAACTACCTACAACCTATAAAAGTAAAGGTGGAATTGACGAATGTCCCCGCCTTCACCAGCTCATTTTTAATGAACGAGTAAACATTATTAAAAAACAGGGCAATGATGTCATGGTTGAGGTACCATATCTATTTTTTCAGACCTCCCCTAAAGGACAAAAGATTAATCACTATTGGTCCGACGCTCGCTATTTCATGCCTCTCAAATCAGCTAACCGCTATCAGCATTGGGTTCCAGCTCCAATCGATTTTAATCAACCAGAATCTGTAAGTCAATCTAATATTTGCACACTAACTCGCCCATTTTATTACTGTCCAACTGACAAAAGTTATTCTGCCGGCACACGTTTTATTGTATCAGATCAGGATGGTAGTGCGTTGATTTTTGATCCGGTAGAAAAAAAAGTTCATCATGCTACTATTCCTGCAACTTACTGTGTTCAAAACTCTCAACTTACAACACCTGAACAACGACAACACTTTTTTGTCCAATTGCTCAAGCAGTGGGTTCATAATCCTCATGGTAAAATCCCATACGTATGGGGAGGCTGTAGTCACAACTTTCAATACCCTACGTTAAATTATATCGTCAAGGCTCACACTTATAAGGATAAACTCTATTTTAACTATTGCTTACAAGGCAATTATCCTACATGTGATTCAGGCTTCGATTGCACTGGCCTAATTTTACGGGCAGCTCAAATAGCACAAATTCCTTACTTCTTTAAAAATACTACCACCGTTGGATTCAACCTGAAACAGCTTCAATCAAATGAAAAAATTGAAAATGGGGATCTTATTCTTTTTTCAGGACACATCATTCTTATCAGTGATGTTGATAAGAATTTAGTCATTGAAGCACGAAGCAAATATGATGATTACGGTTACATCCATGAAATTCCTCTTTGCCAAGTTTTTCGTGGCATTGAGACATATGCAGATTTGCGTAAAGCTTATGAGACTCAAGAAAAGTTGGAACGCTTAGATGCACATGATAAAATTATATCTCATGTTCCCATAAGGATCATGAAACTCAATAGTGTTTGGCGTTAACGATTAGTATATGGCTTAAGATACGCAACCTGCTCTTGCTCTGAAGGATAAATAAAACAATCCTTCTCTGCCTTTTGAGCATTGAGTTTTGCTACATGTGCTTGAACTACATCACTACGTCCCGCTGCTTGCAAACAACGAGCGGCAATAAGGTCAGCATCTTTCTCGGTTTTTTCTACTTGCTTACTGATAATGATATGAGACACAGTTGATTGAGCCAAAAATAAAAAACATTAATGTCACAAAAATAAATTGTTTCATAAGGCTCCAGCTTTCGTTTTTAAATCAATCTTCTAAAAATGTAACACAAAAAGCAAGACTAATCTAACGATAAAATTTTGGATATACCGTCTTAAACATACCATACCCAAGGTACCAAATTAGCATAAAAAGAAATACGGGATATCCGTAAATAAGGCCGAGTAAGCCAACTGGAAAAAGAATAAGAAATATATTAAATAAAGAGAACTTAGAACGTTCTCCTCCCTGCTTGAATGCAGGAAACTGTATTTTCGATACCATCAAAAAAGCGATAAAAATAATTAAGCTAATAAGCCAAAGCTTATGATACACAAATTTAACACGGCTAGCTTCAAGCCATTCCTGATATACAACAAAGCTTGTTACCAAAAAGGCTGCAACCGGTGTTGGCAATCCCATAAAATATTGCGACTGCTGATCACTTGTTACATTGAACTTGGCAAGGCGAAACAAACCTGCACATAAATACACTGCCAGAATAGCGACACCTAACATCCCAAAATCTGATACCGTCCAAGAATATAACAAAACGGCAGGAGCAAGCACAAAAGAAATTGCATCTGATAGAGAATCTAACTCCATACCTAAGTTGCTTTGTGCACCCAACGCACGCGCTAAACGACCGTCACAAAAATCCATAGCTGCAGCAAATAAAATAAAATATGCCGCCAACATATAATTATCTTCAAGAGATTGCATAATAGAAAACAATCCCAAGCAGGCATTAGCAAATGTTAAAAATGTAGGAAGTAAATACAAGCGCTTTTTGTGCTTTGTTGCAAAAAGGATTCGCTTAATCATAATCATCTCCATTTGCCTATTATAGTTTGACCGCCATATACATACTGGCCTTCTTGTAGATATACATCAAAAGCATCCCGCTTTACAAGAATTTCTATTCTAGAGCCAAAGCGGATCATTCCAAACTTGTCTCCTCGTTTTACATCTTGGCCTATTGATATCCAACAACAAATTCGTCGGGCTATTAAACCTGCTATCTGTCGTACTTCCATAGTTTGTCCACTTGGTGTGCTAATCACCACACTATTACGTTCGTTATTTTCTGAACTTTTTGGATGATAAGCAACAAGAAATTTACCCGGACGATATGTAATAGAATCAATCTTGCCTGCAGTTGGAATCCAGTTAACATGGACATCAGATACTGAAAGGAAAATAGATATTTTATACTGATCACCAATCTCTTCAATCTTTAAAACACGCCCATCTGCTGGAGAAACAATCAATAATGGGTCTTCGCAATTAACACATGTCCGCTCTGGATTTCTGAAAAAATAAAAACAGAATACAAATAATGGTATTAGTATCCAAAAAAGCTTGGGATATATGAAAAATGAAAACCCCATTAAAACTACTAGCGCTAAAACAACATAGATCCCGGCGGTCCAAAGTAGGTTATTGATAAACCAAGAAAACATGATTATCCTTCACCGTTAAAAAGAGGTATTCCTTTGTGCAAAGAATACCGCTTTTTCAGCGAAATAGAAAGAAACCTATTTCGCAAAATTTTATATCATCGCCCACAAAAGCTTATGCCGACAATGTAAAAAAACAATCTATCTATTTTACTAAAATTTGTTTGCTGATCTTTTCTACTAAAATGGTCCTATCATATACAGGCCATTTTTGCCCATTTGCATGAGCTGCAATATACTCACCAACACATTCATCTATTTGATATAATCGAGCATATCGCTCCAAAACTTCAAAAAATAAGTACAAAGCCTTTTGTTCTCTATCTGTACCCTGTGCAGTCAACATGGACCTTGATACCATACCACGAATAGATTCAAACTCTACCCTGCTTAACTTACGAATATCTTCAATACGAGTAATAAAGTGCGCTCGATATGGTTGCCGTTGTGTTTTCAATGCTATTTCAATCTCTGACAATATCTTAATCGAATGTATATTAGACTGACACAACCAAAGATAATTACGCAGTTCTTGTAGCTCATTAGCCATTGCACGCTTAACGACAGAATATACTTCTAGTCCAAACTCACGCTGATTGCCATTATTTCTAATCGATATGGGATGATATACCACTCCATCTTTTTTCAATTCAATAAGATTATTAAAAAGAATATTGTGCTCTTGTGCCATAATAAATTGTTGAAGATCATTATGTAATGCCGCTAAAACAGCCTTCTCGTTTTTCTTAATATCTTGTGCACAAAACCATCCACCATGTTCAATAAGTCGCCAGTGATACCATTTAAACGGACGTTTTTTAGGATATCTAATAGAAGCACTTGTAGCAAAACCTTGTAAATTTAATCTCTTTTCAAGGCCACTGAGACCCACAAATAAATGTAACCGATAATAATATATTAAAGCGGTTGCAGCAGTAACGGCGGTCAATGCTACACCAGAATTTATAGCTGCATCACCAACCTCTTTAAATGTAATAGCTTCAACTTTGTCTGGCTTTCCAACAAGCATAATAAACGCCAAGAAAATTAATGATAATTTTTTCGTGTTTGCAATCATCTCAGCGCCTCTTAGTAGTCAAATAATAAAATTATACTATAACTTGTGTCTTTTTATATGGTATCAGAAAAGGCAAAAATCGCAACTAAGCTCACTCACGAATATATAAGTTCTTTGTAACATCTTTGGCCTGAAGGTAGTTGGTAAGTATCACATCAAATTGTTCGTGAGTGCATGTATGTCCACAGGTAAACAAATCAACAAAACAGGCATTATGTTCAGGATAGGTATGAATCGTTGCATGACTTTCTGAAAGAAGAAAGCTAGCTGTTAAACCATTGCCAGGAAAAGTTGCATAATCATAACTTAATATAGTTGCTCCACTAGCAAGGACTGCCTCACGAAATGCCTTCAAAAGCAACTGTATATTCTCCAATGCAGCACTATCACAATTACGATAGCTTACTACAAAGTGTCTTCCATAAAACTCATACGTTTCTTCTTGGGAATATAGTTCCTGTGCACAAAAAATAAACAATACATATACAATAATGTTGCCGATCTTTACCATCGTTGTTCTCTATCTTAATTATTAAACTTAAAAAAACAGTGCTTTAGTTTTTTTTAATATATACTAAAGCACTGTTTTTCACAAATTTAGACTTATTTTTTCACGGCAAAATATTATCAGCATTTGTGCTGGTCGAGCTAACCCAAACCAATGTTTCTTGCAACACACTTTCCACTATTAAATACGCTTTAGTCCATTTTTACCGTAATTCTCCAAGGCTGGTATTATCTCATCATCAAAATATTGCCCATTTTAATCAAAAATCAATGATTTGGTAGCTTTAAAATTCGTACTAGGATAGTGACAAGTGTTTTTATGCAGACGCTTTGACAAAAGGAGGTATTGACATCCTCCTCGCCCTAAAGGAGAATGCGGGAGTTATCTAGTTCACATTTAAAGCTATTTATACTACAAAAGTTAAAAGAGGAGTCAAAAAAAAATGAAATACGATCTATCAATCAAAAACGATATCATTATTCCAGAGCATGAGCTTGAAATAACAACGAGTCGATCTGGGGGAGCTGGTGGCCAGCATGTTAATAAGACAGACACACGTATAACCGTACGCTGGAACGTTAAAAATACAACCGCCTTAGATGAAACACTCAAACAGCGACTATTACATAATCTGCAATCACAATTGACTGGTGACGGTGATCTGATCGTCCATAACAGTGAATCTCGCAGTCAATCCCAAAATAAGGATCTCGCATTGAAAAACCTTGCAAAAAAAATACGCCAAGCTCTCTATGTTCCCAAAAAAAGGATGAAGACCCGAGTACCCAAGGGTATAAAGGAAGCGCGATTAAAAGCAAAAACTCAACGCAGTGAATTAAAAAAAAGTAGAAGCAAAAAATTTGGTGAATAATGGTGCGCCCGACAGGATTCGAACCTGCGGCCTACAGATTAGGAATCTATCGCTCTATCCTACTGAGCTACGGGCGCCAAATGAATATAGTGTAACATTAATTATTGTGAAGCGAAAGGCTACCAACCGCCTCCACCGCCGCCGCCACCGCCGCGGCCAGCACCCCCACCACTACCAAACCCAGACGACCGAGTCGGTGATGAAGAAGTTTTCAAGGTGCTAACAAAAGAACTAAAGGAACTTGAAAATGTATCGGCACTAAAGGACTCAAATCGTCCCCCATAAAACCAGACTGGCCGATATGGATGACCCTCAACTTCAAACTGTTTAAAAATTGGAGCAAAAGAACGTGTCCATTCTCTTTCTGCATCAAGCGCAATTGCATATGGTAAAAACCGTTCATAGAGTTCAGGTGACTTATCTGCAGGCGCCATAAGCTTAAGTCGCTCCGTCTCTGCCGTTCGTAAAAAAAGTTGAAATCCTTTTATCTGATCAACGATCTCTTGTCCCTCTTGCGTATAACCACGAATAGCAAAATAAAAAGCTATCAATGCTCCAATAAAAACAACACCCACAATACCAAATTCTATAGAATGTGCCCCAAAAAATGATGCTAGTAAACATGTAGCAAAACCAATGCCGACCCCGATAAGTAAGTAATTCCATTGTGCATCAAAATATTGATCCAACTTGTTACTTACAAAATTTTTGACTACATCAAGCGCAGATTTAATGATTTTATGGTTCTTATTTGATAGCTCAAGTTGACCAGCTCGAACAAAAAGCTTACTGTAAATTTGTTTTTCCAAAACCTCTTGTGGGATCTTGTCACCGTTCATAACAAGTGAATATTGCAGCTTAAACCCTATAAACTTTTTATCAAGATTAATTTTTAAAAATCCTTGAACCGCAAGTTTCACAACCTCTGCCGCAAAACAAGTAGAATCACAATTACGCTTAAGCAAATATCGACACATACTTGGAGTAAAATCTGTTGGCGGTTTAAAACGAGGTATAATGATTCCTGGGCGAACTTTATTTGAAAAATATTGAATAAAACAAAGAATAATCAATGATAAAAGACCGAAGAAAATAATAAATAAGTAACCATTATCACCAAAAAAGTCTATAATTCGCTGGTTTTTTGTTGGCTCAAAAACGATGCCTTTTGGCCAACCAACAACAATAGTAAATGCTTCACCCGGCATTAATGGTCGTGTTGAAGAAAATGTAATGATGTTATTGTGTATAGATTTAACATAATCTGCAGCGCGACTACCAAATCGTCCTACATATGCAATCGCCTGAATATCATTAAAATTTACACCTTCAGGAAGATGCACTTTCGTCTGAATTTTTTCGATAGGAAATCGCCATTGATTACCTGTTATATTCCAATACAGTTCATCATGGTCCTTAAAAAAACCAATGTTTTTATTCGTTGAATAATCAATAGTATATGTATGAGTTCCTGGCCTTATAAATGCATGTTTACTTCCAATGAAAATATGTTTGCCATTATAGACGGTTTCAACATGATAGGCTGCCGGTTGATCATTATGCAGAATCTTATTCAAAGTAAATTTGGGCAGATAGTTAAAAATCCCTAAAATGCGATATCGTAAAGGTATCTCTCTGACAATTCCTCGTCGAATAGCAATACCTTTTGCATTGACAGTGATCTTTTCTTCAACATCCATCCAACCATTTTTATGTATAGTAATGATTACATCAAATAAACGTATTTTTTCTTGAGCAAATAGATTTGAAAAAAGTAATACTAGGACAAGTAAAAATTTCTTGTTGATCATAGGCCACTAAAATTTTACGGATGGAGTCTCTCGCTCATGCGCAGCACCAACTTCAAAGAATTCTGCTTGTTTAAATCCTGCAAATGAAGCAATAATATTACTTGGAAATACTGTACATAAAACATTAAAATTACGAACTGTTCCATTGTAGTATCGACGCGCTAACTGAACTTCATCTTCTAAAGTAGCAAGCTGTTTTTGTAAATCGAGAAAGTTTTGATTCGCTTTTAAGTCGGGATAATTTTCTGCTACCGCAAACAGAGTCTTTAATGCCCCAGTAAGCCCTGCTTCAGCTTGTGCTTTTTGTTCAACTCCAGTAGCACCGATGGATGCAGAACGATATTTAGCAATGTCTTCAAAGATAGATTTTTCATGTATGCTATAACCTTTTACTGTGCTGACAAGATTTGGTATCAGATCATAACGACGTTTAAGCTGGACTTCAACTCCACTCCACGCTTCTTTAAGAAAGTTCTTCAAGCGGATAAAACGGTTATATGTCATGATAGACCACATAACAAGTAATGAGCCAATAACAACCAATATCATCAATACAAACCAAAAGCTATTCACAGTAAACTCCTATTAATATCATTAATTCTCTTGTAGGTATCTTAACACAATACTTTAGCAATACAAGTCTATTGGTTTTTTATGTTATTGTTTAAATTTGGTCTAAAATAGCAAATTAAAGAGCTTAAGCTCGCTTGATTTTTGATGCAATTTTTTTTACTACGGCCCTTTTAATTGCTTTTTTTTCTACAATCATTTTTATTGATGGATTATTATAAAGCAAGATAAGGATAGTTCCTGCCATAGAAAACCAAAGAGCTTCAACAAAGAACCATAGATAGATGTCCCCTGACATAAAGCCGCCCATATAGGTAAGACCTAAAACACGGAATACATAAAATATTCCATAGGCATGGCAACATAGCACAAACCAAAATAATACGTAGGTAAGTGGGCGTGGAGAATATGCAAACAAACGCATGATAGCGGCATGTAAGTACAATGTTCCTAAAAGTGCCGATCCCAAAAGACTTATGTCGATAATTTCAAGTAAGCGATCTAAATCGATCGAACTACCAATTCTCAATAGTACACCAAAAACATATAAAACTACCAATGCAATACCGCACCAGCCGAGAACTTTACCTACCGGTGCAAAAGAAGCCCATATTTTCTTTTTAGCCATATAACAACTTAAAGAACGAACAAAACTCAGTATGCCAAGAGCGGCTAGTGGAACCCAAAGAATAGTCCATACCATAAAACCACCTGTTGCCATCAAAGATAGCGGGAATAGCACCATAAATGATACCATAACAATAGGTACAACAATAATAGAAAGCCATTTAAACATAGTGCAACAAGACATATTCCTAACTCCTTTTTCAGTAATTTTTCATTCTAGCGTCTTAGTTTTAGCGCACAAAACACTAATCTGTCAAGATTTGTTAAAGAGCTCTTTTAAAATTATCGGCAAATCACTCTTGAACTAAAAAGCTCGCGCATTCTCGCTCCTTTAGGGGCGAGTCAAGCGAGTTAATATTTTGATGAAACACTCAACTTAAGATATACTA
>METK01000014.1:21671-40386 GCA_001771315.1 candidate division TM6 bacterium RIFCSPHIGHO2_12_FULL_36_22
AGCACTACCATCAAGACAGTTAGGCATTATTTTTTTATCTGCATGACGTCGAGGAATCCATAACTGTCCTTGTTTATTTTTGATAAACAACCAAACCGCACGCGTCTCATGTGATCTCTTGTGGGCATGGGCTTTCGATCTACTAATTTCTCCTACAACTTGATCTCTCTCATCAACAAGATCAAGCCACTCTTCTTGTATTATATCCACGGCAACTCCTACCAATATAGTTCACATTCTTAATGTGAAAGTGTAACACAAAACAATAGGTATTTTAATTAATCAATTTATTGATTTTTTGATCAAACATTAAAAGTCTTTTTTTCAAAATGCGATCTTTAACGGTCTGCACAGGAGCTGACAATGGTCCCAGCAAAAAAAGAGATGGGGTTTGTTTCCGCTGGAATTTTTCTTTTATATCGTACAATTCTTGGGATAAATCATTGATTTGCGTATACAATGCAGATTGAACTGTAGACGGCTGCTCATCAGCGTATATTTGTAATCGCGTAATATTTGCTTGAGCAGATGTTATAAAAATTTGCATCAATTTAATTGCCTGCTTTTCTCGCTGAATAATATCAATATTTCTAGCTTGATACTCAACTCTGGCAACTGCTCGTTTTTCCTTAAAGTTTTTCCAATTGATAACCATCGTTCTTACTATTACAAAAGCAAGAATAAGTATAAGAAGATTACGCACAAACTGTTGATTAAATGCCATCACATTATTTCTTAATTAAAGGCCAGCACTATTTCTTAGTTTAAATGCTTATACAAGCCTGGTCAAAGACGGATATTAACTAGATTTTTTCTAATTTTTCTATAACATTATATGTATAGGCGCCTGTAGCTCAATTGGATAGAGTACCGGACTTCGAATCCGTTGGTTGTAGGTTCGACTCCTACCAGGCGCACCAATCTAATCTATATTCCATGCTTTTTCAAAAAGTTTCTTGTTTTTTGGCATCGATGCTCACCATCAACACCAAGATTACAACGCGATGTCAAACATTCTGAATCCAAGAAACGAATTGTCTCTTTTTTAATATCAGACAGATTAGCGCCATAGTTATAAAGAATCTTAAGAGATCGACTATCACAGCGACGTACAGCATTATCAATAGCTGTAGTTCCATACTCATTTTTAAAGTGGATATATGCCCCCTGCTTTAAAAGCAGAATAATATCATAATGATTACGAGCACCCAAAAGCATCCAGTCCAAGCACGGTTGATCAAAACACTCATAGCGTAACAAATGATAAAATAATGGCGTTCTGTTAGGAAGATTAATACATAATTTTGGAGTAAGTTTTGCGCCATTTTCCAACAAGAGGCGCACTGTTTCAAGCCATGCACGATCAATAGCAAATTCAAGTGGTAATGTACCAAATCCATCCTCTTTATTTGGATCAACACCATATTTAACTAACAGGCTCACGGCATATGGACGGTTAAGTTGCAATGCCAATGTGAGAGGTGTAAATCCTTTATACTTTCCCGATATAAATATATCATTGAGTCTATCATTACGAAGCTGAGGATGTTTACAAAAAAATCGATTTGTCAGCTGACCAAGGCTAATGTTTTGTTGCAACAATGTATACACTTGTTGATCTGGAAAGGTTGGATCAATGCTAACAACTGTAAATATGAACAGGCTTACAATGAACAGCTTTTTCATAATACTCTCCCAGTTTTTTCTATAGAGGAGTTTCCTCTTGGAAAGTCTAGCGAGAAATAACCAGAAAGCAAAGAGATTATTGCAGTATTTTTATAAAGTAAGACAAAAATTCCTTATTCCCATGCATTCCTGTAATAGGAGAATCGATCAAGCCTTGAAGTTCAAAACCATATTCTTTAATTCCTGCTACCACTTTGTCAGTCACTTGTTTGTGTACTGCCGAATCTTTAATAATACCACCACGACCAACCTGGCCTCGTTCAGCTTCAAACTGCGGCTTAATTAAAACAACTAACTTGCCACCATCTTTTAAAAGCGGCGTAACTGCGGGCATTACTTTGAGCACGGAAATAAACGATAAGTCTAGAGTGACCAAGTCTATAGTATCAGGCAAGCTATCAAGATTACGCAGATTCGTACGTTCCATAACTATGACACGTTCATCCGCACGAATTTTTTCATGCACTTGGCCATAACCAACATCAACACCATAAACTTTAGTCGCACCAAGCTGTAGTAAACAGTCTGTAAAACCACCTGTTGATAACCCAGCATCAAGAACAGTCATGCCAGTTACATCAATATTAAATTCTTGAAGTGCTTTTTCCAGTTTAAAACCTGCACGACAGACAAATTTAGGTTCATCAATCTCACATTCAATCGGTATATCAGAATCAAACAGGACTCCCGGCTTGGTCACTGATTTACCGTCAACAGTGACCTTACCCTGAATTATGAGGCTCGAGATCTTATTACGACTGAGCTTTGACAATCTTTCCTGC
The DNA here is from genome assembly GCA_001771315.1 of candidate division TM6 bacterium RIFCSPHIGHO2_12_FULL_36_22. Taxonomy (GTDB): domain Bacteria; phylum Babelota; class Babeliae; order Babelales; family UBA12409; genus 2-12-FULL-36-22. The sequence continues at coordinate 24,140 of METK01000014.1, forward strand.
AAGATGAGGTCCAGCCTCTTTTTTTTCTTGTTCATATTTTTGCTTAATTTCCATCAATTCACGTATAACAGGTGATGGTGTATAATGATTCATAAATGCCAAACGAGGCTCATCCTTAAGAATTTGGTGTAGCGGCAACACTGCAAAGATACCATTACAAGTCTTAATACTTACATAGCCACTCATAAGACTCTTTTTTAATACACTATTAAATTGTTCAATTGTACGAATTTCAATACCATTAAGTTCTTTTATGCGCATACCAGGAGCTAAGACTCGTGAGTGTTGTGCTGCAGAGTCTGGCATAACATGTGTTATAATTAGCACAGGTTCACTTTGATTCTTTGGCTCTTCATATGTGATCAATTCAGGAGCTGAATTTAAAAGTATTGGAATGAGATTGCGACATAGTTGTTGAACTACCAGACCACCAACCAATGTATATTCAATTTTTTCATAGTCTGGAAATTTAACACGAATCGCTGGTAATGTTGATTCTGCAAATGTGAATGATACCTTTTTCTTCTTACCTTGACGGTAAAGAGTCATCACTACCTTTTCACCCATTTTTATATAAGCAACATAATCAGAAAGTGCCATCTTATCGTCGCAACCAGGAGTGAGTAAATCACCATAAATATCTACTGGATAATCATCGATGGCATAGATCATATCGCCTGCTTTAATCCCTGCACCATCCATCAAACTATTTGGTACAACTTCGGTAATATAAGGGCCACCTGGAAGTGGATTGCCTAAGTACTTTGTCAATGCAAGACTACCGGCATTATAAAATGATCCAAGATATGGCTTACGCACTAGCCTGCCTGGCGTACTATATAAAGCATCGATAATAACTTTCAACTCATTAACTGGTACAATATAGCCAACATTTTGTGCACCACCCTGATTGATACCATATGTATTAATACCAATTACTTCACCATGAATGTTAATAGCTGGGCCGCCAGAATTCCCTGGATTGATAGCAGCATCAATTTGAATAACATGGCGACTACCTAAGTTTTCTCGACCACTTACAACGCCTTTAGTGCTCTTAAGACCTTGTTGGCCCAGTGGATATCCGATTGCAAGAACTTCATCTGCTCGATGTACTTTATCAGAGTCACCCAATTGTAAAACTGGAATATTTCCAAGCATCAGCTTAATTTGATCAAGCCCTTCTTCATCTAATTTGAGCAACGCTAGATCACGTTCATAACTGATACCAATTATTTCTACTCGAAGACGTTCTTTACCAAGCACAGGAATCTGAATATAAATAGCTTTTGCCTGATCAACAACATGCGCATTCGTAATAATGTAACCATTGGCATCGATAAAGAAACCCGTACCAGAACATTCGCTTTGCATTGGTGCTCGATATGGTTCCAGCCAATGAAATTGGCCTACTTGCGAGAATATTTGTACAACTGTGTTATTAACCTTAGACTGAATCGCAGCCCATGGCTCACTGACTCGGGTAACAATTTTTTCAACCAGTTTTTCAGTCCTTTCCATCTGCCGACTCTCTTCATTAGCCGTTTTAGCTCTTTCTGTGTTTTCGGCACAGACATTCACATTTTGCTGCTTTTCTACGACTTCTGATAATGCTTGATCCTTTTGGATGACATATAATGCTGATCCGCCAAAACCAAATGCTGAAATGAGTAAAATTAGGAGAAAAAATCGTATTTTTTCCATAAATATGTATCTTCCTTTAAATTAGACTTTAGGCATAGATTACTAGAAACTGTGAATATTACAAATCTTCTCGGTTGCAAATTTGCCTAACTATCGTATCCTTAAGGAAAAATAGCTATATGTTTATTGTGATTAAGGACCTAAAAAAGTCATGGATAAAAAACCATCATTAGAAACGATAGTATCTCTCTGTAAGCGACGTGGATTTGTATACCCGTCTGCCGAAATATATGGCGGACTTAATGGTGTTTATGATTTCGGTCCTCTTGGATCATTAACTAAACAACATATTCGTCAATTTTGGACTAATCATTTAAAAAAAGAATCAGACAATATCGTATTTCTTGAAGGACCTATCTTAGGACCTACTCCTATGTGGCAAGCATCGGGGCATTTAGAAAATTTTCATGATCCAATGGTTGACTGTCTTAATTGCAAAAAACGATTCCGTTCAGATGAAATGGATCTTGAAAAAGCATGTCCAAGTTGTGGTGTAAAAAATTGGACTGATTCACGTCAATTCAATCTTATGTTCAAAACACAAATGGGTGCAATGGTCGATCAAAGTTCTGATGCTTATCTTCGCCCAGAAACTGCACAAGCTATTTTTGTAAATTTTAAAAATGTTTATTCAACATCACGAATAAAAATACCTTTCGGTATCGCACAAATTGGTAAAGCTTTTCGTAATGAAATTACCCCAAAACAATTTCTATTTAGAACTCGCGAATTTGAACAAATGGAAATTGAGTGGTTTTGCAAAGCAGAAAACAGTCGTAAGTTTTTTGAGTTCTGGCTGGAAGCTCGTCATCGATTTTATCAAAACATTGGTTTAAATCCTGACAACGTTAGATTTGAAGCTCATAAGCCAGAAGATCTTTCTCACTACTCTCAAGCAACAACTGATGTTGAATATAAATTTCCATTCGGCTGGAAAGAGCTTGAAGGTATCGCTGATCGAGGAAACTTCGATTTAACACAACACACAAAATTCTCTGGTAAAGATTTATCAGTCTTTGATGAAGAAACTAAAGAATCATATATTCCAAACGTTGTTGAATGCTCTGTAGGTGTTGATCGTCTCTTTTTGGCTTTGATGTGTGATGCGTATAATGAAGAAGAAATTGACGGCGAAACTCGTATAGTTCTCAAACTCAATCCTGCAATTGCACCAATTTCTGCTGCAATTATGCCTTTGATCAAAAAACTTTCTGAGCCAGCACAAAAAATTTATGATTCATTAAAATTTAAATTTTCTATGCAATACGACGAATCTGGATCTATTGGTAAGCGTTATAGAAGGCAGGATGAAATTGGTACGCCGCTCTGTTTTACATATGACTTTGACAGTGAGAACGATAATATGGTAACAGTAAGAGAGCGCGATACTACAAACCAAACCAGAATCAGCATAGACACAATAGAAGATTATATTAGAAAAACTTTACAAACCTAAATTATATGGTTTTATGGGTATAATAATGTTGCTTAATTGGAGGCTATCAACGTATGTATAACAATACTTTTATGCGTCATCCGGCCAAGTTACTTGTAGCTTCTTTTTTAGCTACTATTCTCATCGGTACACTGTTGCTTGCACTACCTATTGCACGGCTTAAACCAATAAGTTGGTTTGATCTATTTTTTACTGCCACAAGTACCACAACTGTATGTGGTTTATATAGTGTACCAATTGAACAATTTACCACAGTTGGTCATGTAATTTTATTTTTTCTCATGCAAATTGGTGGCCTTGGTCTCATTACCATGACATTATTTTTCATTTCACTATTCGCGCACCTAGGACTAAGCACACAAATGATTGCCGGTAAACTGCTTGAGGTTGAACGTATGTCAGATGTTAAAAAAATTCTATTTTTAACATTCATACTTTCACTTTTAATTGAAGTCGTAGGAGCCTGTTGTATCTTTCTTACACTTAGAGAAAAATATGACACATTACCTGCTATAGGTTTATCTATTTTTCATTCCGTATCAGCGTTTTGTAATGCTGGCATCAGCCTTTTTCCTAATGGAATGATAGGCTATAGTAATAATGCATTTTTCCTTATAGTTACTTCAATATTAATTTTATGTGGTAGCCTAGGTTTTGTACCATGGTTTGAAATGATGAAGTATACTGGCTTAATTAAAGCTTATGGTAAAAAAACCCTTTCACTACATTCACGAATTGTGCTTATTTTCTCGACTGTTATTATTGCATTCGGCACTATACTTTTTTGGGTACTTGAAAGTAATAATACATTGGTTCAACAATCGTATTTTCTGTCATTTGTTAATGCATTTTTTAATGCAACATCCATTCGTAGTGCTGGATTTCTTTCAGTACCATTTACTGACTTACATATGGCAACAATTTTTATTATTATGATTTTTTCATTTATTGGTTCATCATCTGGATCAACTGGTAGTGGTATTAAGACAACCACGTTTGCCATGCTTTTATTTACAGCAAAATCGTTAGTTAAGGGGCGCAATCAAGTTGAAGTAATGGGACGCACAATTCCACGATATTTGATTTATCGAGCGACAGCAACTATCTTTATTGCTTTCAGCTTAATTTTAATAACAACCTTTTTTTTATTAATTTCTGAGCCAAATTGGAGCTTTTTGGATATTATGCTTGAATCAGTATCTGCATTTGCTAACCTGGGTATCTCAGCAGGTATCACAACATTTGTTTCAACCTTTGGTAAAATATTATTAATGATTACTATGTTAGCCGGTCGGCTTGGAACACTAACTCTCGCTTTAGCTGTTGTCGGAACAGACGAAAAGAAAAAAGATTACACCTATCCTGAAGGGAAAGTTTTACTTAGTTAAATAGGAAAATTATGAAAATTTGTGTATTTGGTATTGGTAGATTTGGTACTCAGCTAGCAATCAAACTAACTGAAAACGGTATTGATGTTATCGCTATCGATAAGGATGAAGATACCATTGAAGAAATTAAAGACAAAGTATCACAAGCTCTTGTCATCCATTCCATCGATGAACGTACATTACGAGATCTAGGTATTGATGAAGTAAAAACCGTTGTCATCGCTCTAGGTCGACACTTTGCAGAATCTGTTTTGTTGACACGAATTTTAAAAAAGAAACTAGAAATTCCTACTGTTATCGTACGATCAACTGGAGAACTTCGAGGTGAAGTTCTTAAACTAGTTGGTGCGGATCAGGTAGTTCTTCCTGAACTTGAGGCAGCAGCATTACTTGCTGACAATCTAAGTTCACCATTTCCTCATTTAAATCGGATTATTGATGATTTTTGCACAGGTCAGATGATAGCTCCTGAAAATTTTGTTGGAAAAACACTTAATGAGATTAAACTCATTGAAAATTATAATGTTTGTGCAATTGGCATCAAGAGAGATGAAAAAATGCTTTTACCAAAATCTGACTTAACAATAGTTGATGGAGATATTATGTATTTCTCCGGTAATAGCCACGACTTAAACGATCTAACAAAAATGACCTACTCCCACCGCTAAAACCTTACCGTTACTTACATTTTTAATAAGCTGAACGTGAACTACTCGCCCTAAAGAAACGATAATGCGCAAGTTTTTTAGTTCAAAATATAGAAAAACAAGCCAAAATACGATGTGAATCAGGTTTGTTGGGTTCACTGGCGTCTTACTAAAATGTAAACTATTGCTTAATCCTATTTTGATTTGTTATCCTTATTAAAAGTATATATGACATGTTTTTTAATATGGGAGGTTATCATGATTAAAAAGTATCAATTATTTCTTTTCCTAGGTCTATTAGGGGGGGGCATTGCACATGGTGTTATGTTTGTACCTTATACATCAGGATTGGCACCAGATACTGAAGACATAAAAGTACTATTTAGCTCACCAACAAAAGCAGATGTGATTTTTGATTTTATAGATTTAAAAGCAACTGCAGGATCCGATTCCTACAATCAAGCAATAGCGACATTCATGGAAGACACGGGCTACAAAATCAATGTCACCCCAAGTAGTTATGCAAAGGCTATTTTGGTTGGGAAGACACCAGTCTTTATTTTGGGGGTAGGATTTGTTAGAGGTCAAGAGCTTTACGACCTCTTTGAAGCAAAGGGCAAGTCTCTGGATATGGCTTGGATTCATCTTGATGAATTAATCAAGGGCTTAACACCATATAAAGTAGATCAAGCAACAAGGAATAATGAACCCTTTGTGACAATAAAAACAACTACAAAGTATCACACGTTATTTAAGATTTCATTGCAAACTGCACAAGCTTTACGAGGTGAGTTGCTTGAGCAACTTAAGAAAGCTCGCCAAAATGTAAGAGATAAGGTAAAAGCTCAAAATAATGCCAACGATACAGAGTTAGATACTTTCTTAAACATAACACTAACAGACTTGGTCCAAAATAAATACACCAAGGATCAAGTCAAAAAAATGTATCACAAATTAGTTATGAAATATCATCCAGATAAAAACCCTCTCGGCGGAGAAACGACCAAAAAACAATTCGAAGAAACGACCAAACAACTTACAATACACTGGAATGAGCTAAATAATTACTCAAAGTAATCCACTAATTTGGACCTTTCAAGGCTTGGCCTAGATATTTGGGAGAATCTTCTTTTAAAATCAGCTATAATAGCTGTTAAAATAAAAAAAGGAGATCTCCCAAGATTTCTGGAATGTAATCAAAAGCATTATTCCAAAAAAAAAACACAAAGTAGGTAGACCTGAAACGTGTAAAGCAATGGCCGCATTGACAGCTGATGCACAAACACATACTTTAGATGACAAAGTTATATTATTCTGGAACCCATAACGTCAAAAAAATTCCAGCTGCATCTTTGAAAAAATGTTTAAAAAATATTTTAGTATGCCACTCCAAAGCATCATTGCTGTTAATTAACTTGAACTAACATTTACAATCTATATATACTTAGCTCTAAATTAATGGGAATAGTATGTATAAAAAGTTACTTTATTCGCTCTTATTATGCATGTCACTACATGCTAAGCCAACGAAAGAGCTTGTATTAATTAGCTCAATTGATCCAAGTATTGCAGAAGAGTTGTGGTACGCAACAGATAAAAATTTCACTAAAACTAAACTTTATCCAAAGGTCGCTCATGCATATCTAAGGCCAGAGGTTGCTCAAGCATTAGGTGAAGTGCAAAAGGAACTTGCAACCATGGGTTTTGGCCTTAAAGTCTGGGATGCATATCGTCCTCATTCTGTACAATTTAAGATGTGGGATGTGGTACCAGATGCACGCTATGTTGGCGATCCACATAAAGGTGGGTCACATAATCGTGGTGGAGCTATTGATGTAACGCTCATCAATCTCAAAACAGGTAAAGAGTTGGAAATGCCCACAAAATTTGATGATTTTTCCGAAAAGGCTCATTCCAATTATATGAAACTTTCAAAAAAAGTTATCGAAAATAGAGCGCTTTTGCACAAAATTATGCTTAAGCATGATTTTAATTCTTTTGCTAATGAATGGTGGCATTTTAGTTATATAAACAACAAAAAGTACCCTATTCTTAATATAAGCTTTGAAGAGCTTGCAAAGGAGGCATAAAAAAAAAGCACCGCTTAGAGCGATGCTTAAATTTTTTAATCAGCTATAATTTACTGAATCGTTTCAATACGAATAACAGTCAGTGGCTGACGGTGTCCTGTTTTAACACGAGCCTTTTTACGTCTTTTAAATTTAAAGACAGTAACTTTTTTTTCTTTATCATGCTTAATAATTTTGGCCTTAATTGAACCTTCAACATGTGGTTGTCCAATTTGAATTTTACCTTCACCAAGCTTTCTAAAAAGAATATCTTTAAATTCAACAGTGTCACCTGCAACGCCATCAAGCTTTTCTATAGCAATAGTTTTGCCTTCGATTGCTTGATATTGCTTACCACCTGTTTCAAAAATAGCATATCTATCAAAAGAAATACCATCAACTGGGCTGGTTGCTACAACTGTTTCTTCAGAAGTATTTGCTTGCATTGTTTCTGTATTTTCCGCCATGGCTTCAAACCTTTAATTTTACTGTAATAGATAACTTATAGAATTATTACTTATTGTAGCATATTTTGGTAATCTGTCCAGCAGAATCACTTTAATTGCCAGAGAAAATCAAACGCCTGTTTCGGTGAAAGTTCATCATAATTAACTGAATCCAGAAGCTCTAACCTCTTTTGCGCCTGCTCCAATTGAGCTTCCAGCTGCACAATTCTATCAATATCGACAGACTGAATAGCAACAGAGCTCTTTTCTTGCTTATCTAATTGGTTTAGCACTACCGCAGCTCTTTCAATAAGGCTTTTTGGCAAACCTGCTAATTTAGCCACATCAAGCCCAAAGCTACCATCCGCTATCCCTGGTACAATCTGATGTAAAAAGAGAATCCCCTTATCCGTACGCTGACTTGTAGCATAATAGCAGGCAATACCTTCATATTGTTCGGAAAGTAGGGTCAGTTCATGATAATGGGTAGCAAAAAGGCACCGGGCATTAAGCTGCTTATAGATATATTCTACTACTGCATGGGCAATAGCTAGACCATCAAAGGTACTGGTCCCTCGACCCACCTCATCAAGAATAACTAGGCTGTTTTGGGTCGCTCGGTTACAGATAGAGGCCGTTTCCTCCATTTCTACTAAAAAGGTACTTTTACCCTCTGTAAGATTATCTGAAGCACCAATACGGGTAAAAAGCTTGTCTAAAATAGGCAATTGAGCGGCCGCTGCTGGCACAAAGGATCCAAGCTGGGCCATAACACATATCAAGGCAACCTGACGCAAATATGTCGATTTACCACCCATATTTGGGCCAGTTATTATCCATAGCTGTTCTTGGGTGGTTAAGTGGGTATCATTTGGAACAAAACCGGTCTTCATACTATGAGATACCAGGGGATGTTTACCATGTTTAATAATAATATCTTGAGAAGAATGCATGGTCGGACGCACATATCCGCGATCATATGCTACACGACCCAAACTGATAAGGGCATCAATGTGCGCAAGAGCAAATGCTGTCTTACGCAAGGATACAATATGTTCAGCGATCTCTTTTTTGATTCTTTCGTATACTGCCTGTTCTACTTGCGCAACTTCACGCTGCGCTTTAAATAGATCAGCTTCCAATGTTTTAAGCTCTGTGGTTGTAAAACGAGACTTGCCAACCAATGTTTGTGTATGAATAAAGTAATCTGGAATTTGAGATAAGTTAGGCTTAGTCACTTCAATATAGTAACCAGAAATATTGTTATAGCGAATCTTGAGTGAATTAATACCTGTTTGCGACTGTTCTTTTTGTTCTAGTTTGAGAATTTTATCATTACCGTGAGTTAACAAATCACGCAATTGATCCAATTGCTGATCAAATCCGAGCTTGATAATATAGTCTTTGCATTGATCGTCATTAATTGCTGCCGCTAATAATTTTTGTATTCCACTATATTCACCTAAATGCTGACACAGTTTATTCATCAACGGAAGATCAACATTATTTAATAATTTTTTAATCGTAGGAAGTATATCTAAAACTCGTGTTAGCATAATATAATCATGCAATTGTCCACGCTCCAAAGCCATACGTCCAATTACTCGTTCCAAATCAGCAATAGAACTAAACTGATCTACTAGTTCTTGTAATAATGCAACGCTCTGTACAAAATACTCAACACAATCATGTCGATTTTTAATCAAAGCACTATTTCGCAATGGCCGAATTATCCATTGTTTTATAACACGAGAACCCATCGGAGTTAACGCAGCATCCAAGAGAGCAAATAATGAATGGTCTATAGAACCTTGTAAATTCTGTACCAATTCTAAATTACGCTGCGTCGAACTATCCATGACTAGATATTGTTCTGGCGCATACCATTGTACTTGCTTAAATAGTGTTAAAGCTTCTGGTTGATTATGAGATAAATAAGCAAACAACTGTAATAATGACCCGTAAACAGACTTACTGTCTAAAATTCTTGTACAAAGTTCAGATATAAATTGCTTTTTAAGCCATGCATCAAAAGCATTTGTATTTATATTCGCTGGTACCAAAGAAATAGAAACACCCAATTTTCTAAAAAACTGCTGATTTTTTGTATTTTTATCATCTGGTATCAACACTTCTGCAGGACTAAGTCTCAGAATCTCTTCTTCTAAAAATCGTTCTTGTTCTTCATCAAACAATGTTACCAATAGTTGTCCAGAAAGTAATTCTGCAGAAACTAATGCTAATTGTTTACTTTCTTTATCATGAAAAAATGATGATAAATATGTAGAAGATTTTTCTTTTAATAAACGAGAATCTGTTAATGTTCCAGGTGTTAAAACTTGTGTTACACCACGCTTAACAATGCTACCCGGTTGAGATTGTTCTAATTGATCACAAATTGCTACGCGAAAACCGCCATTGATAAGTTTGATTAAATAATGTTCTAGCGCATGCAAAGGAACCCCACAAAGCGCTATTGGTTCTCCATTATAGGTACCACGCTTAGTAAGCGCAATGCCAAGAAAAGCCGCAGCTCTCTTGGCATCGTCAAAAAATAATTCATAAAAATCACCTACCTGAAACAATAATAATGTGTCAGGATATTGATCTCTAATTTCAAAATATTGTTGCATCAAAGGCGTTAATTTAGATTGCTCTTTTGTTGCATCGCTCATATACGCACACCCGTAATATTATGCTGTAACTTTCTCTGTCTCATCTATTGCTAAGTTAACAATATGTTCACATTGTAGCATGCAATTTTGGATCATGCCATATAAATTATTGTACGAATTAGTCTTATACATTACATCTAATTGTTGTGCAGTCTTATTAATTTCTTTAATAATCATATCTTTAAATGTCATTAAATGACGCGATATTAATGTATCTTTTTTCTTTGCTTCATTAATATCACATTGTAGATGAGCACAGTTATATGCCATTGCATATACCAATTTATTCCACTGACACAATAAGAACATAAATTCTTTTTCTTCTTCCTGTTTGTCAGCGATAATTAAAGGTTGTCGTACACCAACATATCGTTTAATTGTAATGATATTTTTCAGCTCATCACCAACTACCTCATCATAATTAATCTGATAAGCAGCATCTACGTTTGGATATACAGAAATATCAATATGATCAGAAGATTTTGCAACGTTTGCATTAATATCAAGCGCTGCTGCATGCAATTTAATTTTGTGTGCGTACCTAAATACTTTACTGTCTTTTATACACCATTCTAAATTGCGCTTATCAAATATATTCGTAAATTTATCAATACCAAAAGTAGCACCGCCTCTGAAAGCTTCTTGCATTAACGTACTAAATGCCAGTCCACTCAAACCTGCAACACCCCAATGCGTCCAACTCCATACTGAACCACCAAAGCCTTTAACTTGTTTTAAAATTCCTTTTGTGGCTTTATCTAAAGGTACCCCATTATTTTGTGCGGCATTTAAAATACCAATCGTCATGTTATCTGGAAGATTTTGACCAAATGGTACTTTAATGACACTAGGAATTTTGATACCTTCTGAAAGCTCTAACCATGCTGGAAAATCAATACCATCTGCTGCAAACAATTTTATACCCATATATAAAGCTGCTGCACCCCCAGCACCATATAAAACAAGTTTAGCAAGACGTTTTTTCTTAGTATTTGCTGCTATATCTTGATATAAAAGCAAAGTTGCTTGCTCTAATAGCTCATCAGAAATATCTTTTACTTCAAATGCATACTTAATATCTTCACGCAAGGTATCCAAAGCAGGTTGCATTGTACCCATTGATAACATTAATAATGGTGCTAGTAAGAATCTAGCGAATGATCTTTGTAACATTTTATATCCTCACATTTATAATTCTATAGTAACAGGCCCATCATTGATAAGTTCCACTTGCATATCAGCACCAAACATTCCTGTTTGTACTAGCGAATATTGGGACTTAAGACGAGCTATAAACTCATCATAAACAGTCTCAGCTTCACGCGGTGGCATAGCCTGTATAAATGAAGGACGATTACCCTTCTTACAATCCGCATACAGCGTAAACTGTGAAACCACTAATATTTCATAGTTACAGTCTACCACATTCCGCTCCATCAATCGAATGCCCTCAGGAAATATACGTAAATTAAGTAGCTTTTTGATCAAATAGTCGCATTCAGACGTACTATCTGACTGTTTTATACCTATAAAAACAAGGAGTCCTTTGCCTATCTGGCTAGCAATTGTATTATCAATAGTGACAGATGCTCGATTAACGCGTTGGATGAGGAGTTTCATCAATTTATTCCTGTATATACACTAAAAAGCTTAATCTACATTTAGTATACAGGCAACTGGTACTCATACAACTAAAATTGGACTTATTATCTAAAGCTAATTAACCAAAAAAGAGATGGTTTTGACATTAACTAACTGACTAGTTAATTGTTCACACCGTTTGGAATCCCATTCATCTGACGGGCATATTCAGATTTAGAAACTTGACACTTAAGATCGTTCTTTTTAAGGATTTTTGTGTACTTTTGCAAAGTATCAAACTCCTTTTGAAAACGCTTGATTGTTTTTTTGTCAGTAATAACAGTTATATTTTCGCTATTATTACAATCCGCTATTCCTGTCCAGTTAAATGAGCCCGTTACCAATACTTTTCCGCCTTTTTGCTTGTGAAAAATAACAAATTTATGGTGCATTGTTTCACATAATTCACCAGTTTTACGATTTAATGTGCCCTGAAGGCGTTGTGTATTACACGCAATAGTTTTGTTGTTCTCTACTAATAAGCGAAGTGCTGAACAAAAATCTTTTTGATAATCATGATTAACTATCAAATTTACATTTATAGCTGGACTTTTTTTCACAAGAGAGTCAGCAAGATCATATAATGTAAATCGGTACAAAGCACCATGAATTCCTTTTCTTTCATTGTTAATAAGTTGCAAAATGGTGCTCTTGATATCCGGGTGAAAAAATGCGCTAACAGGGCTTGGCATCTTTTCTGTCTGAGTTTTTATGTTTGATTTATCTATTTTAAATAATTCATCATCCGTTTGCGTTCCTACAGTCGACCATTCCAATTGTGTTTTGCTAAGTTGTTCTGCTAATCTATCAACTTCATCGTTATGTGTAGCTTTAAGACCAATGCAAACGAAAATCATCAATGAATTGATAAATATGTAATTCTTCATAAAAAATACCTTTAACATGTTACTATCTAAATTTGTACCAATGATTAATATGTGCTGATTTAATATACTGTCAACCTCGACTTTTGTTTAAACTATTCTGGTATTATTACAATCAAAAAAAGCATAAATTTTTGTTTTTTTTGAAAGCTAGCCTATCACCTTAGAGTTTTCTTATCTTAAATACTCTTTGAGGTACTTACCAGTAAAACCTTTACCTGATTGTGCTACTTGCTCAGGAGTCCCTACAACCACAATTTCTCCACCATGCTCACCACCTTCAGGACCAAGATCGATGATATAATCGACTGTCTTGAGAACATCAAGGTTGTGTTCGATGATAATCATTGAGTTGTCCTTCTCTACAAGAGTATTGAGAACCTTGAGCAGTTTTTCAATATCGTGATTATGCAAACCTGTCGTTGGTTCATCAAGAACATATAATGTGCCAGAACCGCGTTTTGCCAGCTCTTTAACCAACTTAATACGTTGAGCTTCACCACCTGATAACGTTGTTGAAGATTGTCCAAGTGCAAGATAATCAAGACCAACATCACACAGAAGTTGTAATTTTTTATGAATGGTACGATGTGCAGAAAAGAACTCCAGTGCTTCATATGCGGTCATATCAAGGACTTGTGCAATATTGCGGTTCTTATATCTAATTTCTAACGTCTTTGTATTATAACGTTGTCCTTTACAAGCCTTACATTGAGTAACAACATCTGGAAGAAATTGCATAGATACTTTTATAGTACCATCACCAGAACATTCAAAGCATCGACCTTCTTGAATGTTAAAACTAAAACGGCCAACCTTATATCCACGCAAGTTGCTTTCCGGCAAGCTTGCAAACAATGCACGAATTTCGTCAAAGATTCCTAGATAAGTTGCTGGATTAGAACGTGATGTACGTCCAATTGGACTTTGGTCAATAACGACCATGTTAGCAATAGATTGCGCGCCATCAAGGTGTGCTTTTTTAGAACGATCTTCGTATCTATCACGACCTGAATAAGGCCGCGTAAACTCACTTTGCAAAGTCGGTACCAATTCTTCAAAAATAAGACTACTTTTACCTGAACCTGATACACCAGAAATACCACACATGATACCTAATGGTATGTCCACTGATATATTTTTAAGGTTATTTTTTGTTGCATTTTTAAGAGTCATAATACCGGTTGGTTTGCGACGTTCTTTGGGAACAACGATAGCTTTTTTACCAGACAAATATGCACCAGTTAAAGATACTGTATTTTTTTCTAACTCTGCTGGTGATCCAACTGCAGTGACTTGACCACCTAAAATACCTGCTTCAGGACCCATATCAATAACATGATCAGCTTGCCGAATTGTATCAATATCATGTTCTACAACAAGAACAGTATTACCCTGATCGCGAAGCGTTTTGAGTGTTTCAATTAAACGATCATTATCACGTTGATGCAAACCAATACTTGGTTCATCAAGAATATAAAGCACACCAGAAAGTGCTGAACCAATTTGAGTTGCTAATCGTATACGCTGCCCTTCACCACCTGATAAAGTTCGAGCGGTACGATTAAGTGTTAGATATGTCAATCCAACATCGATGAGGAATGTTAAACGACGGCGTATTTCTTGAATAACACTTTCTGCAATCTCTTGAGAAGTTTCATCAAGTTGAAGTGTACTAAAAAAATCTCTTGCATTAGCAATCGACATATTACCAACATCAAATATATCTTTGTCCCCAATCAACACCGCTAATGCATGCTTATTGAGACGTTTACCCTCGCAACTATCACAAATAAGTTGTGTAGCATATTTATTACTGAAAAAATCTGGATACTGAGATTTCCAAAAGTCTTTATCACCCTCTTCCCATGGCCATTCATGAATAATACCTAAACCAGAACATTTTTTACATGCTCCAACAGGAGAGTTAAAAGAAAACATTCTTGATTCAAGTTCTGGAAATGATTGCATGCATTTAACACACATGCGATGTGATGAATAGAGCCGTGATTCTTTTTCTGTAATAATTTTACAGGTACCATTGGTCAAGCTAAATGCTTTTTCAATAGCTTCAATAACGCGAATCTTTTCTTCTTCACAAACATTAATCGCATCAATAATAACATCAATTGTATGTTTATAAGTTTTTTTAAGCTTAAGATTTTTGATCTCTTCTTCAGATGCAAATTTATAATTTTTACCGTCAATTTGAAATCGATAATGTCCGGCTAAGAATAACTGGTGTAAATGATGAAAAAATTCACCTTTTTTTTCATGCGCAATTGGTGAAGCAACTGTAACCATCTGTCCTTTAAAGTTAGCGTGCAACAGCTGAGCTATCTTTTCTGGTGATTCTTGGCTAATGCTATGCCCACAATCTGGACAGTGTGGTTTACCAACACGGGCAAAAAGAACTCGTAAATAGTCGTAAATTTCTGTAATAGTACCAACAGTAGATCGTGGATTAGATCCCACCGTTTTTTGTTCAATAGCTACAGATGGACATAGACCATCAATAGAATCAACATCCGGTTTTTTAGCAATACCTAAAAATTGACGCGCATAAGAAGACAAGGACTCCATATAACGACGCTTACCCTCTGTAAAAAGGATATCTAAAGCTAGTGAGCTCTTACCAGAACCTGAAGGACCAGTAATCACTGTCAGCTTATCTTTTGGTATATCAACTGATATATTCTTAAGATTGTGTTCTCGCGCTCCAATAACACGAATCTGTGTATTTTTCTTTGTATTCTTCATAGGGCAAAAAAGGTCTGTAAAGGTGGCTAAAATATTACGTCAAAAGCCTGTGGGCTTTTGCCTTGGAAGCAGGTCAATATTATTATATCACAACTGCATTTTTTTGAAAGTTTAATGCAATAAACAGCTATATGCTTGACAAGCAAGTATCCAACGGGATACAATGAAATAAAAATAGGATTTTATGTTGATAAAGTATGCAATTGAAGTATATTGTTCTGACAATGGAAAAATTCCATTTAATGAATGGCTGCTTGATCTACCCGATCGGGCAGAAAGGCAAAAAATTAGCATACGATTGCATCGACTTAGCCTTGGTAACTTTGGAAATTGCAAAGCATTGAAAAATGGAATTTCAGAATTAAAAATAGATTTTGGACCTGACCTGGCTATAGAATATATTTGTGAACTGCTCGCCCCTAAAGGAGCGAGCTTCGGGTACTAGACTGCAATAGCCATTTCCTTCTTTTTTGACGCTTCGTAGCCACTAGCGAAAAGCGCATTTGCACTCCGCGACTTATATGTAGCTCCACGTCCTCTATCTAAAAGCACTCCGCCCTTAGATAACTCCGTTCCA
>METK01000015.1 GCA_001771315.1 candidate division TM6 bacterium RIFCSPHIGHO2_12_FULL_36_22
CTAGTGGCTACGAAGCGTCAAAAAAGAAGGAAACGGCTATTGCAGCCTAGTACCCGAAGCTCGCTCCTTTAGGGGCGAGTAGTTCACAAAACCAAATACACGTTATCTTATAAATCTCCCAAGTCTCTTCCCACGAACCATATAAGCTCCAATGGTTGCTGCAACGAAAACAGCAGGAATCACATAACGCTTTTGCATTAATGTATCCATCAAACATGTGATCGGCTGAAATATACTTTCAATCGTCCAGGTGGAAAAATCCGGCCCAGCATGCAATATAATAAAAGAATCGTGATGTAGTTTAGAAGAGGTAGAAAAAACAGTAGTAATTAAGCCATTCCAAAGTTGAAAATATCCTTTATCTTTCAATAATCTACCGGAAAGGCTCAAGGTTAAAGGTATAAATGCAGAGGGATGTTGATGACCCCTAAAAACAGCCTTAATATAATGAGTTTTTGTATTTGCTAAATCAATAATATTTTCTGCCAATCGTTGTCCTATAACCCAACTTAACCTATCTTTTTTTACTATAGAATTATTTTTTAAATCAAAGTTTCCCCAATAAAGTTGATTTGCAAAGGGCTTAAAAATCGACTGTGGTACAAAGTTTACCAATTCATCAGTTGGGATATTAGTACGTATGGCAGCTTGAATGTCATCTGGTAATTGATTGAGATATGTTGCCCGATTAATAGTATCCATAAGCTCAAATGCAACAGGTGATTTAGCTGCAAATAGTTCTTTGGGACAATATCCTAATTCTAAGCCAGCATGAGAACATTGAAGATATTCCATGTTGCCATTATGATCAAATCCAAAATATACAGCTGTAGAAAACAAGCGATAAGTATTGTATATTTTTTTCTCTTCTTCAACAGTTAAATTTGGCCATTTTCCATATAATTCACTTTTAAAAGAATATGATAGAGGCGATAAAGCTTTTTTTAGATATGATGAATACAATAATGATGCTGTATTACCCAAATCTAATCTTTTTTCATGATTTCCACGAATGCAATATACATGCTCGGGATTTGCTAGCTTTAATCTCATAAGAAGATATAAAATCTCTAATCCATATGACCCACTATCGACATAATCTCCCAATAATACGATATAACAATCAGGTTTGATAATTTTAAAATCATCATTAATATATTTTTTATTTTTTAAGGATATAAGAGATCGGGTTAAAGAAGGAGCCGACCCATGCAGATCTCCAAAGAATACTATTTCTGCAGCCGAGCGCAATCCATCTATTTTTTTAACATAAGGATAAATATCTTCATCATTATTTTCTATATCATAAAAGCTGTCTTGTGGTGCATTATTTTTTAACCAAATGGCTGGCTTGTTCATTATTGAACGCTGACTTGCAGCAAAAGTATCCATTACTTTATTAAATTCTCTATGCGTTATCATCGGCCAATACTTCCAAGGATCATCAGGACATTGCGCAAAAGCCTTATTAACAGTTGTAAGAGTGGACATTGAATCAATCATGTGAACTTCTTTGGTCGCCATTCCACATATATCCGAATTAAACAAGCTCGCCAATATTATAATCATAATAATTGAGCATTTATTCATCGTGTTCTTTCTTTATTAATTTTTTTGATTAACTTGATAATACCATATGGCTATTTCTAATTGCAATATTTCCAGGGTGAACAAAAAGGTAAATTAAGCGAAAAGACAAATAAAGTTAATGTAAAACTACAAAATCCTTTTTCAATGTTCTTATATAGCAAAGCTTATCAATCCGCCTAAACCTATCAAAGCATTGACTACGATTACAAAATGAATTATTATTAATTTAATAGTGGATATTTATTCATATTTTGAAACATAGGGGGAAATATGAAGAAAAGTTTTAAAATTAATAGTCGTCATGAAGCTCTGAAAGCACTTATTGCACAACATCCGGTCGATAATCAGCAGAAATTGGTAAAACTGCTCAAGCAGGAGTACAATATAGAGGCAAATCAAGCCATTATCTCCAGAGATTTGCGAGATTTAAGGATTACAAAAAAGTTACTCAATGGCAAACTTGTATATGAAAATAGCAATGTTGATGTCACACAGGAAATTTTAAATGCCAGCATCATTGATATTGTTTATAATGAAGCAATGATTGTAGTAAAAACATTACCTGGATTGGCTGATTACGTGGGGGATTATATAGATTCTCAAGAAAACAGTGTGATCTTGGGAACCCTTGCAGGAGAAAATGTGGTTTTCATCACACCCTGGTCGGTACAAAATATTAAGTATACCTTTCAACAAGTCTGTTCCATGTTAGGCTTCAAGCCGCTATCGAACAAGACAAAGGAAGTTTAAGATGAAAACATCTCATTATATAGCCCTCGTTATATTTATAATCACAGGGATTTGGCTCTGGTATTACCCAGATAATCAACAGGAGCTCCGTGCACCAAAAAATATTCTCCGTGTTGGTACCAATGCAGAATATCCACCCTTTTCATTTAAAGATGGAAACAAAATTGTAGGGCTAGATATTGATGTGGTCAAAGAAATTGCAAAACGCATCGGTAAAGTTACAGCTTTTGCCAATATGGATTTTGATATGCTCATACCGCAACTTCAATTCGGAACTATCGATATCATTGCTGCAGGATTATCTGAGACACCAGAACGAGCAAACCAATTGGCATTTACAACACCTCACCTGCGAGATGATCCATTCCTTATAATTACTCTTGCTGATAAGCCACCCATTATAAGTATGCATCAACTTGTTGGTAAAAAGGTAATTGTTAATCAAGGTTTTACCGCCGAATTGTATATGCAACAAATACCTGGACCTATTTTACTGGCATTGCCAACTGTCGCAGATGCTTTCATTGCTCTACAACAAGGAAAGGGCTATGCATTTGTTACAGCTGCATCAGCTGTAGGACCATTCTTTGATAAATATGGACAAGAGAAGTTTAAAGTATCTCGTATACCAGGGCCTAAAGAAGATTATAGCCTGGCAGTCTCTAAAAAGAATTCTGAACTCTTTGAACAAGTACAACAAGCACTCATATCTATGGAACGTGATGGGACACTGACAAAAATACGTCAAAAATGGGGAATCATGTTATGATTAATTTAACAGTTATTCAAGAAGCATTACCATACCTTTGGCATGGTACTGTTGTAACAATTAAGATTGCATACTTTTCATGTATCTTGGGCATTGTTACAGGAACAATTCTTGCTCTCATGCAAACGAGTAAAATTGCTATCCTGGAATGGCCAGTCAAAATTTATGTTGCAATTGTACGTGGCACACCAATGATCATACAAATTTTCTTTATGTATTTTGTAACCATCAATATATTGTTTCCAGAAATGCCTGCTATTTATGCTGCAATTTTGGCTATTGGAATGAATAGTTCTGCATATGTAAGCCAGATTATTCGTGCTGGTATTAAGTCGGTTAGCAGTGGACAACTGGAAGCTGCGCAAGTCTTAGGTCTTAATCGATATCAAACAGTTCGTTATATCATATTACCGCAAGCGATGCAAGTTGCCATGCCAGCGCTTGGTAATGAGTTTGCAACACTTATTAAGGATTCAAGTTTAGCCTCATTTATTGGTGTATCAGAATTGTTAAAAGAAGGACGAAACATCATTGCTATTACATATGATCAAATGTCTGTTTATATAGCTGTTGGATTAATATATTTGATATTAACATCTATAGCATCTATTTTTGTAAACTTTACCGAAAGGCGAATGAGTTATCATGTTAAAGATTAAAAATGCTTATAAAGCATTCGGTGAAAAAGTAGTTCTTAATGATGTTTCTCTCGATATTCCAAAAGGAGAAATTGCAATCCTTGTCGGACATTCTGGTGTTGGGAAATCAACACTTTTGCGCGTCCTTAACAATCTTGAAACACTCGACCTTGGCTCTGTCTACCTTAACAACAAACAGTTAGACCTATCTGAGATCAACCACAATCATATTATTGGTATGGTTTTTCAACAGTTTAATCTTTTTGGTCATATGACGGTACAGGAAAATATCAGTTTTCCTCTTGAAAAAACTACTAACAATACCAAAGCGGGTGCTGACAAAATAGCACTCGACTTGCTAACCAAATACGGTCTTGAGGATAAGGCAAAGCTTTATCCCTCTTCACTTTCTGGTGGACAAAAACAGCGCCTTGCCATTGCACGTACGATCGCCCTTAAACCTAAAGTTATTTGCATGGATGAACCGACATCGGCACTTGATCCATATTTGACTAATTTTGTTGCACAAAGCATTCAAGACTTAGCAAAAGAAGGATACTCCGTGCTTGTTGCATCACATGATGTTGCATTAATAGAAAGGCTCGATGAAGCAACCATACATCTCATGGATAATGGCAAAATAATTGAATCGGGTAAATCTAAAGAAGTAATTAAAGATCCAAAAGCTTATCCATACCTCACTAAGTTCATTAGTGGAGAATAGACAGTCGATTAAGCGGCAAGTTTTGCAGCGTCTTGAGCTTGTTCTTTAAGTGCACTGAGATCTTTATTATAACTTTTTGGTGTTATTCCACCCGTTTTGTATAAACGATCTAGAAGCTTCTTTGCATTATTTAAAGCAGTTAATCTTCTTTTTTGTGAATTTTTTGCTTTGTTTGGTAGATTTTTTTTCTTAGCATCCCAATATTCTTTTTCCTGCACTGAAACAGCCGCCATTGCTGCTTGATAGTCGGTCTTTGCAGTAGATTTTTTCATTGTGCTAACTAAAGCATCATCTAACAAATTCGCTGTAAAATCTATCATCGATTCTGCTTTTTTTGCCAATAAACTTCCAGACATACCAAACATCAATGCCATAACCAATACGCTATATTTTTTCATACATTTACCTTTATTTTATAAATCATTAACAACATATATCTGAGTAATTGAAAATACATCAATTCTTTTTCAATCCATTCTTGGTACGAATTCTAGACAAGCGATATATTGAAAATCAATACTTTTACAAAAGTTGTATTTATGCAACAAAAAACGTGAAATCTTTTTTATCAAGGTAGATCGTACCCTCTAAAGTCAGAGGTCGCTTTAATAACGTCTTCTTTTTTTTAAGCAACACAAAATTTGGGTTGTCCGAGTTTACAATAATAAATTCACGGTCATCATTACACAATTTAAAATACCATGCTTCATTTCCATTTTGTGCAACGTTTCCATAAAATGAACCCTTTATACCCCGTAAACAAAATTTTTCACGCCCAACAGCGGTTTCAATTGGTTCTAATGCAAAGTTTTGTGGAAGTTGTTTTACAGTCCCATAACTCTTTTTATAATCATTTTCTATCCAACGATATTGCGGCGCTTGCAAGCCTTTAATCTTACTTAAAATAACTGTTACAGCTTTAGCACACACACGACACTCTATACCGCCAATCCATAGCTTATACGTACACGGTTGTACTACTTGTTTAACAGAAAAATTTTTTGTTGCTTTTTGTTGTTTATTTATTATTTGTTGCACAGGTGCTGCAGCTTCTTTAACATGTTGCTTTCTTTGTTTTCGGCCACGATGACGTGCTTGTGCAACAAAAGTTGTGCTTAAAAAAATAAGTATAAAAATTATTAAAAGTTGTTTTTGTTTTTTCATATCTTTTTACAAAATGCCTGCAAAAAATGTTATTTCTTGACATTGAAATTTTTGCTTGGTAGTATTCACGCAAGAATCAAAAAAGTTAAAAACGTCCCTAAAACGAACGATACTTTTAGTATTGTTCACCCCCCTATCCCTTCAGCTTGTTCTAAGTTGGAGGGATAAATTTTTAATCCGTATCCATATCTTGCTCAATAATTGTCGGTGTAATAAAAATGAACCGTTCGGTTGTTTCATTGTAATTAAAATCACTCTTAAAGAGTATTTTACCAAAAATAGGCAACCTATTTAAATATGGTATTTCATTAGATGCACTTTGATTACGATTTCCAGAAAGGCCACCAATAATCGTAGTTTGGCCGCTCTTTAATATTACATTGTTCTTTGCTTTTATAACAGATATGGTTGGCGGGTTAGTCATAATACCATTATCATTAGTTCTTGTATCACCAGCCGTTACCTGCGAATCTTCAATAAATATATCAAGCGTTACGCTCTTAGCATCAGCACTCACTGTTGGTTTTACCTCTAAGATAATACCGGTATCTTTAAAGTTAATAGTTGTAATGTTTCTTGTATTTGCCGTTGTTACGTCTTCGATTGCTGTTTGTAACGGGATACTTTGTCCAATAAGCAATTTTGCAAGTTCATTATTACTTGTAAGAACAGAAGGTCGAGAAATAATTTTGAGTTTAGTTTGAGTTTCTGCTGCATTAAGCACAAGGTTCAACCGTTTAAGATTAAGGTCAGGACCACCAAATACAAATGGTATAGTAATGAAATCCGCAATACGTCTAATATCAGCCTTGTCAGAAATCAGAGCATTAAGCGATGAAAATAAGTTAACCGCAAACTGATTTGGGTTTACCAAAAGATTTGCATTATTATCTATCGTGCTCGTTGTTGGAGTTGGAAAATCAGTCATTCGTGCACCACCACCCCAAAAGCCAAACCCATTTTTATTTTCCATTGTTTGTTGTCGATTATAAATTCCAGACCAATCAATACCAAAAGCAAAATCAAATGATTTTTGTGCAAGAACAAGAATTGCATCTATGCGTATCTGAATAATCGGCTTATCAATATCAAAAAGGAATTTGTACAGCTCTTGAATCGCTACTGGATGACCACGAACTAAAACTTTCTTTTCTTCATCGTCAATGTACATGTATTTGTTTGGATCTTTTGTTTCTCCATTCAAACTTTTCCATACATTATCAACCTTGTTTTTGAATTTTTCTGTAATACGAGCATGTTTAATTGGTAAAGATTTCATTACAATCTTATTAGCATTATCTTCTTTAATTTTAGCAACAGCTTCTGAATAAAGCATGACTCGCCAAATATCTTTGCCCTTTTTAACAAGCGCTAAACGAGGCTTATGATTGTTTGCAATAAGTTGTAATAATTCACCAGCTGTTTTGTTTTTAATCTGTAAAGCACCAATATTACCTACGACATCTTGATCTGTGAAAAAACTTATACCAGCTAACTGTCCTATCATTTGAATAACTTTTTTAACGTCCATTGATGGTGTGTTTATACTAATCTTTTTTTCATTCAATGCAGGATCACTAAATACCTTATCCAAACTTTCTTCTAACACACTTTCATAACCGACAGGCATCTCATTTGCTAAAGAGGCTGGCACAGGCCTACCTTGTCCCTTATTTGCAGCGTCCATAAGACGTTCTTTCTTCAGGCGCTCAACTACAGCATCAGCAAAACTTTCTTGTTGTTGTCCTACATAAGCATCTTGAAGATGACTTCTAACAAGCACATTAGAAACATCGGGTGTTTTAGGAATAAAAGGATTATCTCCCGTAGATGTGAACCCATGTTCTTCAAATCTCTGGTCTGGTGCACGGGATGATTCAGTTGACGAAAGCCCTTGTTCGGAAAAATCAGCGTAAATTGATTGTCCAATCAGGCACATTGTTAAAACAAACTTTTTCTTCACGTATTACTCTTCTTCGTTACTGTACTACTCTTTATTTTTTTCTATTCGTTGCTTATCCCCGTCTGTTATATGTTCTAGTTCTACATAATCTAATGCAATAATACAAACTCGCCATGTATCATCAAAAACATGCCCCTGATTGATAATATGAACCTCTTTTTTCCATTCAACAAATGCATACTGCTGATCATCACATTCAGCATTGCCTAAGTAACGACAATAGCTTTTAACAATAGTTTTTGGAGCTGCAAATGGATCTCTTTTTTTACTAAAACAAGTAAAAAAAGAAATACATACAACTACAATAAGTATTAGTTTTTTACATTTCATATTTTCACTCTATGGTATACGTTTGGACAGTACACTCAAGCATTAAAATATCATTTTTCTTTTGCATTACCAATTGTGGTACGCTTGTGAAAAATTTATAATTTTTTATCTTTTCTAACAAGTTAACACAATCAAAAAAATTTCCTGCCGCAATAAATTTCAATGGTTGCTCTTTATACCACTTTTTCATTTGTAGCTTTTCCGGCGAACAATAAGTCATTAATAAATCAGAGCTACTAATATCAGTCAACACTTTTTTAAACAAATTATTTATACCTCCTTGCTTGTTGAAAGCAAGCTTAGAAGTAACATTTGATGATAAGCTGTCACATTCTCGATACAACTGATTAAGACTATTGTTAAGAGCGTAAAATTGCTGTTGTCGCTGCTTAAGATTGTTGAGTGTGATTATAGATTGTTCTTCTTGCAAGAGAAAAGGGGTGTAATAAAAATAATGCCATACCGCAATCAAGCATACTAGAACCAAGAATGTAAATATGTATCTACTCCAAAGCGATCTGTACAAACCGTCACTGGCTAAATTTTCCATTCTCCTCCTGATCGTTAAAAATCAGTCTTTGTCCACTGCATAGGATCAATCGGAACATCATTAACACGTTGTTCCCAATGTAAATGTGCTCCGGTAGCAAATCCTGTCTTACCCATAATCCCAATTGGATTTCCTCGTCTTACTCTATCACCGACTGAAATATCCGCAAATGAATCTAGGTGACACAACATTGATAAGACTCCAAGACCATGATCAATAACCACCGTATTGCCTTCAATAACAAACCTATCTTTAATAACAACAACACCATCGTGTGGTGCCCAAACAACACAGTTCAGTGGTCCAATGATATCCAATGCCTTATGTGCATAACGTCCCTTTACCTGTGTTGTACGTACTGTACCATAATCACACGTAACTCGAGCCAATTCTAATGGCACAAAGAAAGGACCTTTCCATAATTTTTTGCGAGAAGATTTTTGCGTACATTCCCGCATAGCATCATAAAGTTGACTGGAAGGCAAACCAACTTCACGCTCATTTTCCATTTTATCGTTATTAACAGCTACCGTTTGTTTTTTAAATGGATATGCCATTACCTGAAATTTATCTTCCAAAACATGAGTATTGCCAACCTTATCTGTTATATCAACACGAATTGGATATTCACTTGGCACCTCTTCATGCGCAATTGGAATAAAGCATTCATAAATGGTTGAATTATCCGATTCCGGATAACATGAAAAAGTACCCGCAAATGCCTTTATTGAAGCATCTCCAAGTTCTTTATTTGCTTGAAATTGTAAGTGTAAGGTTCTTCCTTGAAAAACTTTATTATCCATACCCGACCGTATCATAGCAGCCTGCAATGGTGTGTTATCAATTTCAAAATCATATTCATTAATAGCTTGATTGGCATTGTACGTTGTATCACAAACTTCTATCTTCAATTTGTGATGACCATTATTAATAGCCTTGGTAGGAATAGGCAATATATTCTCTGCACCAGCCTTACTACGAAACTTTGAAATAACAGGTTTTTTATCCAACCAAACCGAAATATCACTCGTTTTATCTACGCTGACTAAACACCGAAGATCACCCGCATAACATGAACCAGATTCAAGTCCATTAACCCGCACAAGAGGCAAACTTCTATCGAAAAGATAGCTATAAATACCCCAAGAAACCCAGCCTGCAATTAGAAAAGAAATAATAATCAATACCCGACGTAGTGTAATCATGCACAATACTCCAGCGCTTTTTTTATCTATGTTTTACCAATATCCTTTGTATATTTTAATATACTTTTTTTTAGAGCATAGGTCTAACTCTGGAAAGCCGCTGCGACAAAGGGCTTTAATTATGGTATATTAGTAATAAATAGATTGGATTTTGGATGGTTAAAAACAAAGTAGCATCACTCCCTGCGCATGCAGGAATCTACATTTTCAAGGATATTCACAACCAGATTATATACATCGGTAAAGCAAAATCGCTTAAAACGCGAGTGACCTCCTATTTCCAAAAAACTACAGATTTTAAAACTCAAACACTTGCCTCGGAAATCCATGACATTGATTATATCCCCACAAAAAATGAAGATGAGGCCCTATTGCTTGAAGCTGAGTTGGTCAAAGAACATCAACCAAAATTCAATATTTTGCTCAAGGATGGACAACCATTTGTATATCTCGCGATTACCAAGAGTGCTATTCCAGAGTTTAAAGTTGTCCGCAACAAAAATCTTAAAGCTATATATTTTGGCCCATTCATTAACAAAAGTCAGGCCCGACAGGTACACCGATTTTTAAGTGAAAAATTTTCGGTTCGCCTGTGTAATAAAAAAATTCCTAATGGTTGTCTTCAATACCACATAGGTATCTGTGCCGGTAATTGTCGTAATGAATTTGACCTTGATGAGCACTTGCTCAAAATTGATCTTATTAAAAAAATTTTACAAGAAAAATATATTGAATTTGAAGATATAATTCGAAAACAAATTGAAACATATAATCAAGATTTTTTATTTGAAAAATCCAAAAAGCTTGCCGAGTATCTCGATAATCTAGAATACATTATCTCTGTTACCAAATTACACTTTTCAACAAAAAAATTTGAACCATTTATTGCTATGGTAAAAGATAAATCTAGTCAGAGATTGGTTCCAAATAAAGAACTCGCACAAGCTCTACAAGATGAATTTAAACTATCAATCAAACCACACATTATTGATTGTTTTGATATTTCACATTTTCAAAGTCAATTTATCGTTGGATCTTGTATCCGCTTTATAGATGGTGTTCCAGCAAAAAATCTTTTCCGGCGCTTTAAAATAAAAACACTCGATCAACAAAATGATTATGCAGCACTTGCAGAGATTGTACAACGACGATATAAATCAAAAAACTTTCCCGACCTTATACTTATTGACGGCGGTAAAGGACAGCTTAACGCAGTTCAACCCTTGTTTAACAACGTCGAATGTATTAGCTTAGCAAAAAGAGAAGAACGCGTTTTCTGCCATGCTTACCCACAAGGAAAGGTTCTAGATATTCACACAGAAACTGGCAAACTATTGATTGCATTGCGTGATTATGCTCACCATTTTGCAATCTCGTATCACAGACAGCGGCGATCAAAAAGTATGTAAAATTTTTTAAGGGATAGTAAATAATGAATAAAGAACAATTTACCGATTCGAGCCAAGAATTAGTCAATCATAGCATTCAACT
Source organism: candidate division TM6 bacterium RIFCSPHIGHO2_12_FULL_36_22 (assembly GCA_001771315.1). Taxonomy (GTDB): domain Bacteria; phylum Babelota; class Babeliae; order Babelales; family UBA12409; genus 2-12-FULL-36-22. The sequence continues at coordinate 11,175 of METK01000015.1, forward strand.
CGCTACAGAACTGCATAACCCTTCCTTAATCCCATTGCATACGTTGGCCGCTGGCCTTGAAAATGATTTTTGTCGTTCTTTTTTTTCAGTTCTCGGCCTTCCTTTAGAACAATTTGAAGATCTCGTACAATTGGAATTACAAAAACTTCCTGTAACACGCGGAGCTCGTCTTGTCATGGACTATGCCATGCAAGATTTTCTTGATAGCGCTAAAAAAAGCGCCGAACAAATGGGCGATAGCTTTATAAGCCTTGAGCAATTCATTTTACAATGGGCTATGACACCGCACTTACCAAAAATAATTCAACAATTTTTTGCTGATCATAAATTCTCAAAGGAGAGAGTACTCGAACATATGTTCTCATTGCGTAAAGGTAAAAAAGTTACCGACAAGAAAGCTGAGAAACAATATGAGGTTCTCAAAAAATACGCCCAAAATCTAACTGAACAAGCGCAGCAAGGTAAACTTGATCCTGTTATCGGAAGACATGAAGAAATACGTCGTGTTATGCAAATTCTTTCTCGTAGAACCAAAAATAATCCAGTTCTTATCGGTGATCCTGGTGTTGGTAAAACTGCTGTTGTCGAAGGCATTGCGCAACGTATTGTTTCCAATGATGTTCCAGAAACTCTAAAAAATAAACAAATTTGGGCATTAGATTTAGGACTGCTCATCGCTGGTGCTAAATTTCAAGGTGAGTTTGAGGAACGTCTGAAAGCAGTTTTAAAAGCTATTGAAGACTCACAAGGTCAAATAATCATCTTTATCGATGAACTTCACATGCTTATCGGTGCTGGACAAACTGGCCAAGGTGGCATGGATGCCTCTAACCTTCTTAAGCCTGCTCTTGCTCGAGGCGAATTACACTGTATCGGAGCAACAACACCACAAGAATATAAAAAATATATTGAAAAGGATGCCGCTCTTGAACGTCGTTTTCAAAAAGTTGTAGTTGAAGAACCATCCATTGAAGATGCTATATCAATTCTGCGCGGACTTAAAGAACGTTATGAACGACATCATGGAATCCGCATTCAAGATCAAGCACTTGTCAGAGCTGTCGAGCTAGCTGCAAAACACATCTCCGACAGATTTTTACCAGATAAAGCTATTGATCTTATCGATGAAGCTGCCTCAATGATTAAAATGGCAATTGAATCCAAACCAGAAGATCTTGATAGACTTGAACGAAACATTAGCCAATTGGAAATTGAGAAAGTTGCCCTGAGTAAAGAAAGTGACGCCACATCTAAAAAAAGACTTAAAGAACTAGATAAGGAGCTTTCTGAACTTAAGGAAAAACACCAAGCTTTGCTTACCAAATGGAAAGCTGAAAAGGCCCCCCTTGAAAAGGTCAATAAACTTAAAGAGGATATTGAACGGGTTACCTATGAATATTATCAAGCTGAACAAGCTGGTGATTATGCTGCTGCATCGGAAATCAAATATGGAAAACTTGCAGACCTAGAAAAAAAGCTTGAATCTGAACTTAAAAAACTTAACACTATCAACAAAGATCAACTCATAAAAGAAGAAGTCGATGAAAATGATATCGCCGCAGTATTAGCTCGATGGACTAAAATTCCTGTCGAAAAACTCCAAGGCAGCGAAGGCGATAAATTGCTCCAAATGGATAAAATCCTACAAAATCGTGTAATCGGTCAAAATGAAGCTATAGAAAAAATTACACACGCTATTCAAATGCATCGTACCGGCCTAACTGACCCAAACCGCCCTATCGGTTCATTTCTGTTTCTTGGACCAACTGGTGTTGGAAAAACAGAAGTAGCAAAAACATTGGCCGACTTCCTGTTCAACGACCCAAATCGTCTTATCCGTATTGATATGTCAGAATACATGGAAAAACATGCCGTTGCTCGACTCATCGGTGCTCCTCCAGGATATGTTGGCTATGAAGAAGGGGGACAGCTAACTGAGCAAGTACGTCGTCATCCATATAGCGTCATTCTTTTTGATGAAATTGAAAAAGCACATCCCGATGTATTCAATATCTTCCTACAAATTCTTGATGATGGTCGACTCACTGACGGCCAAGGCAGAGTTATTTCATTCAAAAATACCATTATCATCATGACTTCAAATATTGGATCCCAGATTATCCTGGACGCTAAGACAATTACAGATAAAGTGCGCAATGAAATTGATGCAATACTGCATAAAACCTTTCGCCCAGAATTTTTGAACCGTATCGATAATATTATTTTCTTTCATCGACTCTCAGAAAAGAATATCGAAGAGATTGCCAAACTACACATCGAACAACTAGAAAAACGCCTATCCTTGCAAAATGGTATCGAACTCAAAGTATCCCCTGGTGTGTATAAAGAAATAGCCAAGATTGGATATAGTGACGAGTTTGGCGCTCGACCACTTAAAAGGGCTATACAAGAGCATATCATTGTTCCACTTTCTCAGCATATTCTAAAAAATCCTCTAGCAAAAAAAATTCATGTTGAGTGGAAAGACAATAAAATCGACGTTAAATAACTTTAAAGTAATCATTTGTAGTATAAGAGCTCTTAGGCATCTAAGGCTTATCCTACAATGGCAAATTCTGGCTCATTAGGATCGGAAAGTTCCTCTGGAATATCACTCTTCCACTCTTCTACATGGATAATTAGTTCGGGATCCGGTCCTAGCAATCTGAGAATCTCTGGATCCTCTGTCACCATTCTTGCAGTCAAGCCATACCTATTTACAGCTTGCACATTTGCCCCCTTGTCTAGCAGTAGCTTTACAATATCTGTGTAGCCTTTATCTGCAGCTATGATCAAAGCAGTTTCAGCATATTTGTTTTGTATGTCATAATCAGCCCCCTTGTCTAGCAGTAACCTTACAATATCTGTATGGCCTTTATCTGCAGCTATGATCAAAGTTGTAAAGCCATATTCATTTGTACTATTTATATCTACTCCCCGATCAATCAATGCTATCGCCAAACTAAGGTTCTTTGAGTCTAGTGCGTTCCTCATTCTATCCACCAAAACAGTCTCCGTATCTTTTTCAAGCAGTAGCTTTACAATATCTGTATGGCCTTTATGTACAGCTATGATCAAAGCAATATCAGCATGTTGGTTTTGTATGTTATAATCGGCCTCCTTGTCTAGCAGTAACCTTACAATATCTGTATGGCCGTTATCTGCAGCTATGATCAAAGCAGTATCAGCATGTCGATTTTGTTTATTAGGATCAGCCCCCTTGTCAAGCAATAGCTTTACAATATCTGCATGGCCTTTACGTGCAGCTAATATCAAAGCAGTATTACCATGTTGGTTTTGTATGTTATAATCGGCCTCCTTGTCTAGCAGTAGCTTTACAATATCTGTATAGCCTTCATATGCAGCTAATATCAAAGCAGTATTAGCATGTTGGTTTTGTTTATTAGGATCGGACTCCTTGTCTAGCAGTAACCTTACAATATCTGTATAGCCTTTATGTGCAGCCAATATCAAAGCAGTATCAGCATGTCGATTTTGTTTATTAGGATCGGCCTCCTTGTCTAGCAGTAACCTTACAATATCTGTATCGCCTTCATATGCCGCTACGATCAAAGCAGTATCATCATATTCATTTGTACTATTTATATCTACTCCCTGGTCAATCAATGCTATCGCCAAATTGAAGTCATTTGAGTTTAGGGCATCCCTCATTCTATCCACCAAAACAACCTCAGATTCGGGTCCAGCCCCCAAAAGCACAGTCGCTTCTAAGCATAAAACACCGATTATAAATAAAACTTTTTTCATTACATATCTTTTCTATTTAAACCACTTTTATATGCACCATACCTACCACCAACAACAGTCAACGCTGCTAGGGTGGCCGCTGGTATTGCAACTTCTGGCTCACTCAACAAATAGCCCCCTGTATCAGAATCACTCAGCTCTGAAAAATCATTACAATCTTCCATTAGTTCATCTGGTATTAGAAGCATAGGAACCTCTTGCCTTCAACCTTCCTTGGCTATATTTGCAGTTTTTATCCTTTGTAATATTTCTTGGATACCATTGCCTACAATCAGCGCTACCTTTTTCATTCTTTTTCTTAAAAAACCTATTGTTAATTTTATATCTGTAATTAATTATAAATGATTGCAAAGCACAATTGCAATCATTTGGCAAATAGATTCTGATACGTGAAAATAGATAAGAACATATTATTTTTCCAATTTCTCAGCATATTCTAAAAAATTCTCTGGTTAAAAAATTTAGAATGATCTTTCCTCCTTCGAAGCAGGGGGTATCCAGATCATAAGGAGATTGATGAAGACATCGCAGCAAAACGTACCCATGGCTTTGTCCAACATTTTACGACAAATGGGCGGGAAAGCCCACTGGCTTTAGCCCTTACTTTTACCCACATCTTTTAATAAAAAATCTTCATACAACAAAATGGTAAGAAATAAGTTTATAAATATATAGATAAAGTTACTTTAAATATTATAAGTTTTATATTTAAAAATCATGAAAAAGTTATATTTATCAAAGAGTTTTAGCATAGGATTAGCAAGTTAGATAGCTTTATTAGTAGAAAGGTCAATGATAATCTGGCAAATTCTATTGATGGATTTTATGTATTTATTAGATATGGTTTGTGTTATATAGGTATTTCAAAAGATGTGGGTAAAAGTAAGGCTTTAGCTGTGGGAGTATGTCAGAGGTGAAATGTACTCAAAGGCATTACCCGAATTATAATTAGACTCGTCTGTGTTAATTTTGTAACATATTAAGTATTAATTTACCTTATAAAAGAGCTTAATATGTTTAAAAAATTTCTAATCTTATTCGTGCTTATTCTATCGAATCAAACAATTTCTACCAAAGAGTTGGTAAATATTGATATCACTCCTCAAATAACAAACAAAATTAAGCCTGCTGTCAAAAAACAAATTGGGGTTCTCAATATTCAGGGGGCTATTGATAATTCCTCATACAAGTACATTCCACTCATCAGGTCCGCTGTGGACAATAAAGAAATGGCTGGAGTTATTGTTATTATCAATTCTGGTGGTGGTGACTGTAGTATGGGCGAATCTATACGTATGGAACTCGATCGTCTATGCAAACATAAGCCTGTCTACGTCGTTGCTACTAATCGCTGCGGCTCTATGGGGTATATCATTGCATCTGTAGCCAACAAAATTTTTGCTTCGCCTAGTTCTACCATGGGTCATATTGGCGTACTTCAAGAAGTAAGAAAATACATTGATAAACACCCTCTGGGACGAAACAAAAACAAAATTGAATGTGATTTTATCTATGTTGGTGAGCATACTTTAGCATTACACTCTGAAGCCAATTGTCTTAGCGAAGAAGAGCGAACCTTTTCTCAAAATCAAATTGATCGTATCTACAATTACTATTGTACCCAAGTTGCTCAATCTCGTAATATCTCTATAAAGGATCAACATTTGTGGGCAAATGGATTTACTCATTCTGGCCTGCAAGCAAAGCGCCTTGGTCTTATTGATGAACTTGGCACCTTTAATGATGCGCTTATTATGATGAAAAAAACAATACAAGATATAACTAATAACGAATGCATATTCGACATAATAGACATTACCTTAAAAAAAGATAATTTTGGATTTGCTGTACCTGAACTAAAACAAAAACGAATATTATTTGCAGCATATCATTACGCTAAAAACTTTTTCAAAAAATCTAAATCTGACCCAAAACCAAAAGTTGGTATTATCAACATACATGATGAAATTAATGCTGAGTCCAATAAATATCTTCAACAATTACAATCTATTCTCAAGTCTGATGATTTTAGTGGCCTTATCCTTACAATAAATTCAGCTGGCGGTGATTTTGGTATTGGCGAATCAATCTATCTTGAACTCAAACAAATTCAACAAAAAATGCCTATTGTTGTCTTGATTTTCAACTGCACATCAATTTCATATCTGATTGCTTCTGTAGGTAACAAAATAATTGGAACTTATGGTACTGGAATTGGTGGCATTGGTATATGGCATGAAATCAAAAAATATTATGAAACTCCAAAAGATGAAAATAAAAATGAGATCAGCATAGAATATATTTTTGCTGGAGAGCATAAAGTAAGTGAATTTCCTGCTTCACCTAAAATAACTGATGAAGAGCGTCAACACTTACAGAATGGCCTTGATGAGCTTTATGATCATTATTGTTTCACTATTGCTGAGTCCAGAGGCTTATCTTTGGACAAAAAATCAGAATGGGCAAATGGCTGGTGCTTTGATGGATTCCAGGCAAAAGAACTCAATCTTATTGATGAGATAGGAAGCCTGAGTGATGCTGAAGAAAGTATGAAGCAGCTACTCAGCACAGAAGAAAAACCAGTTTCAGAAATCGATTTAATTGAAATAACCAACGAAGAATAGGTCTTTTTGTATATTTTTGCTATTGTAACACAAAGCTAACTCTTTACCGGAAGATTTATTTTATGTTTAAAAAATTATTACTTATCACACTTTTGTGCACAATATCAACTCGACCAGCACAATATAATATACAAATACCTCTAGATCTCAAAATTATGTCGAATGCGGCAGCTGGAACAGTCACTGGCGCACTATTGCTGATTGCTGGAAATAAATTATATCAAAAATACTATGCTTCTACCCATAAACTACAAAAGAAACCGCAAATTGGCATATTTGAAATCGGCGATCTTTCAAGCGGTGCCACTAAATACATGGCTCAAATAGAAAAAGCAACATATGACGATAATATTGCTGGTATTCTTATAAAAATCAATTCTGGTGGTGGCCATGCTGGAACATCCGAAGTTTTATTTCGTGAACTCAAATTAATACAACAAAAAAAACCTATCGTTATATTTATAGAAAACGTCTGCTGCTCTGGCGGATATCTGATTGCCTCTGTGGGCAAGATAGTAGCGCCTTACATGGCCGAAATTGGAAGCATCGGAGTTCTGTGTACCATAGAAAAAATAAAGGAACCTAAAAGCAAAAATAAAGAGGATTTAACTGTCGATTTTGTTTTTGCTGGCGCTGATAAAGTTTTTAGAAATCCTTATGCTCCCGATGCATCTCCCGAACAACGCCAAAAAATGCAATTCCAAGTTGATCGAGATTATGAATTTTTCTGCTCAACCATTGCACAAGAACGCGGTCTTTCGCTCAATGAAAAAAACAAGTGGGCTGACGCACAAACTTTTGTTGCACCTGATGCTCTTGAGATAGGTCTCATTGACAAAATCGGTGGCTTCAATGACGCAAAACTCCTTGTACAACAACTTGTCCGTGAAGCAAAAGGTGATACACAATTGTCAATAGAATTTGTTGAACTAAAATAACTAATTAACCAATTGTATACTTCTATTAGTGAAGCAAACTAGTTTTTCATTCAACAGTTGAGTAAGGGCTGTATTTATTTGTTGTTCTTGACGATTAATCATGGTTGGTAATTCATCTATAGCCACAATTTTTTGTTCAAGAAGAATCTCGAGAATCTTACCACGTACCTGCCGAGTCGATCCTTCAAATTTAGATTGAACGGTGTAATGTGCACTCTTTTTATTTGGATTGCCCTGCTGTTTAATGTATACACCATAATCCATCAATGCGTAATACCAATCTCGTGGCGATAGCTTTGTTGCTTTTAATGCTTGTTGAATCAATGGCAACAATTCTTTATCTTTAATATCTGCACGTTGCGCAAAACAATGTTTAATAAAAACTGCTCTAATGTTAGTTTCAATAAATATATACGGTTTATTGAAAGCAAATGTTGGCACAGCATGACTTGTATAAGCACCAATCCCTGGAAGTTGTTTTAAGATTTCAGGATCTTTAGGAAGTTTTCCATTATATTGTTCTACAACTTGCTTGGCACAATTATGTAACGCTAAAGCACGACGGTTGTATCCAAGCCCTTTCCACAAAGCTAGAACTTCCGTAAATGAAGCAACAGCAAGAGTTTCAAACGTTGGAAAAGCATCAAGAAAAGTTAGATACTTTGGTTCAACACGATACGTTTGTGTTTGCTGCAACATTACTTCAGAAACAAGAATTCTATATGGATCCGTTGTTTGTCTCCATGGAAAATCACGCTTGTTAGCACTATAATATTGCTCAACCTTGTCACACAATTGTTTGATATTGTTAAACTCTTCCGACACGGACCTTTACCATTTGGTTTGTATTTAATACTTTGATTGCCGCTTCTCGTACTTCATCTGCCTCAATAGCCATTAATTGTTCTGCACGATAATCAAAATAGTTCTTTGGCAAATTGTATTGCTTTAAGAATAAAAATGCTTGAGCAATCTGTCTACTTGTTGCAAAATTATCAACCAATGAATTAGCAAGTGCATTACGCGCTTGTTCGAATTCTTCATTTTCAATATACAAAGGCGCTTTGTTAATAGTTTCAGCAATTACTTTTTCAGCTTCAGCAAGCCTATCAAGTGATACAATCGTTTTAATATAGGAGATCCCTGGTTGCTTATCTGCACGCGCAATCAATGAACCAGTTATGGTATAAAATAATCCCGTTTGTTCTCGCAATGCAAAAAGGCGTGAGCTCATAGAACCAAGAACACCCCCTGAAAATATTTGTTCAAACAAAAGAAGTTTATCAAAATCTGGATGCAACCGCGATACCGATAATCCTGCAAAAGCAAGTACTACTTGATCTCTATTGATAGAATAATTAATCTCTTGCTTACCGATATTGCTTAATTTATTATAAGCTAGCTCAGTAATCTGTGGCCCCTGCCATTTACCAAGATATTGCTCAACTTGTTTTTGTACATCAACATTAGAAAGGTCCCCAACAATAACCAAGCGAGCTTGGCTTGGAGTAATTGTCTTTTGATAATAATCAAGCAACATAGCCCGGTCAAACGTTTTGATAGTATCCAATGTTCCAAGAATATTTTTCTGATAAGGATGTTTTTTATAAATTTCTTTATTAATAAGCAAACCTATAAATTGCGATGGCGAGTCCCAATAATTATTAATGTCAGCAGTAATACGATCGCGTACTTGAATAATGGATTTTTCATCAAAAACAGATTCTGTAAGAAGTTCGGCAAGAATGTCTAAAGCCCTAGAAAAATCTTCACTCAATAAACTCATGGTAACATAGCCAGGCGAGGTGCCAATAGTCATACCACGCGATTCAATTTCATAAGCTAGTTGTTCTGCAGAATGTTTTTTAGTACCTTGCACAAGCATTTCACTAACAAAATTACCTAGCCCTTGTCGGTTTTCAGGATCATAATGATGCTTAGTCTTCATTTCCAAAAACATCTCAATCTTTGGAATATTTGGATTATTATACATCAACACTTCAAGACCATTATCTAAAGTAAATTCTTGATAGATTGGGTACTCAAAATGTTTTGGCGGCTTTGGTTGAATCGAATATGCCATTTTTTGTGGCTCAACTGGCGTCTGACGAATTTTACCCGAAAGAATTTTTGTGTCCAACTCATCAGAAACTCGTTGCAGCTCTTCCCACTTATCACGTTGCTCATTTTCAATTGGCAAAATGATACCCGTATTGAGTATAATTGGATTGAAATACTGTTTAAGCATAGATTCAACTTCTTGTCGAATTCGCGCAGGATTCTTTTCAACATAATTAAATACATAATTTTCATCACCCGTTGCAACAAACATGCGACCAAGTGCATAGGCAACTTTCTGATTGCTTTCCATACTAGATAAATATGTAGATTCTGATTTTTTAATAGCACGTCCTAATTCTTCATCAGAAATACCTTTCTCTATAAGGCGTGCAATTTCATCTTGAATCACACCAAAAATTTTTGGTATATCTTCAGCATTTTTTGGCTGAAAATCAATGAAAAAAATACCTTGATCAAACAAGTCATAAGAAAATGCATCAATATCTGTAATCAAATCAAGCTCATCAACAAGCTTTTTATAAAGAACTGAACCTCGCCCCGCTCCCAATAACCAACTGATTACATCAAAAATAAAATCTTTCTTTTCACCCGCACCTGGTATAACAAAAGCACCGGCTCCAAATGGCTGGGAAACATCACGATATAATGTGATAGACTTGGCAGATAAATCCTTGTTGTAGTAAAATTCTTGTCGTTTATAATCAAGAACTGGCTGAATAGAACCAAACTGTCTCTGCGCTTCTTCAAACACAACCCCAGGTTCAACATCGCCAACAACAATCAATGTTGCATTGTTCGGAATATAATGCTTATTATAAAATTTGAGCAAACCTTCACGAGTAATGTTCCATAAATCTTGTTTGTAACCAATAATTGGATTGTGATATGGATGATCCGCAAAAATAGTACCTATCATCTCTTCAATCAAAGAAGAAGTATAATTATCCTTATACATCTTCAACTCTTGAATAACAGCTTTAAGCTCAGAATTTAAATGCTCTTCTTTAAATGTACAATTAATCATACAGTCAGCAAAAAGTGCGAATGCCTCTTGCCAATGCTGACTTGGCATATCAAAAAGATAACCCGTATAGTCATATGACGTGAACGCATTGGTCGATCCTGATAGCTTGGAAGTAATAACATTGATATCCGACTCAGAAAGCTTTTCTGTTCCCTTAAATATCATATGCTCCAGCAAATGCGCAAGACCTCGTTCACCAGTTTGCTCATCCTTAGAACCAACATGATACCACAACTGTGTCGATACCTTAGGCACTTGTCGATTTGGATACACCAAGACCGTAAGCCCGTTCGATAATACTTTCTTTACTACCTTCGTCTGCGCTCTTTCCATATGCCCTCTCGCTTTTGGCCCCAATAATTGATTTTTTGTTTCTATTATAAAAAAATAAAACAAATAGAGCAAAGATATTAGAAAAAAGCCCGTTATTACAGTATAATTAGCCCTATGAAGCTCATTACACAAGTCCTATCCCAACTTCCACTTATCCAATATGTCACCCTTGGCCTAATTGCTGGTATTGTAGCTGGAGCATCCTATCCTGTACCTGCGTTCGTATCAATACTCATACTAAGCGCATGTGGATTATATACTGCTTATACAGCTGATAATAGTATTATTGTGATAACAATTCTTTGTTTTTTTTTTGGGACTATGGCCTATCAATACCATGATCAGAGGTATACAAAAGCCGCTAACAGCCTGACAGGCTTTCAGCCTACCTTAGTGGGAAAAGTATCTACAGTAGAACGTATTAAAAATAAATTTACCTATAGATCAACTATACAAGTAGCAAATCACTATATCTGGGTTCTGTCCAAAGAAACCCCAGGATTTGAACCTGGCGATCTTGTACAGATAAATAAGCTCTATCTTCATAGTCCTTTAAACAAAGAAATGGGACCATGGATGAAAAAAGAAGGCATTATTGCAACCGCTTTTGCTGGAAAAATTAAAACTACAATACTCAAAAATGCGTCTATGTTAGACATTTTGGCTTCTTTAAATAGACAAAAGGAACACATTTTTACTCGTCTTCAACAAAAATTACCTGCTTATGTTGGAAATTTAATGGGTCTTATATTTTTTGGTAACAAGCAAGATATTGACCCAAGCGAACTTATGGAGCTTCGCACAACATATATGCATTGGGGATTATCCCACTACTTGGCTCGATCTGGTTTACATATTGTAATACTATTTACACTGTTTAATGTATTGCTATTGTTTTTCGGACTTCCAATTTTTATTCGCAAGCTTTTACTGTTAGGATTTTGTCTTCTCTATACAGCTCTAAGTTGGATGAGTATTTCATATATACGGGCCTTACTTCTCATTTTTTTCTATACTATAGCTCAACTAGCCAATATTAAGCTTTCTTTACTTTTTTTTATTAATCTTACCTGCTGTATAATTTTATTATATAATCCCTATCAGCTCTTTGCTCTGGATTTCCAGTTAAGCTTTGCTCTTACCTATATTCTCATTCTTATAGGACACCTTAAAGTGCAGGAAGGAAGGTAAATTTTTCTTGCTACTTTACTTGAGTCGCTTTCACTAATGCTTCTCTTATGACATGTTCATTTTTCAAAAGATTATATAAAATAGTCTTAGTATTAGTATTATATTCCTTTTCAGTGCGACTAAATTTCATTGTTGGCAACTCGTCAGCTCTTTCATCACTATATTGTATACCATTTATAGGGGTTGGATTGCGAGGATCAAAGTGATATAAGGGTACATAAATTATCGTAGCTCCATTACTCCCATTTTTCTTTGTTGTTATGAAGTATGTAACGGGTATATATTCAAGATTAACACGAGGAATAACTTTGTGACCTGTTTTTTCTATAAAGTCATATAATGCATCAATTTTTTCAACCATAGTAAGCGATCTAACATTCCCATACTTTTTTTTGGCATATATTTCATAAGTATCTTTGATTTCATCTTCAGTCGATACTATAAGCTCACCTACGTTATAGCCTAATGCATTAAGAAGGCCTGTTTCATTTTCTAGTGGATTATCTGAAGCAAATAAACCTCTAAAGTCTGGCGTATTGTTACTATCACCATTATCTACAACAAAAATAACATCCGGTAAACGTCGAGCAATTGAAAAATACGGAAGATTATTACCTTTGTAACCATGACGATTACTACCACTATCCATCAGGTTAAGTGAGTCACCACCAGAAAAACTAAATACACGAGCTGGTGGAATTTGACCTTTTTCTAGAGCATACGGCACAAATTTTTTGGGTAAAATCTTATTAAAATATGTTCCAATTTTTTGGAAAACTGGAACATCCCTGTTGGCAGGCTCTGCACTCCAAATTCCCTGTATAAATCCTAGTGATTGTACCGGTCCAAGGTGTTTTGGCCCAGTAGATAAATTCGTAAATTTACGACCAAAAGACCAGGTTGAAATGGATAGGTTTTTGAGTGAACTATTAATATTTACCTCAGTAACTGTATCTGGAGTAAATTCTATATAATTCTTTCCTTTTTCAGTTGAATTAAGTGATTGAAAAATAGGATATGGCACTTTTCCACTCTTTACTGCTAATTGCAAATCACCCAAAGCAAATGTTTGTGGATTTTTGTACTTAAATTCATTGATTTTACTCTTCTGTAGAGCGTCTGTAAGCAAATGACTAGCAAGCCATGCCCCATAAAAATCCACCCAATCAACAAACTGATTCGATAATAATTTTGCTGCAACAAGCCCTGCTATTGCAAAATGTTGCTTAGGAGAAAAAAGATTTTCGGAAGCTATATTTTTGAGACCATCAAGAGACCAAGTCTTAAATGTAGGTTGCATTTCTGTTACAAATTCTTCTGGGGTCAATCCCGAAGCAATCCAGGAACTCAAATACCATGCACCACCCGAAAGTGCTGAAGCTGCAGTAACAGACTCAAGTAGGTTTAATTTTTGTAGTGCATGCATAAACCCTGCAACTCCAAGTGTTGCTCGAACACCACCACCACTACAAACGGCCATAACATTCAAATCCTTAACACTTACACTTACATAGCGAGGATCGCGGTGAATAAATTGCTTGAGAACTTCTTGCGCATTTGTCTTACGTATATCTTCTATGAATACTTCATTTGGATTAAAGTCCATCAATCCAAGTGTATCAACAGAAGCCGTTGAGGCTATATAAGGATTATTGAATAAAATTGTTCCTATAGATGTCATTGTATATTCAATAGGCTGAAGCCTATTCTGTAATCCTGTTATTACAGTATTAATGGGATTAGCAAGTAAGATATTTACCGGCAAATTTTTAATAGTAGATATTACATCTTTAGTTTGTTGTTCAACTGTTTCGGTAATAGCAGTTCTTATAGAACTAACCAGCTGAGTATCTTGCAAATTACCTGGCATGTTAATTTTTTTAGTAAATGTTTCAAATAATGAATTTTTAATTTTTTGTAACACAACCTCTGGAGATGGTGGCACTGGAAGTTTGGGGGGCGCTGGAATCGATGGTTTTTTCAATTGTTGAAGCGAATAAGTGTTTGATGTGCCCATTAAGCATAGTAAAAAAATAAAATAAGTTATAAATCTCATATATTTCCTTTTTTAATACAAAGTTTATGTAGAGCTTCAATTTTTAATACAACCAAAAAATAGAAGATTTCTTATTCTCAGTATATTTTTGATGCTAATACATTAAACAAGTTTTTTAAACTAAGATTTTAAATTAAAACAAAAAATTGAATTTTTATATTATTGTGTGAGGATTTCAACTCCCACAATGCTACCGTAGCTACCTCCATCGTTATAGTCATACTTAAACAATTTATAATTATTTACTTATTCAAAACTAACCTCCATTACAATCTCAATGAGGAATTGAAATATTTGCCCAGAATAGAGTATACATAAAAGAAAAAGAACATATAAAATAGGGACTATATCATGAAGCTGACATTAAGACAGTTGTTGTTTATTTTTCTGTCTGTTAATTTTTCATGTCTTTCAAACTCTAACTTTCTTGTTTCAGAAGGCGAATTTGAAGGTGTTGAAATTGAACATAGATATACTCCCTGTGAAATACGACGCTCCCCACAAGAAAAAAAAGCTTGGACTATTATAATCTATATTGCTGGAACTAATGATCTTGAACCATTTGTATGGCCAAATGTAAGACAACTTGCTCGTATTGGTAGCAATGAGTTTTGTAACATAGTAGTTCAAATAAACGAAAAAAATAAAAATAAACCCACACAGCGATATTTAATTGTTAAAAACAAAGCAATCTTGCTCAACACCGATGATGCACAAGCTGGCATTAAGCTCGACAGTGGCGATGAAAAAACACTTATAGACTTCTGCTCATATTGTCTTGATAATTTTCCAAGTGAAAAAACAGCTCTTATCTTATGGAACCATGGCAGCGGCTACATAGATCCAGGCATCGCTAAGACACCAAATATAGAAGGTGAATTTTTCTCATTCAATCCAGATAATCTTATGTTGGAAATTAACAGAAACATAGAATTTCTTGAGACGATCATGCTCAAAGAAAGTCGCGGCATCTGCTTTGATGAAGCTCATAGATCATATCTTACAAATACAAAAGTGGCCAAAGCGCTCAATGCAATTACCAGAAAACTCGGTAAACCTATCGATCTATTTGGTCTTGATGCATGCTTAATGGCTATGGCAGAATTTGCAATCCTTGTACAACCATACTGTAAAATAATGGTAGCATCACAGGAAGTTGAACTTGGTTGGGGTTGGGCATATCATACAGCATTCGCACGCTTTGCCACTGAAGCTCTTTCTCCAGAAGAATTTGCCAATGAAATAGTTGAATCATATCGTCTTGCCTACAAAGACATTACACCTGACTACACACTTTCGGCTTGCCACCTAGAAAAATTTGATCAACTTGATAAAAATATCTCAGACCTTGCTCTCATTTTAATGGAGTGTATTAATAATCAGAAAAAAGATTCCGTAAAAAGTATCATACAATTCTGTCGCTCTAGAAAAGAATGTACTCATTTTGAAGAGCCTTCTTATATTGATATCGGTCACTTTTATAGAAATGTTCTTGAGCATTGTAGCAAAATGGAAATTCAAAATAATAAAACTTTCCTTCTGCAACAACTAAAAGAAAAGCTCAAAGAAGGAATAAATCTAATGGATGAAGCTGTCTTTGTAAAAGCAAATGGTAAAAATCTGGCTAAAGCCACTGGATTATCTATCTACTTTCCACATCAAACAAAATATATTAATACCTCGTATCAAAAATCAATCTTTGCACAAAATAGCGAATGGATAAATCTCTTAAAAATGTGTATGAACACTTAAAGCATAATTGCATCTCCAGCAAAATAACTTTATTCTATTGGTATGGATAAAGAAAAAAAACTGGAACAATTATACGCATCAGTTTCAAGCATGACAAACAATCCGTTAGTCATTCCTGGGTCAACCCATATAGTATTTGGGGAAGGGCCCGCAGACGCTGATATTATGATTATTGGTGAAGCTCCTGGAAAAGAAGAGGATGAACTTGGACGTCCCTTTGTTGGCAGATCCGGCAAATTATTAACAAGGGCCCTTGAAAGTATCGGCCTTCAGCGTGATAAAATTTATATTACCAATATAGTCAAAACAAGACCCCCTAACAATAGAACTCCCTCACTCCAAGAAATAGAAATTGGACGCAGTTTACTTTTCAAGCAAATCCAAATTATTCAACCCAAAATAATTTGCACACTAGGCGCATCAGCCCTTGAGGGGCTTAATCCCGACGTAATCCAAAAACCCTTCCGCATCACAAAGCTGCGTGGCAAGGTCTTTCCATACAATGTCGCGAAATTATTGCCAACCCTACACCCTGCCTATATTTTACGAAATCCCGCTGCAGCAGAACTTTTTCTTAGAGATCTTTTAACTCTAAAAAAGGCCGCCTGTATTTAAAAAATTCTGACCATTCAAAGTTTTAATTCTATTGAGACATAGTGTGAATAACTTGTGGATAACCTGTGGATAACCTGTGGATAACTATGTGGATAACTCAAAGTTAAAGCTTTATATACCTCATCAGTAGCTGTTATTGACACTATGTGGATAACTTTTGCCGATTCAGAGCAGCTATTCGTACAATTGTAAAAAGTTATCCACAAGTTATCCACAGGTTATCCACATAAAATACAAGACCGGATAGATCGACTGGAAGCAGAATATGATAGTAAATTTACTAAGTTATCCACAATTTTTGACTACGCCTATTATTACCATATTATATATATATATATTTAAGAGATTATAAGAGAGAGCTTTTCTGCAAGATTAAGAAGCTAATTTTCTTTTTTCCAAAAACCTGATAGAATTATCTTATAAAACCGTTAAAATATAAAGTTTTTGTAAACACGTGCCGCAGGGGAAGCTGTGAATTTATCTGATGTAATTAGTAACTTGGTAGAAGAGCGTGGGCTAGACAAAGCAACGCTGGACGATATTGTCTGTGAAGGCATGCTAGGTGCATACCAAAAAAAATATCCCAATACTGCATTCAAGGTCTGCTTTGATAAGAACAGCGGAGAGCTTGAAGTGTTTGCAGAAAAAGAAGTCGTAGCCACAGTTGAAGATGAAGACTCCCAAATCAGCTCCAGAAAAGCCAAGGCTATTGAAACAAAGTCCAGCATAGGCGATAAGATTTGGGTTCCCTTTGATGGAAGCATTGGGCGAGTAGAAATTCTCAAGGCAAAACAAATTATAGCCCAAATGATTAGGGATGTTGAAGCTAGAGAAATTTATAATGCCTTTAAGGGCAAAGCTGGTAGCGTTGTTGTTGGCACTGTGCACAAATGCGAGCGTGGTGGTGCGCTTGTAATGTTGCAAGACGTTTTGGCGTTTTTGCCAAATTCTTTGTCTATTCCCGGTGAGCGCTGTGTGCCTGGCTATCCTATTCGTGCTTTACTAAAAGAAGTGCATGAGGAGCCTCGTGGTGACAATCAGCTCATTTTGGATCGCGCTTCGTCTGAGTTTTTGAAAAATTTATTTGAGCTTGAGATCCCAGAGGTCTTTGAAAAGCTTGTAGAGATTAAGAATGTTGCCCGAGCTGCGGGATATAAATCAAAAGTTGTTGTTTCCTCTAACGATCCTAACATTGATCCGGTTGGAACATGTGTGGGCGTTGGTGGTGCGCGAATCAAGCCTATTTTAAAAGAGCTTGGTGGGGAAAAGATAGATATCATTTCATGGAATAGTGCGAAAGATGCGCTTGTGCGTGATTCGCTTAAGCCGGCAGAAATCAATAGGGTTGAAATTGTTGGTGATAGAATTGCTAAGGTTTGGCTTGATGAAGATCAGCGCTCCGTTGCAATTGGCAAAATGGGGCAAAATATTCGTTTGGCCTCTCAAATTACCGGTTTGACTATTGAATTGATGACTAATAGTGCTAAAACTGATACTGCGATTGCAGATGTAGAGTTCGCAGATTCTGAAGAAAAATAGAAAGTTATAAATGCGTGTATATGAATTTGCCAAAGAACATAATCTTTCGAGCAAGGATGCTCTAGACCTTTTAAAAAAAGAAGGGTTTGAGGTTTCCAATCATATGGCGCAGCTCTCTTTTTCGGAATTGGAATATCTTCGAAAAGCTGTTGGCGGTCTTTCCCCTTCTTCTATAAAAAAATCTAAACCTGAAGCTCAGGCCCCGCTTGAGATTGAAGGTTCTATTTCTTTGGGGATGTTTGCAGAAAGAATAAAACAGCCAGCCAGTGATCTTATAGCTTTTTTGATACAAAAAGGCATCATTTGCAATATCAATCAAATGCTGACGGAAGATGCAATCCGCAAGTTGGCGGAGCATTATGAAATTAAAATTGTTTTTTCAGCTCCTCCCTCTCAAGGGCAAGAAGCTAAAATAGAAAAGCAATCAGAAGTTGGCATGTCAAGGCGATCGCCAGTCATAGTGATTATTGGTCATGTTGATCATGGTAAAACTACGCTTTTGGATTATATTCGTAAGTCTCGTGTTGCATCGCGTGAAAAAGGTGGTATTACGCAACACTTGGGAGCTTATGAGGTTAAAACTTCTCATGGAAATATTATTTTTATTGATACGCCTGGCCACGAAGCGTTTGATAAAATGCGTATGCGTGGCGTCAAGGTTGCTGATATTGCGATATTGATCGTTGCTGCTGATGATGGTGTTATGCCACAAACTATTGAAGCAATTGAGCATGCTCGATCTATTGGTATTCCAATTATTGTTGCCATTAATAAAGTAGACAAGGTTGATCCATCTCGTATTGAAAGTGTGCTTACTGGGCTTTCTAAGCAAGGTTTATTGGCAGAATCTTGGGGTGGAGATACTGTTTGTGTTCCTATATCTGCTAAAAATGGAACGGGCGTAAATGATCTATTAGAGATTCTTGCGTTGCAGTCTGAGGTGTTAGAGCTTAAAGCTCGTACAACGGGACCTGGTGTTGGTTATGTATTGGAGTCTCGTTTTGAAAAGGGTCGAGGTCCTGTAGGGACATTGATTTTACAGCATGGAGCAGGGACAATAGGAGATTACTTTATTGCTGGAAGTACTGGTGGTCGCATCAGTTCTGTTGTTGATTCAGCAGGTAAGCGTATAAAATCTTTTGGTGTGACAATTCCTGTTGGAGTTTCTGGCTTTGATTCTTTGCCGCAAGCGGGAGATGTGTTTAAAATTGTATCATTTGCAGAGTATAAAAAAGCTAAATCTGTTAACAAGCAAGCTTCTGTAGCAAATTATTCTCAGCTTTATACTGCAGATGCAGATACGCGGGTATACAAAATTATTTTGAAAGTTGATACCAATTCTTCTAAGGAAGCTTTGGTTCAAGCAATAGGAAAGCTTTCTGGCCAACTCGAAGAAAATATTGTGATTGCTCATGCTAGTGTTGGTAATGTTTCTGAAAGCGATGTTTCATTGGCTGAAACATTGGGCGCACATATTTATGGTTTTGGGGTTAAAACTGATGTTGGTGCATTATCGATAGCGCGTCGCCTTAAACTTCCTATACAAAATTTTTATGTTATTTATCATTTGCTTGATGCGCTTAAGCTTGCAATTGAACAAACGCGAGCCCCTATAATTGTAGAAGAAAAAACTGGCTCAGCATTGGTAACAAAAGTCTTTGATGTAAAACGACTTGGAGTAATTGCTGGTTGCCAAGTTAAAGATGGTAAAATTGTTCAAGGTGGTAAGGTTGTGGTTTATCGCAATCGTGCTAAGGTTGGAGAAGGGACAATAAAAACTCTTCAAAAAGAAAAGAAATCACAAAAAGAAGTCTTGGCTGGTTTTGAGTGCGCTTTTATTGTTGATGGATTTAGTGATTGGCAAGAAAATGACATTGCTGAGTGCTATATTCAAAAAAAGGTTGAGCAGTAGGTCTATCAGGATAGAAAGATTTCATAATGCAATATGAAATGGAATTTTTTTATTTTTATCTCAAGTTTATAAGCGCTTTTTGTATTGCGTTTATGATAACATTTTATCTTGTTGCAGCATTTAGGTCTTTTGCATTAAAGTTTAATATTACTGATCGTCCTGATGGTAATTTAAAGAAGCATGAACAACCTGTTGCCTATCTAGGGGGCGTAGCGGTTTTTTTTGGTTTTGTTATAAGTCTTGCTATTTTGTATCCCAATAGTAAAGAAATTTTTCTACTTTTACCACTTACTTTTTTGCTTTTTCTTGGGCTTTTAGATGACCTTGTTTCACTGAGTCCTTTTATTAAATTTGCAGGACAATTTTTGGCTGCAATTGGTTTTGTGAAATTAGGTTTTTATCTTTCTCTTGATTATCTGCCTTGGTATCTTAATATAGGATTTTCTATTTTTTGGTATTTATCCGTGATTAATGCTATTAATTTGGTCGATATCATGGATGGACTTGCTACATCATTGTGCATTGCATCTCTTGCATCATTTTTTATTTTTTCTATTTTGTTGTATCAAAATGCTTTAGCGTTGTTTTTAGTTATTTTGATTGGTTGTGCAGTGGCTTTTCTTTATTACAATCGTGAGCCAGCCTCTATATATTTGGGTGATGCAGGATCCTTGTTTTTGGGGGGTTGTATTGCAGCAATTCCATTGTTGATCGATTGGACAATTATTACACCATTGGGTATTTTTGCGCCATTAATTATTTTATGTATTCCGTTATTGGAAATTTCGCAACTAGTTCTTATTCGTACATATAAAGGAATTCCATTTTATAAGGGTAGTCGGGACCATTTTGCGCATTATCTTATGTACAATGGATGGTCAAAGATAGCGATCATAGATTATGTTTATGTATTATCAATTTTTCTTTTCTTTATCTCATACTGGCTTGTCTTTGAAGTTGTTTCATTTCAACGTCTTACTATTCTTTTCTTATTTTTTCTGATCATATGGGCATTTTTCCTTCTAAAGAAAAAACCATAAATTTGTTGCTTTTTACGTGTCTTGCAACAAAAACGGATAATTTTTAATATTTTCCCTGTGTTTAAAGCAAAAAATAGTTGTTGCTTTTTTGGTGCTTGAAAATAAGTTGTGATTTATTGTGTTGCAGCGAAACTATACTCATGGTCTTAGACTATATTGAAGTGTTAATACATCTGGCATGAAGGGCTGGTTGTTATTATGGTCTGAGCGCTGCTTACTTTTGGGCATATTGTTTTGGGTTTAGACAATATGCCCTAATTTTTTAAATACTTTTTAAGTGGAGTATTGAGAACAAGTTCTTTGTTTTTGGTGTCTACTAAGTTAACGAGTGTTGTAAGGTTGGCAGCATCCTCTATGATTCCTTTGGGAGTTTCCAAAACTTTTGGAATATTTACAAGTTTGGGATCATTAATTAAAAGTCTGAAACCTTCAAGTCCAATTTCTCCCTCTCCAATGTGCGCATGGCGGTCTTTTTTTGATCCTAACTTGGTTGCTGAGTCATTGAGATGTATAAGATTGAGATATTTGTGTCCAATTATTTTATCGAATTTTGCCCACACCTCCTCATATGCCTTTGGGGTACTAATGTCGTACCCTGCGCTATAAATGTGACAGGTATCAAGGCAGACGCCGATACGAGATTTGTCATGTATATTTTTAATGATTGCAGCAAGCTGTTCGAAGGTATGTCCAACATTGGTTCCTTGTCCAGCTGTAGTTTCGAGTAAGAGCTTGGTTTTTGTTTCTATAGAATCAAAAACTTGGTTGATGCTGTGAGTAATAGTTTTTATGCATTCTTCTTGCGAATTATCAAGAGCTGAGCCGGGATGGAGTACTAAAAAATCAATGCCAAGCTGATCACATCGGCTTAACTCATCCGCTAATGCTGCAATGGATCGATGCTGTGTTGCTTCATTTGGGGAACCAATATTCAGCAAATAAGAGGCGTGGGCGGCAATTGGTCCAATGAACGATTTTTTGTGTTTTTCCTTAAATTCTTTGATTTTTTCAAGTTCTAATGCCCTTCCTTTCCACTGGCGAGCACTTTTAGTAAAAATTTGGATGGTGGTACACCCTAATTCTTCGCCTTTTTCAATGGAGTTGCTAAGTCCATCTGCTATGAGCATATGAGCTCCTAATAGCAATTTTTCTTTTGAGTCTATACCCATGATATTCCTGTTTATAGGTCTTATTTTGTTGACAAAAACATAAAAAAAATTACGCTTAATAACAAGATTAAGTCTAGATTTAAGTAACATTCTCCCTATTATAAAACACAAGTGAGTTTCTAATGACATCCTTTGTCCGCACTGCTTTTATTTTAATAGCATTGTCTTTTGTTGCGAATGTTTTTCCAAAAGAATATTGTGGTGAAACCTGTGAATCATGTGAACCTGATATTGTAATTCCAACTACAGCAAAACGTTGTAAATTTTTGTCTTATACTGATCCAATTACTGGATTTACTATTTGTATTGATCTTAAGCATAAACCAGAATTTTACTATGGTAGGGGAATTCAGCGATTTAGTGAAAGTCCTGATGATCAGTTTATTTATATACAGACTACATGGGATTTGACTAGTGCCATAAACTTTGAAGATGCATTACAGTCTAAATTGGTAATTCGTAATAAAGCGCGTTGGGGTTCGCCAGAGATTATAAACACAACTGAGAGACCAATTAAAATTGGAGATGCAATAACAGGTCTTCATCGCCACTTTCTTGGTCGTCAACTTATGTGGATTCGAGAAGCATGGGTACAAATTAGTCTTAATGAGGCTATCGGGCTACCAACATGCAATCGACACTATTTTAAAATTGGTGCGTTTCCATTTCAGCTTGGACGAGGAATTTCTTTGGGTGATGCATATGCTGTTTCGCCTGGTATAGTAGGTTTCTTTACAGATGATGTTGTTGATCAATATGCATACGGCATGTCTGAGCACGGAGAAATTATTAGATGTCAGCTTTCTTATGATCTTTATTATGAAATGGTACGCAACCGTTCAGGAAGTTTTGGAGAAGTAGCTGAAGCTATTTATACACACGTTCCCTCTCGTCGTAATTGTCCAAGTCGTGGATTTGGCAGTATTGCTCAGTTAGCTGCGATAAGATTTAACTATTATCCTTTTGGGGAAAATTCTTCTTGTGGTGATTTAAACATTCAACCATACGTTCTTGGTGCATATGCTCCTGAGCAAAAAATAGAAACATTTCCAGATGCATATCTCAAGTTGGGAACTTGGGGACTTGCAATTGATTATTCCAATCGCAATTTTGAGTGGGGTGGTGAAGTTGCATTTAACGTTGGAGCACAAACGGTACGTCCACTAGATCGCAATACAATCGATCTAGTTCGAAATAGTGATGGTTTTCTAGTTTCTCGTTACACACAAGTATATACAGATGCTGCGCTAACAACAAAGGCGCTTGTTTCAGATACTAATAAATCTATTGTTAATGCTAATAATGGAAGTTCTATATCTAATGGTACTGAAATTGGGTCTACCGGATTATATAATGGTTTAACACGATATAGGTCTGGATACAAAAACAAGCTTGGTGGATTCATGGGCGTGACTGATTTTGCTTGGACCGTTTGCAATGAAAACATCAAAATTGTGGGTACTTTGGCGTATGCAAGTGGTGACCAAGATCCGAATAAAAATCTTAGTGATCCATTGGATGGTCGTGTTGATGGGAATTATAATGGTTTTATTGGCGTTCAAGAGATTTATGCTGGTAAGCAAGTGCAATCAGTTTTTGTAATTGGTTCACATCGTGTTTCTCGACCGTTATCAACACCGGTTGATAGCTTGCCTCCAGATGAACGATTTGCATCAACCATTTCGGGTTTTACAAATTTGATTGTCGCTGGTTTTGGTGTATATTGGCTACCACAGGTTTGTACAACACGATTTAATTTGAGACCAAATCTTATTGGATATTGGAGTGCAACTTCAAGTAATAAATTTGATATAAATACTGGATTAACAGTTAATGAACCAGCAAGTAAGTTTTTGGGTGCTGAATTCAACGTGTTTTTTGATTTTAAGTTATTGAAAAATACTATTAAAGTTTTTGGTGTAGGAGCGCTGTTTTTCCCAGGACAGCATTATCGTGATATTAAAGGTAAACCACAAAGCGCAGATGAGGCAGTTCGTTTAGCAAAAAATGTGGCAAATGGTAATCCTGCTGATACTAATCTTCTGTTGGGTAATAGTATGGCTATGGCGTTTAACCTTGGCTTTGAATATGCTTTCTAAATAAGGAGTTTGTATGAAAAGAAGTCTTGGTTGTGGTGAAATTAATAAAGAAAATCTTGGTAAAAAGATAAATCTTGTTGGTTGGGTGAATACTCGACGAGATCATGGGGGTCTTATTTTTGTTGATCTTCGTGATCGTAGCGGCATTATGCAAATTGTGTTCAATCCTGAAAAGGTAAAAGAAGCGCATGAGCTTGCACACTCTCTTCGTTCAGAATTTGTTATAGGTGTAACAGGAACTGTTGTTGAACGAACGCCGGAAACGGTTAACCAAAATATGCCAACCGGTAGGTATGAATTACAGGTTGATGAGCTTGAAATAATGAACAAGGCTAAGGGTCTACCATTCATGCTTGATGAAGCAGAGAATGTTGATGAAGAGCTTCGCTTAAAATATCGTTATCTTGATTTGCGCCGTTCAGAGGTTTTAGCAAAATTTAAATTACGTAATGACATCACTTTTGCAATGCGTGAATTTTTGCATAAAAATGGATTTTACGAAATCGAAACTCCTATCTTGACCAAGAGTTCGATGGAAGGAGCGCGAGAGTTCTTGGTGCCTTCTCGTATGCATGAGGGCAAATTTTATGGGCTTCCACAATCGCCGCAAATTTATAAACAATTATTGATGGCTGGTGGTATTGAAAAGTACTTTCAAATAGCGCGTTGTTTCCGTGATGAAGATTTGCGTGCGGACAGACAGCCTGAATTTACTCAGCTTGATATGGAGATGTCTTTTATAAATGAGAAAGACATTCAAACTATTATTGAAGAATTGTTTGTTTTTATGTTCAAGAAGGTCTTAGGAAAAGACTTAAAGGCGCCGTTTAAGCATATGTCTTATGATCAAGCGTTTGCTGAATATGGTTGTGATAAACCTGATGTTCGTTTTGATTTAAAGATCCATGATTATACTGATTTGTTTAAAGATTCTGAGCTTTCATTTTTGAATGCGGTTATTTCTAAGGGCGGCCAAGTTGGTGGAATTTGTGTTAAACCACATGAATCTCTTTCGCGATCAGCGCTGAATAAATGGGTTGATGTTGCGACAAAATTTGGGGCCAAGGGACTATTATGGATTCGTTTTAAGGAAGATGGAGCTATTGAATCACCGGTATCTAAATTCTTGCCAATAGACTTTTTTGATAGAGTAAAAAAAATATATCCAGAGTTAGCTCTTGGTGACACACTCTTTTTGGTAGCAGGTAGATATGCTGATGCATGGCCTATCTTAGGGCGTTTGCGTTTAGAATTTGCAAAAGAGTTTGGGCTTATAGATAAAAATCAATTTAATTTGCTTTGGGTAGATAATTTTCCAATGTTTGAGTTTGATCCTCAAGAAAAGCGTTGGTTTGCAATGCATCATCCTTTTACAAGTTTACAACCTGGTTGGCAAGATGTTACAGATACGGGTCAGATCCGTGCTCGTGCATATGATCTTGTATGCAACGGTATTGAGCTAGGTGGTGGTTCGATTCGTATTCATCAAAGAGAAATGCAAGAGAAAGTATTTGAATTGTTGGGTATCGATAAAGAAACAACAGACAAGGTTTTTGGTTTTTTGTTGGAGGCCCAAGAACTTGGTTTTCCGCCACATGGTGGTATTGCTCTTGGTTTAGATCGCTTAATTATGCTCTTATCTAATTCAAATTCTATCCGTGATGTTATAGCTTTCCCGAAAACTTCTCGTGGTTATGATGCGCTTATGGAAGCACCAAATGCTATCGACAATGAAAAGCTTCGTGAATATGGTTTACTTAAAAAGCCAATAGCAAAAAAATAACTAACAGTTTTGTATTTTGTTTTTTTCAATTAAGTTATAAGAGATAAAAAATAATAAAAAAATAGAGTTATTTTAACGATGAAAATAAAAAACATTTTGGGTAGAGAAGTTTATGATTCTCAAGGATTTCCTACGCTTGCTTGCGATATATTTTTAGAAAATAATACACATGTAACGGCTATAGTGCCTGCGGGTACATCTACGGGTCATCTTGAAGTGTGTGAACTGCGAGATGGTGGAAAACGTTTGATGGGTAAAGGTGTGCAAAAAGCTATTGCTAACATTGCAAATAAGATTGCGCCATTATTTATAGGACAAGAGATTGATGCATTAGAGATGGATGCACAACTTTTGGAGCTTGATCCAACAGAACGAAAAGACATTCTTGGCGGAAATACAATGATCGGTGTTAGTATGGCTTTATTTAAAGCACATGCCAAGGCGTTGAATATAGAGTTGTATGATTTTATTGCGCGTGTTTTAGGTAATCCAACAATTTCTCTTCCTGTTCCATTGATCAATGTTATTAATGGTGGTGCGCATGGTGATGCACGGCTACCTATTCAGGAGTTTCTTATAATTCCACATGGTACTCAATCTTTTTCTGCAGCAATGCAAGCGAGTGCTGAAGTATTTCATACGCTAAAAACTTTGTTGCAGGAACAAGGTTTTTCGACAGCTCTTGGTGCAGAGGGTGGATTTATGCCAGTCTTTGACAATATTAATCAACCGTTTGATTGTATTATGCAAGCAATTGCTATTGCTGGATATGATGAAACAACCTTTGGTATTGGTGTTGATGTTGCATCTACACAATTTTATGATGAAGCATCAAAGAAATATAATTGGTTTGGTAAATCTAAATCAGCACAAGACATGATTGATATATATAAACAATTAGCAGATAAATATCCCTTATTGCTTATTGAAGATGGCCTTGCTGAACAAGACTGGGAGAATTGGCCTATAATGATGCAAGAGTTAGGATCGTCTTTATATTTAGTTGCTGATGATCTTGTAGTAAGTAATATTTATCACATTGCCAAAGCAATCAAAAAAATTGCTGCCAATGCCGTGATTATCAAGCCAAACCAAGTTGGTACAATTACACAGATATTTGAAGCGGTTGAATTGTGTAAGGAATATAATCTTAATATGGTCGCTTCTCATCGTTCTCGAGATTCTGAAGATACATTTATTGCTGATTTAGCTGTTGGTGTTGGTGCCCAGTTTATTAAATCGGGTGGTTTAATGCGCTCTGAGCGATTGGCAAAATATAATAGACTATTATTTATAGAAGAGGCGCAAATTCAATTTGATTTCTAATTCTTCAATTTTTTCTTTATCTATGCTAGTTTAAAATAGTTTTTTACGAAAGCAGGGAGAAAAATTGATGAAAAAGATAATCTTCTTTATTGGTTGTATATTATTGATAAATTTTTTGTCTGGTGAAGAGGAATTTGAGCAAGAACTTCTAGGGACAGATTTAGTGGCAGAAGTGATTCGTTCTGCGGGTCCATTTGCTGATCTTTCTGAGTTAGATATGGTTCTTATTTCAAAGGCATATTTTGAGTTAGAAGAAGCAATGAAACAACAGGAGCTATCGAAAGAGTTTAGATTGTTACACCGAATGCTCAAGGCGTCTAGAAGCAAATCTCTCGAACTGCCTCGCATGATTCCTGTTAAGCTTGTGTCACAGTGTCTGCGTAAGCTAGAATTATTGTCACAAAAGGAAGCATCATCTTGGATCGGTGTTTCAAAGCTTATTGGAGAGATCATTAAGGAAAAAGTTCTTATTGAAGATGATTCTTTGGATTATTTGATTAAGCGGTACCCTGTATATTTTTCATATTTAGTGCAAAATACAGACGTTTAAACAGTTAATAAATTTTGTTCAATATTAGCTTGTATTTGACGAAATTCTTTAATGTCATTTTCTTGTATCCAAGTTTCAATAGCAGCCTTATCAATTTCTATATTAGATAAACGAAGTAGCTTACTTTGTTTTGCAAGTTGGTATGCATAATTGACTAAAGTCGCTTGGCTTGGATAAGGAAATTTAATAATATCAAACCGCCCTGCGGTTGCAGGATCTTCTATTGCAGTATTGTTACTAGCTAAACATATAAGCATTGGTGGCGCATCTAAGGCTACAGTAGTTCCTTTGATGTTGGTACCAAAGTATGCGGTAGATATTTTAGTAAAATTACCATTAAAAACGCGCTTTATTGAGCCGCGCATTTGCTTATCATTAATCCATAGCGCTTCATCCATGAAAACAATAGACCCTTCTTTATTGTTAGCTATTTGATTACGCAATATTTGTAGCAATATTCCAGGATGAGTAGAGTTTCCCTCTAATTCTTGAGGAGAAGAAATAACAACATCTTCATAGTGGGTGCTTTCTGGTACAAGCTCCATTATCCATGAACTAAGTTTTTGCATAAAATGCGTTTTACCTATACCACCAGGTCCTTGAAGTATTATATAGCGTGGGCGAAGTTGAGTGCGGTCAAATAACGAAAGAATATATTTGGCACAGTTTACCTTGATAAGTTTGAGATCGTTTAAATTTACCTCATTATAATCTCTAAAAAAGTTATCAATTCTTTCATGCAGTGAATTTATAATGTTTGAAACGTTTATTCCATGACGTTGGAACTTTGGTAATGGCTTGAAAAGATTGAGTCCGAGTGTAAATTCTAGAAATGATAGTGCTTTTCCTTGATCAACTTTATTTTGTCTTGCAGTCATGAATGCGTTAATGATGATTGGCCATAGTTCTTGTGGAATATAACATTGATTTTTAGCAAAACACTGTTCAAGTTCATTGAGTGGATGTGAAGGCTGAAACAAAAGATCATATCCGGAGCTAACCACTTCATGCAAAAGATAAACTGAATTAAACAAACCTGCAAAAACACTAAATGTACCACCCTCTTTGCCGGCAAGTTTAACCGTAGTTAATGTTGCACCAAATAAAAGCATTACCAGAGTTAAATTTTCTCGCGCGCTTTCCGTAATAGCCCAACGTCGTGCTGTAGTAAGTTTTTTAATGCAAGCATCCTGATAGGCCCTAAGTTCTAATGGATTTATAAGGTCAGTAGCAAATGTTGCTTCATAATCGGAAAAAACATTGTGTGCACAACCTAACCCTTCAAGAAGGTTTTTGAATTTGGTATGAATTTTGTTTTGATTGAATGCGTCACGATAGTTTAAGTTAATTAATTTATCTGCATGTTTATAATTTTGTGTTGATGCAGCACAAAAAACAAAGAAAAATATGCTAAAAAAAAGCTTGAATGTACGTTGCATGGCTTACTAAGGTATTGATGTAATCAATTATCATACTTGCTTACAATTATACCTTTATTACACCAAAGAGTACACTATCGTCTTTTTCTTTTGAATGGATTTTCTTTATTTTCAAGAACATTTTTTAGATTTTGTTCTTGTGCGATAGGTTTATTTTTTGAGTTCTTTTTTAAAGATTTTTTTTCAGTAACTTTTTTAACTGTTTGTTGTCGAGCTATTTGTTTTTTTTCCACAGCTTCTAATACTTTTTCTTCTTGAGCAATAGCTTGTTTATGTTCTTTTTCAAATTCAGTTAATTCTTGCTCAACAATGCGCTTTAAATTAACGGCTTCAATCTTTTTAGCAAAAGAGCCGCCACCTTGAGTGAAGTTACCTTGATCAAGGTAAAGATCAATAGAATTGTTGAAATCCTGTGGCATGGAGTGAGCATATGGAAAAACAATATGTGATATAGGGTTATTCATTGATTCAAAATTTTCACCAAAAGAAATCATCTCACCTTTAAGAGTTTTACTTTTGTCTTCGGTAAATGAATCAATACCACCGCTGAGTAATGGACGAATAATGGTTGGAGCAATGAAGATAAGCAATATTGAACGTTCATAATCATTAGAACGATTTTTAAAGAGATTTCCAATAATGGGTATACTTGATAAAATAGGTGTGCCGCTTATCCTGTCCCCTGTTGTAATTTTGGTCAGACCACCAAGTACCAACACCTCTTGATTATGAATATTAGCATTGGTGGTAATAGTACGAATAGTACGTGTTGATGATGTTGCGTTAATAAATTCGTTGGCTTTAACAAGAATTTGTAGATTCACATTGTTGGATATACTAATATGAGGATAAAGAGCAACGGAAAGTGCAGCATCAAGTTTCTGCGAGTTAATAGTAACCGGACCACCAGTACTTGCTGTATCAGCACTACCTGACTCTAAGCGTTGATCAACCAAATCAATACTTGCTTGTTGGTGATTACTTGTTACCAAAAATGGTTGAGAGAGAACGGTTGCGCGTTGATATTGACTTAACATTTGCAAAATACCGAGAATGCCATTTGTA
Organism: candidate division TM6 bacterium RIFCSPHIGHO2_12_FULL_36_22; assembly: GCA_001771315.1. Lineage (GTDB taxonomy): Bacteria > Babelota > Babeliae > Babelales > UBA12409 > 2-12-FULL-36-22. Next base: position 41,480 of record METK01000015.1, read on the forward strand.
GATTTGTATGAAAGGATAGTTTGTCCGGCACTAGCGAGCGAAGCAAGATTAATGACACTTGGATTTTCGGCATTAGGGACAGGCAATAAGTTAGCGTCTAAACCTTGGACAGAATCAATAGTGTTAGTGTAACTACCATCAGCATTTTTTACATAATTTAAGACAGGTTGAGCATTCTGCGCTGATTGCCATTTTACATTATTTGGCGGATTATTAGCTTCACTGCCACGTATTTGTGCTTCTAAAAGCTTTTGATCGCTAACAGTTATTTCTACAATAAGAACTTCAAAGGCAACCTGAAGCTGTGGGCGATCGAGTTGATCAATGATTTGTTCAATCATTCTCCAATCGTTTTCTTTTGCCGCAATAATAAGATTATTACCACTGCTAGCTTGCAATGTTTCAGTAGATAAATCTACGGTACTACCAATTTGTTTACTTATTTCTGTTTCTTGAAGTTTGCCTTGTTGGCTAGAGGAGCTTTGATCAGCCTTTTGTGCAACAATAATGACGCCAGTAAGAATATCATCACTGGTTTTACCTGTAGATTGAGCACCGGCAACCCTGCTTTTTACTAAATTAGTAAGTTCGCCAGCAAATTGTTCTGATTTAAGATTGTTTAAATGTTTGATATGAAGAATGTTTTTATTTCCATCTGGTGGAGTATCAAGATATTTATGAATAAACTTAGATATGCGATTAACAGATTCTATTTTACCCATGATTGCAACAGAATTTGAACTTGGTATGGCAACGACACGAGTATTTTTGGAAAAGAATGTTGTATGCTGTGTTCGTTGTTGTGGTAACGGATAAAACTTACTACCTTCTGCATCAGGAATTAACTTATTAATAATTTGGACTATTACACTGGCTTGCGCATGTTGCAATGGTAACACTTCTATAGATTCTCTAAAACCGGTTATATCCAATTCTTGGACAATATTCATTACACCTTTAATTTTTGATGCGCTACCGGTTATAAGCACACTATTAGATTTGGTATCAAAAAGAACTTTGTTATCTGTACCAGGGAGCATGTCTTTAAAAATAGATTGCAAATTTGCTTTAGCAGGACTGTTGTCTGATATGTTAATATTAACAAAACTATAAATATATCTAATGAGTTCATCATTATTTGGAAGGCATTCAGGTGAGAAATTTCCACCCCACAATGGCAATGGTGTTGAATCAACATTATTGACAGAAGTAATAATAAAATCATCAGCTTTAGGAGTTATTGCAAATCCTGCCATTAGAATAAATGTTTCCATAAATTCCCAAGCACGCTGTGGACTAATACGCTCAGGTAGAGGAAAATTAACTTTTACTTCTAAACCAGCTTGGTCTTCAGGAAATATGATATTGAAATTTCTTTGAGCACTAAGACGATTTATAATATCAATAAGAGGTTCATTTTCAATATTAAATGGAATAGTCTCGGGCTCAGTTGCCATGATAGGAGAAGAAAACAGTATTAATGTCGTAACAAGAATTAGCTTAATATTCTTCATCGCGACCCTTCCGCTTCAGCCTTTTTCTGTAGCGTTCCTATTGTTAAGTTTAAATCAACGACGGGATTTGTTTTGGAGTGTGTAATTTCTAATTTTTTTATATACACCCGTTCATTTTGTTCTATTTCATACAATAAATTTACAACTTGTTTGGTATTCATATTTGTAAGTTGTGCGCTTAGGTTTACTTCTTCATAACCAGATGCTCTTATTCCTTCGGTGTCATTAATGCTAATTTTTTCAGAAGCACGATGGGCATTAAGTTTAAGTTGATCAAGTACGGTTTTAAAATATTCCATAAGTTTGAAACTTTTTTCCTTTGCAAGCATGGCTTCAACTTTATCGCGTTGCTTTTGTACAACTTCATTCTTTGAAAGAAGTTGTTGTGTTTCTTTACGTGCTTGATTTAAAACGACCATTTGTTTTTTAAGTGATTTCACTGAACTAGAATAACGATACAAAAGAAAGCCGCCAGAAAGAATAACAAGGCCAATAATAATAAAGAGAATTTGAAGTTGTTTTTTATCATCAAACTCTTCAAGAAATTTTTTATATTTATTTATTAGCGTCATGGCCTATTCCCCATTTTCTTTTGACGTCTTTATCTTGACTGTAAATGTTGTAATCTTAGTGTTGTAATTAGTCTGAATCATATCCTGCGGAATACTTACTTGCGCAAAAAGTTTAGATTCTTTAAGCGATTCTTCTAAAATAGTTAATGATTTAAAGGCATTGTCTTTAATCTCGCCTTCAAGGGTAATAGTATTTTCTTCTAAATCCATAGAAAGGCGTTTAAACTGAATACCTAAACTTTCTCTATCAATACGTATGCTGAGTTCTTGTAAATACTTGAGGTAGGAATAACGGTTTTGCTTAGAAAAAGCAAACCATAATGTTTCTTCTTCTTCTAGTTTAATTTGAGCAGTATTAACAGCCTTATTTGGCTTAAGTAAGCTTTTCTTGTCAGTGATATTAAAAGTTGTACTGAGTGTAGTTGTTAATTCTTTGGTTCCCTGTTTTACAATAGTAGACAACTTGCTTTCTTGCATCCAAGAATAACTAATAAATACACCAAAAATAAGAATTATTAAAACGATTGCTGTTATCAATTGTTTTGTAAGTATTCCAACATTTGACGCTTTAAAGAATGATTCTAAGAAATTAAATTCCCTGATAATTGGCGTTGGACATGCAACGGCACAGGACACTACAAACTCTTGGGGCACAACATTGAGTGATTTTTTCAAAGATAATTCTTTATTCGAAAGAAGTCCCTTAGTGTCAATGCATTCGAATGGTATAGACAATCGTTCTGTTGCAAATTCCGCAAGATGTGTGAGTTGAGCACATTTTCCAGTGATAAGTACACGAGAGATTTGTGAAAAATTAGACAATTGAGACTGAAATGCATTAAAGGTGAATTGTATATCATTAAAAAAAGAATTAATTTGTGCGAGAAGCTCTTTTTCAGATTCTTCCCCTTTGTCATACCTCAGTGCTATTTCGAGCTCTTCTTTAGTGCCAAGAGTTAAAAGACTTTTATTGATACTTCGTACCAGCCGAAGTTGATTGTTATTTATATAACTTATTGTGGTAGCGTCTGAAGAAAAATCAATCAGAGCTGTTCCCTGCGTTAAATTATTATATTTAGGTATCTGATTTACAAATGAGTAGAGCGCAAATATATCCACAATAATAGAATGAGGTTCAATACCAGAATTTGTTAAAATTGAAACATAATGAGCTATATGTTTTTCTTGTGTTATACCAACCAAGACGGTAGTTTTTTTTGTTTTAGCATCTTGTTTGGTGATAATGAAATCAAAGACGGCTTGTGCAAGAGGGAACGGTAATATTGGTTCTATTTCATAGCCCAAGACCATTTTAATTTTGTTAGCATCCAAGAACGGAAACGTTAATTCTTTAAAAATTACAAGCGAACTAGGTAGTGCTAAGCGTATTTGAGAATGGCCACCTAAAGCCTTCAAAGCATTTTTTATAGATTGTTGTATGGCTTCATCATAATTTTGTTCTGGCGAAAAACCAAGAGGCTCATATTTAAAACTGTTGATGCTTGTTTGTGAACCACTAACAAGTGTCTTAGTAGCATAAACACCATCAGCTTGCAAAGAAAGACCAATAATTTTTTGTCCAAAAAGATAATAACCCTTTATTTGTTCAGGGATAAAAATATTTTTTATCATGATGCTTGTCCTTTATTGGTTGCGACATTCATGATAGGACTTTTCTTTTTTGCAACTGGAGTGCTTAATGGTTCAGCCGATTTTTTTTCTGCTTTCTGAGCTTCTTTTTTCTTTGTTTCTTCTTCTTCCATTTTTTCTTTTTCTGTTGCTTTCTCTTCTTCTTCAATAGCAGCTTCTAAGGCTTGTTTCTTAGCTTCTTTTTGTGTCTGTGTAGCATAAAGAAACTCTAGAGTTTGTTCTGACTGATTGATCTTATCTGGATCAAAGAACCATTTGCGAATTGGATCATTTGGTTGGAAACCTTCATCGTCGCGCTTAAATGATGCAAATTGTTGTTCCAAGAAATCAGCTTTATTTTCAGTATAATATTGAGAGGTTTTTTGTTGCGGTTGAACAATTTTTGGAGCAATGAAAATAACTAAGTTTTCTTTATCATTTTCATCACTTTGGTTACTGAAGATTCTGCCTATCAATGGTATTCGTTGGAGAACTGGTGTTCCACTAATAGCAGAACTGCTTGAGCTTTTGATAAGACCACCAAGTGCCAACACTTCTCCATCAGCGACATTGGCATTTGTTTTAACAACGCGTATTTCTTTATTGCCAAGAGATGGATCTGTTGATGCAGTATTGGCTTCGCTTTGAGTGAATTCTTCTATTAATACTTCAATATTTAAATTAATGATACCAAATTCGTTAATTTGTGGAATAATTGTAACTCTAAGTTCGGCACTTATTTGTGTAAACCCTTGTGTTGGAGTGCCGCTACCGCTTGAGATACTTTGTGTTGCAACGTTCCGTATTGTTCCCAATGATACAGCAGCTTTATACTTATTGGTTGATACAAGGAAAGGGTTAGAAAGCACTCGACTTTGTGTTGTTTGTTGTAAGATGCCAAATAATGCCCAAACACTTGTTTTACCAAGAGACAATAGTGTTGCGCCTGTTAGATTTACATTAAGAATTTTTACTAATTCTAAAAGGTTTCCAAGCAAACTACCATCAGAAGCAAGTTGTGGTACAGATGCTGGATTGTTAAAAAAGCCAGATGTTTGCCAATTTATTGTTTTATCGCTTCTACTGCGAACTTGCGAAGCAAGTCCCCTTGTCTTATTTAGTCTTAAGTCAACAATTAATACCTCAATAGCAACCTGTGGTTGTTGAATATCGAGACCAAGAATGATCGGTTGAAGCATAGAAAAATCTTCTTTGTTTGCTCGTATAATTAAGGAGTTACTTTGTTTTTCAGCTTGAATGAATACATCAGAAAAATACCTTGTTGCAGATATATTTGGATCAGCACCATTAGTTTTGCCGAATTGGACTACTTGTGTAAGTATGTCTGCTATCGGTTCGGCAAGGGCATAGTTTAATGGATAGACATGAAGAAGGTTATAATTTGTTTTTAATTTTTTATCAATATGTTCAGAGATAAAGTTTTCAATGCGCTTAACGCCTTCTTTGCCACCAAGAATAATCAATGTATTGTTGCGAGAAGGAATAAGTTTAACATCTGAAGGAAAATAAAAGAGAGTTTGTTTTTGTGCTGCAGCGCCCCATTGTGGACGTTGGCCATCTTTTTGTTTGAGATTTTCTATTGTTTTGGCAACCTCATCAGCATCAGCTTCTTGAAGTTTCATAACAGAAAGTGTTTCAGGTAGATTTCCAGTATCAAGCTCTCTGGCAATTTCTACTAAACCACGGACATTATAAGCTCTATCGGTTAAGACCAATGCGTTAAGATCATCAAATGATTCGATGGTAGCTTGTTTACTTTTTAACTTTGTTAGTGTTGCGCCAATATCCTTAGGAGAGTTATTTACAATAATTAATACATATCGAATACGAGTATCATTATTTGGAAGAGACTCTATTGGTGAATTAATATAGGTCGGCAGTGGTGATTTGTTTGCATTATCAATTGATGTAATACGATATACCAATGGATCATAGGTAGCAATCATTGAAAAACCAGCAAGCTCTAAAAAAGTTTTGAATAGATTAAGAGCTTCACTAGCTGTTAATACTCGATGTGTATTAAAAGTAACCTTGTGATCAGCTAATCCCTTACCTAGAGGTGTTCCATCAGTTTTTTTAAGGGCATCGTCTGGCAAGAATGTAATATTAAAAAGTGTTGATATTTCATCAGCGATATTTTGTAAGCTGGCATTATTAAAGTTGATATTAACTTGTTCATCATGCAATTTTTGAAGAGCTATAGGTATCCCTTTGATTGTATTTGGAGTGTTTAAAGGGGTATTATCAGCAGCATAAACAGATATTGCTAGGCAAAAGAATCCTAGCTTAAATAAATTTGGTAGATGTACAAATTTTTTTATCATAAAACAACTCTTATTTTACTTAAAAAGCTTTCGTTGTTTTGTATGGTTTAATATCTGTTTTCTTTCTTGTTGAGCAAGTTCATATTGCGTTGGTGCAAATTGCTTAGATCGTTTTAAAATATCAATATTTTCTCTAGTTTCTTGTAATTGCTGTTCTTTAGTCAATGGCTTTCCATCTGATTTAGCCGCTTTGCTTTCAGGTTGAGTTTCTAGGCTAGTTAAACTTCCCAATGTAACAATAATGCTGGTTGGCTTCTCTTTGCGCAATAATTGTATAGTAATAGATGCATCATTTTTAAGTGTAACGATATGTTTATAAATTTCCATGCGATTAGCCGTTGTCGCCGCAGGAATATTGTTTACTTCTTTGATAATATCGCCAGCCTGGAATCCTAATGCGTGCACTAATGCGTTGTCATCAAGATTGCCAATCTTGCATCCAATTGGCGTTCCTTGTTTATAAACAGTAGTAAGATCGAGCATATCAACAAGTGGTCCAAGGCTTGGTATTTCTTTTACAAACTCACGCGGATCTACAAAATATTTATTCGGTCCAATTTGTTTAATAATATTATTCCACGATTTTTTGAACCATGGACTTGTATATTTTTCTACCTGAGCTTGTTGTAAAAATAGTGTTTCTTGTTGTCCATTTGAACGTATAAGAATAACTCGATTTTGGTAAATACGTAATATTTGTGCGTCTTCAATTTCATCCCCAACCTTATAGGTTTCTTCTTTTTTCGATTTATTATCGGTAATAAATGCTCGGTTTTTTGTTTCGTCTTTGAATGCAAATACACCGGATAACGTTATAGATAAAGGCTCTAAAAAGCGTGGTGTTGCTGGTTGTGGAATAGAAGGCATGATCGGTTGTGGTGGTTGTGGGGGTTCTTTTATAAGATCAGGCTCTTTTGGTTGAATTTGTGGCGGATGATATGTGTCAAACAGATCATTGTCGTATATTTTTGATTGATCAATGCTGCTATCTTTTAATAAAGCAGGTGCTGTATATGCCTCTGGCTTTATACTATATTTTTTAGGAAAATTGACTTTGTAAAAGAAAACAAAAATTAAGCAAGCCAATAGCATCATAAACAAGATACTATTTAAAATCCAAAGTGGCTGTTTCATTTATTTTTCCTCAAACCCATAAGGCTTATTATTACTTATAGTAACACTACTCAAGCATTGTTGTTTTTGTCAAGAAGCCTTTAAGGAGTGGGGACAGAACGAAGTAAATTACCGATAATTTCATCAGAGGTAACATTGTCTGCCTCGGCTTCATAATTGAGCAAGATTCTGTGTCTCAAGATTGCATATGCAACAGCCTTAACATCATCGGGTGTTACAAATGTTCGCCCTTCTAAAAAAGCATTTGCTTGAGCAGCATGATAGAGTACGATGCCGCCACGAGGTGAAACACCATATTGGATGTAGGCACTAAGAGTTTTGTTTTTAAACTCCTGTGGCATTCGAGTTGCAAAGATGATATTAACGATATAATCAAGTATTGTAGAATCAACGTATACTTTGCGAATAGTCTCTTGTAACTCCAATATCATTTTTTTATCAATCATTTGATCAATAAGAAGGTCTTTGGAGCTTCTTAGAATAATCTCTTTTTCATTTTCTTTAGAAGGATAATCGACAAGAATTTTGAACATAAATCGATCGATCTGCGCTTCAGGGAGTGTATATGTGCCTTCTTGTTCAACAGGATTTTGGGTTGCAAAGACAAAGAATGGCTGATCGAGTTCGTATGTTGTTGTGCCGATAGTAACTTGCTTTTCTTGCATAGCTTCAAGTAAAGCCGATTGTACTTTAGCTGGTGCACGATTAATTTCGTCAGCTAAAATAAGATTAGCAAAAATAGGTCCCTTTTTTGTTTCAAATTCGTGTGTTTTGGGATTATAAATCAAAGTCCCGACTAAATCTGCAGGAAGAAGATCTGGTGTAAATTGAATGCGCTGAAACTGTAGGCCAAGAGCTTGGGCAAAGGTTTTAATGATTGTTGTTTTAGCAACACCAGGAACACCTTCCAAAAGAACGTGACCATTACAGAGCATAGCAATTGTAATATGAGTAAGAACATTTTCATTGCCTACAATGACCCGTGCAATTTGTTGTCTTAGGGCATTGAGCAAAGGTCGTTGTTCACTTACAATTTCTTGAATTTTATTAATATCGACCTTCTGCATGAAAAATATTCCGTTCAGTTAAACTTATCTAAATCTATATAGGTATTTATAGCATTAATTTGTTGCATTTAGTAACCACATTTAACATGTTTTATTGGTGGTAACTAATCGATTTATAATAAATATATTATTAAAAATATTTATTAAGAAATCAAGTCAACCGTGAAAACTCTTTGCTATATTTTAATATATTTGGTTAATTAAGAATGTATCAATTTGTTCGTTTTCATCAACAAAAGGCGTTAGTGTGATAAAGAGTATCATAAGAATAAGCTTCTTGGTTGCATTACTATTTGGTTTCAGTGCACTCTTTGCAAAAATAGAAACAGGTCGGTCATATTTGAGTGTTTGGCCAGCTTTTCAAATTAACTCACCAGAGCGTGTATCAATGCACCATCATCAAATGAGGTTATATGATGACCAGAGGCGGCATGAATTTGATTTAACAGTTTTGGGTGGTCAGTCTACCGACTCGAAAAAGCTTGCAAAATATTTTGCTCCATTTGGTAAAACATGTCTTAGGGTAGGTGAGCTTGGTTCAGATTGGGCTAAAACAGGCAAAGCCGATATTATTGCAAACTATTTTAATATATTTACTAGTGCATACCCAATTGCAGGACAAGTATATCAACCAACAATTAATAATTATACTTTTAAAAGTGTAATTTCATTTGAACCAGAATATAAATATTATGGTTTGGGTGCACATTATCGTTATCATTTTTCATGTGATCCTGAAAAAGGTTTTTGGTTTGATATGGCGGCACCACTTGTTCGCGTGGAAACAGATATGGGGCTTACGGAAAGAATTATTACCCCTGGTGGTCCTGGAGGTGAAAATCCACAGGTTCCAGTGGGTTATGTTGGTAGTATGACTGAAGCATTTAAACAAGATGGTTGGCAGTTTGGTAAAATTGATGGACCGCGAAGAGTTCTGCGTATCACAGATATTCAACTTGGTATTGGATATACATACATTAAAGAAGAGACACACTATTTGCAAAGCTATATGGGTGTTCTTATTGCTACGGGTAATAAGCCAAATGCAATATATCTTTTTGAACCAATTGCAGGAAATGGTGGGCACAATGGCCTTATTTTTGGGATGAATTTAGGATTTACTCTTTGGGCATGTCCAACCCAATCTATTGCGCTTAATGTTGATACATCAAGTAGTTTTTTCCTTCATAATTATCAAATTCGTTCATTTGATTTGAAAAATAATACATGGAGTCGCTATATGTTTGTTTATGCAGACAAAAAAGCAGAATTAACTTCCAACGGTATTAATACTTTCACAAGGCAAGTTAAGGTTGGACATGGTTTTGTTCGTAACCTTAATTTAGCAGCAACATATACACACTGTAATGGCTTTCAAGTTGAAGGGGGCTATCAATTTTTTGCACAATCCGCAGAGTCTGTTCACATTGAATGTAATTGGCAAACTGGTCCTGCTATTGCAGCTCTTTGGAATGATCGAGATGATGAATTTATTACAGGTACCGGCAATACAACTGCCGCCGGCATATCACGAAATAATGCAAGGATTAATGCCTATGAATTTATAGGTAATGATAAGGTACTGGATGTGGATGGTGTATCGTATGTTGATGGTTATCATCCGATAACAGAAGGCGAGCTAGATCTTGAATCTGCGGTGACACCTGGATATATGACACATACATTCTATGCTTCTATCGGTCGCTATTGGGATCATTTATATAATCCAAAATTTTTAGGTGCAGGAGTGTCGTATGAATTTTCCGATGAAAATTACGGTTTGGATAGGTGGATGTTATGGGCAACAATAGGATTTACATTCTAATAGTATGTATAATAGCTTTAACTATTGAAGGATTAGGTATGGAACTTGACATGCATAAGCCGACAGTCTTGGTTACTGGTGGTGCGGGATACATAGGATCGAATACTGCATGGTTGTTGGCCAACAAAGGATACCAAGTTGTTATTTTGGATAATATGCGTTACGGGCAACATTTTTATCCTAGTTGGGCGCGCGTTATTCTAGCTGATTTTGCAGATCAAACCATTCTTGATCAATTATTTACTCATTATAATGTTCAGGCTGTTATGCACTTTGCTGGTCTTATAGAAGTTGGTCGATCAGGTAAGGATCCGAGTACCTTCTATCAAGAAAATGTAGCGAAAATATTTAATCTTTTAAATAAGATGCGTGAATATCAAATTGATAAATTTATTTTTTCTTCAAGCGCAGCGGTATATGGAACTCCAAAAAGGATTCCTATTACAGAAGAAGATCCCTGCAATCCAGTAAATACATATGGTAATACTAAATATACTGTTGAAAAAATTTTACAAGACTATAGTCACGCATATGGTTTAAAATTCGTAGCATTGCGCTATTTTAATGCGGCTGGTGCAGACATAGAAAATATGCTTGGAGAGAGGCATGAGCCAGAAACACATGCTATACCACTTTTATTAGAAGCTGCTGACAAAGGTGAGCCATTTTATATTTTTGGAGATGATTATGGTACACCGGACGGTACTTGTATTAGAGATTATCTTCATGTAAAGGATCTTGCTGTTGCGCACTACAAAGCCCTTAAGTATTTGGATATACATAAAACGGGAATTTTTAATCTAGGTACAGGTATTGGAGTTTCGGTTAAAGAATTGGTTGCTACGGTTAAGAGGATAACAGGTCTTTCTGTAGAGATTGTTGTGCAAGGCCGTCGAGATGGAGATCCAGATAGGCTTGTTGCGGATGCTACTAAAGCAAATCAAATCCTTGGTTGGATACCAGAATATTCCTATATTGAAACTATTGTTGCGGATGCATGGGGATTCTATCAAAAGAAAGATATTAGCATGCATTGTGATAGTGATCAGCATTGCCAACAGCGATCAACTTTTTAAATCTTGTTTGTTTACAGAGCTATTTTTTTAACGAGTGACTTTGATGAATTTTTATAAAGATCATTAAGCTTTTCAGTTGTTAGCAGTCCTTCTTGGGCGCCTTGATGTTGAAGTACAGAAACACTATTCAAAATTCCTTGTGCCATTGCTTGTTCAATTGATTGTCCAAGCATACGACTAGCAACAAAGCAAGAGCCAAACGCATCGCCGGCACCAACAGTGCTGATGATAGTCTTGTCTGTAATGCTTGGATGAAAGTAAATTGTTTTGTTGTGGGCAACATAGACCCCTTCTGCGCCATTTGTAACAATTGCTATTGGTGATATTGGGTTAAGTTTACTTAAAAGCAATCTGAAATATTCGCGAAGGTTGAATGAACGATTTTGCAATAACTGGGGACCGTTATGAATAGTTTCACCTTTATCAATCGTATGTGTTTTTGATAGCGTGTATAGAAATTCTTGAGCTTCGCAGGCGTTTAGGATGAAGGTATCAATGTTTGGTAATGCATTGATTAATGCCTGGCTATCTTCACATAATTGCTCCATTCCAGGATTGACTGCGAGCGGTATTTTATATTTTTTTGCTGCGGCAGCAATAGGATCTATAAGTGAGGCCGCGGAACAGCTTAGCGATGATATATAAAGTTGATCGTATTGGCTTAGTTGATCATAAGGAATATCTTTATCATCAAGAAAGGTATTTTGGCCTCGATAGACTAAAAGTGTTGAGTCTTGATTACAAGCGGGTAGAATAAATGATTCTGCTGTTGTTATTGTTTTATCAATAATGATGGAACTAGTACTGATATTGGTTTGTTGAAGTTGATTGAGGATATAAAGGCCTGCATGATCTTGTCCTATTTTACAGAGTGTAGTTGCATCGAACCCTAGACGAGAAAAAGAGGTGGCAGTATTTGTGCTGCCACCACCTAAAGCTTGGTGAACTTTATCGATTTCTATTTTCTTCCCAGCAAGAAGCTTTGTATAATTATCCTGGTCGCTGCATATCAGCAGCGACTCAGGATATTTGTAATGAAGAAACAAATCTTTGGTTGCACCGCCAATTGTTAATACTTTCATGAGTCCTATAGCTTATTTTGCTTCTGCGTTTAACAGAATCTGACTGAGTACTTCATCGGCATGATCTACCCAAATCAAATTGATGTCTTTAATTATTTCACTAAGTCCTATAATGTCATGTTTGTTTTTATTCGGCAAAATAATATGCGATATACCATTACGCTTAGCGGCAAGTATTTTTTCCTTAACCCCACCGATTGGCATAACGTTACCCTGAAGATCAACTTCACCTGTCATGGCATAAGAAGCGTTAATTGCTCGCTTAGTATATGCGGATAAGATGGCTGATAACATAGTGATACCAGCTGATGGACCATCTTTAGGCACCGCCCCAGCAGGAACGTGAATATGAAGATCGGTGTTGTCAAAGAGAGCATAATCCATAATACCAAATGACTCAGCATGAGCACGGGCATATGTTAATGCTGCTTGTGCCGATTCTTTCATAACATCGCCGAGTTGTCCAGTGAGCATAAGCTTACCTTTCCCTGGCATGAGAACCGCTTCAATTTTGATCATTTCTCCGCCATACATTGTCCATGCAAGACCATTACAGATACCAATCTTATTAATTTTGTTACATTCATCTTCTATGAATTGTTTCGGACCTAAGTAACTATCGAGATTTTTGCAGTTAAATTTAAGAAGATTGTTATTTTCCACTAGTGCACGGGCGGCTTTTGAAAAGAGCTTTTTAATGACGCGTTCAAGTTGTCGCACCCCAGCTTCACGAGTATAGTTGGCGATAAGATCTTCAATGACTTTCGTATCGAGTGAAATGTTTGTATCTTCAAGACCACCTTCTTGTTTAGCCTTTTTAATAAGATACTTTTTAGCAATTTCAACTTTTTCTTCGCGAGTGTAACCAGAAAGTCGAATGATTTCCATACGATCTTTTAATGGTTCTGAAAGAGTTTCTAAGCTGTTTGCTGTTGCTATGAAGATTGTTTTAGATAGATCAAAAGGCACACCAAGGTAGTTGTCATAAAAAGTAGCATTTTGTTGTGGATCAAGTACTTCAAGCATAGCTGCAGAAGGATCTCCTCTAAAATCAGAACCGATCTTATCTAACTCATCAATCATGATGACTGGATTCATACTACCAGCTTTACGCATGCCTTGAATAAATCGTCCTGGCATAGCACCAACGTACGTTCTTCTGTGTCCACGAATTTCAGCTTCATCTTTAACACCACCAAGAGATACTCTAAAGAATGTACGTCCCAAACTGCGAGCAATAGATTTACCCAAACTTGTTTTACCAGTTCCTGGAGGACCTACAAAGCAAAGAATTGGAGTATGTCCATCCTTCTTGAGATTACGGATGGAAATAAAATCCAATATGTGATCCTTCACATCCTGTAAACCAAAATGATCTTCATCTAAGATTTTTTGGGCATTCTTAATATCTAATATGTCTTCTGTTGTTTTATTCCAAGGAAGAGCAAATATCCAATCTAAATAGTTCCTTAAAACTGCAGCTTCCATAGAATCTGGTGAGGTCTTTTCTAATCTATTTATCTGGCGCATTACCTCTGTTTGTACCTCTTCGTCAAGACCGAGAGCGACTAAATCATCTTTCATTTTTTCAAGATCTTCAGCGTCATCCTCACCAAGTTCATGTTTTATGGCTTTAAGCTGTTCGCGAAGATAGAACTCTTTTTGTGATTTATTCATAGAGTCTCGAGTGTGAGAGCGAATACGCTCCTGTACCTCAGATACCTCAAGTTCTTTATGAAGTAACTTATAAACCTCTGTTAAGAGTTCCTTTTGTGATTTTTGTTCAAGTAAAGCTTGTGATTCTTCTAGTGGAACGTTGAGATGAGATATGACATAATCGGCTATTTTATCGGCATCACTCATTTTAGAAAGTATTATATGGAAGTCGGGGCTGAGTATTTGGCCGTTGTTATTCATTTGGTCGGCAAGTTCTTTGATGTTTCGCATGAGAGCATTAACTTCTTCGCCTTTTGTTTCTACTGATTCTATAGGTGTTATTTTTGCTTTAAGCGATAATTCATCAGCGATTATTTCATTAACCTCTGCTTTGTAGAGGCCTTGTACAAGAATTTTTATTCCCCCCTCAGGAATTTGTACTACGCGCATAATATTGGCTACTGTACCGACAGAATATAAATCTTTGGTTCCGATTGCGCCTTCGGCATTGTCATCGCTTTGCTGTTTTGCAGCTAGAAGTAGTGTAAGCTTTGAATCATTGAGAGATTCATTGATTCCCTGAATAATGCGCTCATCTACAACCAGTAATGGAACGATTTGATGGGGAAAAACCACCACGTCCATTGTAGGAATGACCGGTAACACTTCCGGCGCAGAACTCTGAGATTTTTTTTTTGAATTCGTCTCCATTACCTCCCCCTTTTTTTCGTAGTTACTGTTTACAGTTTAAGTGAGTATACTTTTCAAAGGCAATGATTCTTCATCAGAATCATGATAAATGTGATAAAATAAGCTTTTTGGTTTCAAAAGTGTACGATAACGTTATAGTTTAAAAGAACAGTTTATAATTTGTTTGTATAAGGTGCCTATATAAAAGGGTTTTTATGATGGAAAAAAAAATTTTTACAGAGGCGCCACTCGTGTGGATCGACCTTGAAATGACGGGCCTTGATATAGCGAGGGATGTGATTCTTGAGATTGCAGTGGTTCTGACTGATTCTCAATTATCAGAGATTGCTCGAGGTCCTAACCTTGTCATCTCTCATCCTCAACACGTGCTTGATGACATGGATGAGACATGTACCGCCATGCATACCAAATCAGGTCTTACTACTGATGTTATTAATTCAACTGTCTCGCTTAAAAGTGCGCAAGAGCAAGTAATTAAATTTTTAAAAGAGCATTGTCGATCGGGTCAATCTCCTCTTTGTGGTAACTCGGTGTGGCAGGATAAGATATTTCTTACTCGGTATATGCCAAATATCATTAACTTTTTGCATTATCGTATTATTGATGTCTCTACTATTAAGCAGTTGGTGCAATGTTGGTATCCGGCGAGTGAATATAAGAAATTTCAAAAAAAAGAAGGTCATCGGGCATTGGATGATATATATGAATCTATAGATGAACTTCGATGGTATAGGCAACATTTTTTTGTATCAAAATAGTGCTTATAAGTACCAAAAATTGGCTCCTGACGGTTTCCTTGCCTTTTTAAGACTGCGGGGGTATAATCTTCAATCAGTAGTAGTTTTTGTCTGAAAAATGATAAAGGAGAGCAATAAGAATGAAGAACAAATTACAGAGTCTTTTTTTTCTTCTATTGGTGGGTTTGGGAAGTACAAGCCGCATGGTTTCTGATGTTAATGAAGTAAAATATCGTAGAGCATATGATGCACGTTTGAATGAAGATGTGGCAAGAGAAGAAGAACGTATGCGCTGGAATAAACAAGGTGAATTGCGTGCTGAAATTGAAAAAAAGCATAAAGAAGATCCTGAAAAATATCCCTTAGATCTAGGGCTTCTTTATTGGAGAGAGGACTTAGCTCGTCGTGAAATGATCAAAAATCGCCCAGAAACAGCGACACAAGTACGCGAACGTTTGGCTCAAGTGGAGTTAAGTAAGTTTGAAGATGGTAAGCGTAAAGAAGTAACGCGTTTTAAGGTTGCACTTGAATATGCGAATATCAATGTTATTAGATCAATGGCATTACTGCGTGATTGTGCTCTAGCTCGAAGTGCTGAAATGTACAAATATCTTGAAGAACGTTGCAGAGAAGCTGGTCGTTCTCTGGATGAAAATGATGTACATGTAGCTCTACAAACTGACCAAGCGGGTCTCAATGCAGCATTTATTAGTCAACAAAATCCAGAATTGTGGAAAGCATATGCACGTGGTGCGTATGCCCAAAAGTATGTAGATGATATAACATCTGCTCAAGAGCTTGATACTAATGCGATTGCCATTATTACTCGATTACAACAAGATGGTGCACAGTTAAGTCGTAGCAGTCTTGAAAAATTGCAAGGTTTTGTTAAGCCTCAATTGGATGCAGAAAATCCAAAAAGAAGCTTCTGGCCAAATGAGAATAGAACGAAAGATTTAAAAAACTTTCTTAACAGAATTACAGATGTTGTTGAGGGCCTTCGTTTAGCTGAAGAAGCTGCACACGCTCAAGCACAGAAAAAGAGCTTCTGGCCGGATGATAAAAAAGTAGCTGGATCAGTAGCATAGTACTTATATTGTATCAATTTTAAAGCCGAGATATTTGTATCTCGGCTTTTCTATTTACAATATGTCAGTTTTTGCTTAGTTTTAAAGCAGGTATACTTAATTAAGTTCCCAATATGGGTTAAAAAAATGATTCAAAAATCACGCGACAATAAAAAAATTATTGGTCACATTCTTCGAGTTAGTGGGACTGTTATTGATGTTCAGTTTCCTCGGGACCAAGTTCCAAAGATTTTAAACAAGTTACTTATTTATTTATCAGATAATAAGACTGCTGCTTTAGAGGTTGAGCAGCAATTAGGTGATGGTGTGGTTCGCTGTGTTGCTCTCGAAGGTTTTATGGATATTCGGCGAGGACTTGAGGTTGCCGATACAGGATTACCAATCCAAGTTCCAGTTGGTGAATGTGTTTTAGGTCGTGTATTTGATGTGCTCGGGGATCCAATTGATGGTGGAGGGCCTGTCAATGCAGAAAAAAAATGGTCAATTTACCGTCCAATGCCAGAGTTGGTAAAACAAAAAATTGAGCATGAAATTCAAGAAACAGGGATTAAGATTATTGATTTAATGTGTCCATACATTAAAGGGTCTAAGATTGGGCTTTTTGGTGGCGCTGGTGTTGGTAAGACCGTATTAGTTATGGAACTTATTCGTAACATTGCAAAGGAGCACGGTGGTGTTTCTGTGTTTAGTGGTATTGGTGAGCGGACACGTGAAGGGAATGATCTTTGGCTTGAAATGAAAGAATCCAAGGTTCTTGATAAGACGGCATTAGTGTTTGGTCAAATGGGTGAGGTTCCTGGTGCACGACTTCGTGTTGGTTATGCAGGTCTTACCATGGCAGAATATTTTAGGGACGAGCGCAAAAAAAATGTCTTGTTTTTTGTGGACAATATTTTTAGATTTGTTCAAGCTGGCGCTGAGGTTTCAACGCTTTTGGGGCGTATGCCTTCTGCCGTAGGTTATCAGCCAACACTTGCTTCTGAAATGGGTGAATTTCAAGAACGTATTACTAATACATTAGATGGTGCGATCACATCTATCCAGGCTGTGTATGTACCAGCGGATGATATTACTGATCCTGCGCCGGCGATAACATTTATGCATTTGGATGCAAGTACAGTATTGTCTCGAAAGTTAGTAGAGGTTGGTATTTACCCTGCTATTGATCCATTACAATCTAACTCTAAGGGATTGGATCCATATGCTGTAGGTGAACGGCACTATTCGGTTGCTCGAAGTGTACAGAATATTTTGCAACGATATAACGAGCTTCAAGATATTATTGCAATCTTGGGTATCAATGAATTATCTGATGAGGATAAGTTAATTGTTCGTCGTGCAAAACGTATACAGAAATTTTTTACTCAGCCATTTTTTACAGCGGAGCAGTTTAGTGGGACTAAAGGGGTTTATGTTCCTTTAGAGACTACAATTAATGATTTTGAAAAAATTGTTAAAGGTGAGTGTGATGAGCTTCCTGAATTAGCATTTTATATGGTAGGGAATTTGGAAGATGTTTATAAGAAAGCTGAAAAGCTAAAAAATGAATAAGGCTGTGCATGGAACTGGTTATTAGTAGTCCTCTTCAGCGGAACGTTCATGATGTTGCTTGGGTTGAGCTTAACTCAGATGTGGGCAATCTTATAATCCAACCATCTCATGCGCCAATGGTTATTGCTTTAAAAAGAGATTCTCAGGTTATATATGGTTTAATGAGTGGCAAGCAGGATACTATTACAGTTGTCTCTGGGATTGCACATGTAACACGGGAGTCGGTTTTACTGTTAGTGGTATAAAAAAATGAAAAAGCAACTAGGTACTATTCTTTCTGGGTCATTGATCGAAGGTTTTTTGATGCGCATTTGTGCGCAGGAACAGTTCGAGAAAATTAAAACGGGTAAATTTGTTTCTATTGTGGGACAAGATTATACTTTCTTTTCTCTCATAACAGATCTTCGCCTTGAAGTTTCTAATCCAGATATTTTGTTATTTCCGCCTTCGGAAAATGAATCACTATTGGTCAACGCATTAAAGAAGAGAGATATTTATGCAACGGCACAACTCAAGCCAATGCTTATGGTTGATATGAAAAATAGAGTTATGCCGGTCAAGACCATACCACCCCACTTTGCACATGTGTATGATGTTGATGAAAGTGAAGTGGCATTAATATTTGGTGATGAAAATCATCCAGAAAAAAAATTCTTTAATGTTGGAACACCGCTAGATATGCAGACGCCAGTTTGTCTTAATCTTGATAGATTAACAGAACGGTCTAATGGTATCTTTGGTAAAACGGGTACGGGAAAAACATTTATCACCCGATTAGTGCTTGCAGGACTCATTAAAACTGAAAAAGCAGTTAACCTCATATTTGATATGCATAGTGAATATGGTTTGCAAGCTCGACAGGAACAAGCGAATAAAGGGCTGTCATTCGTTAAGGGCCTTAAAACTCTTTTTCCAGATAAGGTTGTCATTTTCTCTCTTGATCCAGAATCGACACGTCGGCGTGGTAGTATGCCGGATGTGGTAATTGATATTCCATTACAGTCGATTCATGTTGAAGATATTATGTCGCTAGGCAGTGAGCTTAATTTACACTCTACAGCCATGGAAGCGGCATATCTTATTGCTGCGCGATATAAAGAAAATTGGCTTGTAGAGTTATTGGCACATGGTGAAGATATTAAGGAATTTGCATCAACTATCGGTGCGCATCCAGAATCAATTGGTGCATTATATCGTAAACTTAAACGTATTGAGCGTTTCCCTTTCTTCTCTTTTATAAAAACAAAGCATTCAGTTATTGATCAAATGATGGAGTATATTGATCGTGGGAAGCATGTCGTTGTTGAATTTGGTAATCATACATCTACATTCTGCTATCTTTTGATTGCTAATATTATTACAAGAAGAATACACCAAGAGTATATGGCCAAGACTGAAAAGTTTCTTGGTTCTCAAAATATAGCAGATGAACCGAAAAAGCTCATGATTACTATCGAAGAGGCACACAAGTTTCTTAATCCTCAAGCAGCACACCAGACTATTTTTGGTACAATTGCACGAGAAATGCGTAAGTATTACGTTTCTTTACTTGTTGTTGATCAAAGGCCATCTGGTATTGATGCTGAAATATTATCACAGATTGGTACCAAGATTGTGGCGCAGTTGAGTGATGAAAAGGATATTCAAGGCGTTTTAACTGGTATTAATAATGCTCAACAGTTACGTGGTATTCTATCTTCTCTAGATTCTAAAAAGCAGGTTCTTTTGTTGGGCCATGCAGTTGCAATGCCGGTAGTTATAGAAACACGAACCTATGATGAAAAATTTTATCGAGATATGGGTGACGGTGTTGCAGTTAAAAAGCTTGATGAAATTATCAATGAGATATTCTGAGCAAAACAAAAGGTAGAAGTGTATTAATCTTCTACCTTTTGTTTTGATTATATTTTATTTTTTATCTGTATTGGGTAGTAGCTTCTGCCATAAAAGCAGCTGCCGCGTCCGTCAGATCTTCTTTTGTAGCTATGCTTGCCTTTATTATATTTGGGACGGCTCTTGACTCCTCTACAGCTCTTTTAAGCAACGCATATTTTTCTTTACCGTTGGGCCTGACGAATAATAAATTCTTTAAGAATCGCAAGCTGACCTGGCGTGAAAGATGTTGTTGGCAATTCGATCATAGCTAAATTGTTTAATGATACTGGAGTTGTGGCTGTGAAACGAAGAGCCATTAATTCTACCGAACTATATTGTATTCTTTTTGGTCTTCGATCAATTGCTATACTGAAGTTGGTAGTTATAAATAAAAATAATAATATAATATATTTCATCGTTTTTTCCTTTGTGCTCTACGTTGTGCTCGATTAAGCAGTGCTATGGCATCGGTTTCTTCAGTTGGGGTGCCAACATTTATTTGTGCAAGCTCTTTTTCGCGCTGATTTTCAAGTTCTTGTTTATTAAAATGTTCAAGATTCATATGGAATATAAGATAAATTATTTCCCAAGTAACGCTATTTATCATATCTTGGAACATTATAAATGCCTCACGCTTATATTCAATGAGTGGATTTTTTTGGCCATATCCGCGCAACCCGATACCTTCTTTAAGATGGTCGATATTGAGCATGTGTTGTTTCCAAGCTTTATCAAGTACTTCAAGAATGATCCATTTTTCTGCTTCATTAACTATTTGTGGATCGAATTGTCTATGAAATAGATCATACTGTTCGAGTACAAAGTTAATAAGATCAGGTGTGAACGTGTCTACATTATCAGTACGTACACCAGCTGCTTTGAAAGCTTCTGGAGACATACGTATTAACTGTGACAAGGTGGCAATTGTTTTATTAGCGGCTTCAGAAGTGAGTTCTCGTTTTGGGCATTCTAGAGCAACAACATTTTGAATACATGCAGTAATCATATCTCTAATGCGATTATCGATATTTTCTTGTGATTCTAGAATTTCGCGGCGCAATTGATAGATAACTGTACGATGCTGATTAAGAACGTCATCGTATTCAAGTAGGTGTTTACGTGTTTCAAAGTTTTGTTTTTCAACTTTTTCCTGAGCTCGAGCGATAGTTTTGGATACAAACTTAGATTCAATTTCTTCTTCTTCGCCCATGCCCCAACGTTGCATATTTTTCTTGAGATTTTCTCCAGCAAATATACGGATTAATTCATCTTCTAAAGAAAGATAGAAACGAGATTCGCCTGGATCACCCTGTCTACCAGAACGCCCACGTAGCTGATTATCAATACGCCTACTTTCATGACGCTCTGTACCAAGTATATATAAGCCCCCAGCCTCTTTTGACTCAGGAGATAATTTGATATCAGTACCACGTCCAGCCATATTGGTAGCAATGGTAATGTGTCCTGGTGTACCAGCAAACTCAACAATTTCAGCTTCGCGCTCATGTTGTTTGGCGTTAAGCACATCATGAGGGATGCCGTGTGCGCTAAGAATTTTGCTCAGTAGCTCAGATGTTTCAATAGCAACAGTACCAATCAAGACAGGTTGTTGTTTTGCGTGTCGCACTTTAATGTCTTCGACTATGGCCTTGTATTTAGCATTTTTTGTTAAATAGATAATATCAGATTGATCCTGACGAATAAGCTTTTGATGTGTTGGAATACTTACAACATCAAGCTTATAAATTTTATGAAATTCTTCGGCTTCAGTGGTTGCAGTACCAGTCATGCCAGCAAGCTTTTCATACAACCTAAAGAAATTTTGCAGAGTAATAGATGCTAAGGTTTGGCTTTCTTTTTCGATAGGTACACCTTCTTTGGCTTCAAGTGCTTGATGTAGCCCATCACTATAGCGTCGACCGCTTAAAATACGACCAGTAAATTCATCAACAATGGCTACTTTACCATTGCGAACCACA
The DNA here is from genome assembly GCA_001771315.1 of candidate division TM6 bacterium RIFCSPHIGHO2_12_FULL_36_22. GTDB lineage: Bacteria > Babelota > Babeliae > Babelales > UBA12409 > 2-12-FULL-36-22. The sequence goes on from METK01000015.1 coordinate 63,321, forward strand.
TAGTCAACGTCAATTTTGAAAAGAGCATTAGCTTTTAATGCTTGTGTTATATGATGTAAAAGCTTGAGATTTTCTACTGCATAAAGATTATCAACACCGAAAGCAGATTCGACTTTATCATTTCCAGATTCAGTTAACTGAACAGATCGTGCCTTTTCATCTACTTCATAATCTTCAGTTTTAATGAGTCTTTTGACTATTTTGTCGGCAGTAACGTATAGATCGCTTTCTTCATCAGTGGAACCAGAGATGATAAGCGGTGTTCGTGCTTCATCAATTAAAATGGAATCAATTTCATCGACAATAGCGTAGTGAAGATCTCGTTGAACATAATCTTCCAAACGGAATTTCATATTATCACGAAGATAGTCAAATCCAAGTTCGTTATTAGTGGCATATAAAATGTCGGCTTGATAAGCTTCTTTTTTTTGTAAATCATTCATGCCATGTTGTAATATTGCAACAGATAGACCAAGGAAATTGTATACAGGAGCGTTCCATTCAGCATCGCGACGTGCAAGATAATCGTTAACGGTAACAAGGTGTGCGCCTTTTCCCATTAATGCATTAAGATAGAGTGGAAGCACGGCGGTAAGTGTTTTACCTTCACCCGTTTTCATTTCGGCAATTTTGCCCTCATGAAGTACAATGGCACCCATGAGCTGAACATCAAATGGTCGCATACCAAGTTTGCGCTTACAGGCTTCACGACAGACAGCAAAAGCTTCAGGCAAAATATCATCGAGCGTTTTACCCAGGCTTAATTGTTTGCGGAACTCATTAGTTTTATTTGCTAGTTGTTCATCATTAAGAGCGCTGATTGTTGGCTCTAAAGCATTTATTTTGTCGACAATTGGTTGTAGTCGTTTCAACTGTCGAAGATTGGCCGACCCAAAAACTTTAGTAAGTAAGTTAGTTATCATTTAACGATTCCTAGAACAATTCTATAGTTATCTTTTATATATAATTTGTAAGCTTAATTCTTTTACAACGATATTGTAAATACATAGCTTTAAACTAGTATAAACCAATTAGCGATATTTGGCGAATTGGAGACCCTTTATCTCGTCGATACGAACAAAATTTTAGATTACAAATTGTACAGAGATTGTGGGATAGATTGATATGCTCTTTGGGTATACCAATGGACTGGAGTAATGCAATATTATAGAGAGAAACATCAAAATAATATTGGAGTTTTTCTTTGCGAAGGACTTGGGAAGTTATTGTAGGGTGAGGAAGATTTTGTATAAAATTTTCCTGTACTTCATAACAACAAATTTGAGCTGCTGGTCCAAACCAAATACTAAGGTTGTTAATTTTGGTATCAAAAGCTTGTTGCATATGACAAATTGTTTTGAGAACAATTTCTTGGGTTGTGCCTCGCCAACCAGCATGCGCAATTCCACAGGCATCGGATTTATTATCATAAAATATGATAGGTAGGCAATCTGCCGTTAGAACAGCAATATTTAGCAACTTCTCTTGAGTGATAAGATAGTCTCCATCGATAGATAAACATGGTTGGGCTTTATTATTAGATAATATTTGTTGCCCCTGTGCGCTATGAATCTGATGTTGCAGTATGGTGGGTTGATTTTTAAACTGAAAGGTTTTATGTCGAATATCGGATGGATCAATAGCGGTTGTTTTATCACCAAAGAATATTTGTAGTTGAGTTTTGCTCATACAATCCTACTTCCTAATATAAGAAAACTATAACAGATAATAAAATTGTGTATATCTACAAATAAGTATAGTAAGCGTGGTAATCATTATTTACACAAGTGGCAACTATAACCATCATTATCATTCGTATTCAATAATTGTTTAGTGGGACGTGGTAAGTTTTGTTCACGAATAGTTTTAAGTATAATCATTGTTTTATTAGATAGGTTTATTGGCACCCAGTTTTTTTCTGCATAAGTATGAGCATTAGAAAGTTGTTGCATATTGGGTAAAATTTCGGTTACAGAACAATACTGATCCGTTTTTAGCTGTAGTTCTATTTGATCATTCAGACTAGCAATATTGATAAACATAGGATTGTAGGAAGTTATATTTGGAATGCTTTTTAACAGTTCTAGATAGAGTGGTGCTAATACTGAAAGAGGAAATGGTGTAAGGTGTTTGAATAAAGCAGATTTTTTGCCTATTTTAGATTTTTTATAATTGTGAAATGCACCCAACATCTCATGGCCAATGGCCTTAGCATCACCATCTATAAGTAGTTGAATGTCATAAATATTATTTTGAGTAGCATTGAGTTTTTCAGGATCGAGTGCTTTTGCAAATGTATGGTAGCTTTTATGGCTCGGCATTGAAATTTTATCTGCGATTTGAATAAAATCGTGCGCGCCATAAAAATTGTAAACTGTTCCAAAGAGGTTATCCGTTGCATAGTATGCAGTTTCTGGCTGGATTGGTGTACCAAATAGAAGTAAATTTTTAATTCTTATTTTTTGTGGATTAGCTTTTTCTTCTTGGGCTAAGTTTAATGCCACATTGCCACCATGGCTATGACAGATAAGTGTGAATTCACAATTATGTTCATAAAATTTTGACAAATCAGCAATATACTGATGAAGTTTTTTTGCGGCTAGTTCGCGACATTTTCTATCTAAGCCACCAAGCCAGCCGAATGTATAGTATGCATAGTCAGGATTATTTTTATTGAGAGTGTTATAAAGCCCAAAATATTGGTATGCACCAGCTTTGCTTTTTACCGAAGGTAATCTTTGATTGCTGTATTCATCGAGGCTTATTTTGTCTATCCCATTAAGTCCCATAGTCTGTGATGCAACCTGGCTATTAACTATTTTTTGATTGTGGCGCAGATTTAGAAGACAGCCTCTGGTCCAGTCGTTTTCTTGAAGGTCGTTTTTATAGAGACCTGTAGCATTTAATAAAGCTACACCAGACATAACTGTGCCATGGATATAGATGACAACCTGTTTTTTTGGTAATTGCTCGGTATAAACAGTTCCCATCATAAGGCATGTAAGTTGTAAAAGAAGTATTTTTTTCATCAGTCTCCTTATGATCTGGATACCCCATGCTTCAGCTCGGCGGAGGAAAGATCATCCTATGTACCGCAAAAGTGGTGTAGGATTGAAGTTTTCTAAAATAAAATGGATTTGAAATAAAATTGGTTGCGGGGGCTGGATTTGAACCAGCGACCTTTGGGTTATGAGCCCAACGAGCTACCAGGCTGCTCCACCCCGCGTTCTTATTATTGATTATGCTCCTTGAATGTCTAATTGTCAACTTTGGTTTAGTTTTGCCTTTAAACAACGGATTAATTGTATTTTGGCCAGAAAAAGCTAATTTAGAAAGAGCAGATAGGCGAATGGCCCTATCAATACGTACATTTGAGTTTTTGGTTTGATTATACATTAATAATGGAGAGGTTTATGAGATATAAATCTATAGTAAATATGTTGATAGTTGGGTATTTCTGTATGGGCGTTTTGTCTGCTGGTACTTACGAAATACAGGTGTGGCTGGAAGAAATTGCCACAGAAGATTTTAGGTTGCAAAAAATTATAGAATTTTCTAAACAAAATGAGCCCGTAGCGCGGAAATTGAGGACAAGAAAAAGGTCGCTGAGCTGGAAGGGTTGCCAGAAAGATTTGGATTTAGTTAGAGAGGCCCTTTTAGTTACAAATGTGCAACCTCAATCTTCATGTGCTTCACATGCTTCTGAAGAATACAGCGTATCATCTGGAATTAGTGATGAAACATCTCAATCGAATGAGTATTATTATTATTATGTTGAAGGGCAGTTGAGGCGGCGAGTAAATAAGGAATATTTTCGAAAGTTTGCTCAATTGAGTCAAGATGATCTTGAGCAATTAAGACGAGAGCTACTTCTTCAGAATGTTTCTGGGACACAATTGAATTCTGAAAAACTAAAACAGATAAGGGCAGGGTTGAGATTTCTTTATGAGTGTTGGTCGTTTTTGGCAAGTAATATAAGAATTTTTGACCCGAGCATTTAAGCTTGCTAGTTTCTTTTGAGAAGTATGATCATTTTTAAAAAGGAGATATATAGTGATTATAGTGAGTGTAGCGGTTATCGGCATTATTCTTTGTTTATACGGCTTTGCAATTGAGCAAAAAGTAGCCAAGGATAAAAAATACAAGCCCGTTTGTGATATTTCGGACAAAATATCGTGTTCTAGGGCTATCAACAGTAAGTATGGTAAATTATTTGGAATATCCAATACCTTGGTAGGTATGGTGTATTATCTTACTATAATATTTCTTCAATATTTTAATTTGTCAGCATTGGTATTTTATCTTACGTTAGCCGGTGGATGTGCTTCAATTGTATTGGCATTTATTTTATATGTACGGATTAAAACCCTTTGCCTTTTATGTACAACAGCATATGTTATTAACTTTGTTTTATTGTATTTAAGTTACAAACAATATTTGGGTTAAGATATGTTGAAAAATATTCTTACATATAATAGTGATTTTCTTAAAAGTCTTGGCATTACAATCATTCGCATAGGTTTGGGTATTATTTTTATACGTCATGGTTTTCCGAAGATTATGAAAGGTGTGCCAGAATGGCAATGGCTTGGTGAACAGATGGGAAATTTAGGTATTCATTTCCTTCCGGTTTTTTGGGGCTTCATGGCGGCATGCACAGAATCTTTTGGTGGTATTGCATTAGTTATTGGTTTTTGCACGCGTTTTTTTGCGCTCTTGCTAGCATTCGTTATGTTGGTTGCCATAGTTATGCACATTACTAAAGGAGATCCTTGGGGATATGTTTCTCACCCTCTTTCATTGATTGTTGTTTTTATCGGTTTGGCCGTTGCTGGTGGTGGACTATTTGCAGTAGATAATTGGCTTAAGTAGTTATCAAAAAAATGGATCGCTTGGTATATGTTTGTTTTGATAACATAGGATATCTTTTTTGCTATAATCTTTTTCGTGACATGCAATTTGGAAATACAAAAAGTTTCAGGTAAACTGTAACAAGATTCTTGCTATAGGATCTATTATTTTATTGCAACGTTAACACGAAAATTATTCTAGGATATATCCATATGGTTAGTCGTTTTGCTTCTTGGTTGTTACGCACAACGCCACTTTTTTTATTTATTATAAGTTTTAATAGTCTTTCATCAGAGTTAGTTCCGGGTGATGCAACATCTACTACAGATTCATTTACATTTGCTATTGGGCCGTCTGCTTTTTTTAGAAATCACAGCGTAGAAGGTTCTTCATTTGCAGCAATTGTTGGTGCCGGTACGGCAGTTGCAGATAATGAATATGCAATTTCCTATGTGCAACGTGGTGGAAATAGTTTTTCTCCGACGCAGGAACAGTTTATGCCACTTACACCAGCAGGATCCCTTTTAAATGGCGCTAAGATAAATCATTTAGCATTGTTTGGAATGTTTCCTTTGGCAGTTCAAGATGGTGTGCAACGTATTTATGCATATTCAATGATTGACCATATTTTTCCTTCAACAGCAGCGGGTGGTCAATCTATCTGGTCCTTCCGTCCACGAGTTTCTATTCTCTCTACTGATATAGTCCATGATGCTGCTGAAGCTGATACTAGTGAAATTGTAGGTCTGTCAGATTCTATTGCATTGGCTTATATCAATACTTCTGATGGTTCAAGAAAAGTTGATAATTTCGTTTTAGCACCAGTTAAGGCTGCAGCCGGCGGTACATTTGGTGCTGCTGGTAGTGGTGTTGCATTGGGTGTTATAACATCGAAGATAGAAAAAGTTACCGATGTGAATGGTAATGTTGTAAAAGATGAAAACGGTATTGATAAAACACAAGCAATTGTAACGTTTGACCTTGCTAATGCTGATCCGGGTAATACAGCAGCAGCTGCAAATAGAGCTTCTCCTTTTGATGGTTCCATAGACGCATTGAAGATAACAAGTGATGTAACATTAATTGGTGATATTGTTGATGTATATGTTGATCAAGTTTTGTCTCGTGCATATATTGCGGTACAAGCAACGTCTGGTGTTGGTGGTGGTGCACGGTCAGTTGTGGTAGCACGTGTTGGAGATAATAAAAAATTAATTTTTGAAAAAATTATTCCAGATGCTGCAGTTGTTGGTAATGATAAAATTATTGCAACTGCGAGTGCGGCAACTACAGTTACCGGATTTAAAGTACGTACTATGTATACAAGTACAACATTGAATTACTTAATTGTTAGTGGTGGTAATGGTGCATTAGGCACTGTTGGTAATCAAGTATATGCGCTTCCACTTGTTAATTTGAAACCTCGTTCAACCCGTGAAAGTGATTGGCGTACGAGCCCAATTCAGGGAACAATTGCTAAATTTGATCAGACTCCACAATTTGAAGTTCGCAAACGTATTAAGAACTTTGTTATAGAAAAGACAATGGAAGTTCCGGCAACAACAGCGGCCGACCTTCTTACAAATGTTAGCGTAGCAGCTCAGGTTGGTGCTGGTGATTTACCCATGGATCCTTCAACACAATCTATTACCGATATGTTTGTACAAAACGATTCTGTATTTGTTGCAATTGGTGGTGATTACGATGGTGGTGTTACGCAGCCAGGTCTGTTTGAATCTGAAGCGATCTTTGACAACCTCGGTCGAGTAGCAGCATGGACGCCATGGCGCCGTGTGGCAGGTACCGATGATAAAATATTTGCTGCATCACTTGATACGCATGGTCAATCATCAACAGGTAACGTGGGGGCTAATTTTTGGTTAATATCTGGTGCAACTGATGCTACAAAGCGTACAGTTCGCCGTAGTATTTGGGGCGTTGATGATAATGATGGTTTATTAGGGGGTAGCGCAACAGAGACAACAGTTGGTTTGGTTAATTATTTGAATACTCGATTTTCGCAAGATGTTGGTGGTGTGCAACTGCTGAATGAATTTATTGATATGAATGCTAATCCGCTCGGATTGGGATTTGATCAGTTTGGACTTATGATTGCGGGTGGTTATCAGCGAGTAGCGCTTATCCAAACAGGTCAAGGTGATGGAAGTGGTAATTTTATACCGACAAAGTTAGATTTTGTTACAGGTGCCGTGGAATCATCTGATGGTACATTGCCAACGGCAACCGCGGCGACAAAGATTATTTTTGTTGAAAAAGGTGTATTGAGTGAAATTGGTGTTATATCTACATGTGCTATTGTTACAAATAGTTTATTAACGCAGCATTGGTTAGTTGTTGGTGGGCCAGGTGGTGTAGCTGTTTTGTGTGATGATGCTGGTGGTGGTTGGACTACTGATTTAACCGGTCTTGATAGTTTTCCTGCAGGTATGTCATTTAGGAAAATTGGAAACTATGCTAACGTGCGTCAAATTATTGGCACCAATAGCGAAATGTATGTTTTAACGCTCAATAGCATGGAGCGGTTAGTATTAACGCCCGCATCAATTATAAGTAATACTGTTGGTGCTACTGTGCTTGGTACGCCTGAGATTGTAACAGGTTCCCGGGTTGCGCGATTTATGGATATGGCGGTTTCATCTGGTGCGGTCAGTTTTGGTTTGTTATCAACAACAAAGGGATTGTATCGCATTGGTAATGGAGAGAATGTTAATGGTGCAACGTCGGCGTTGAGTTGGGTCGAGATCGTGCTGCCTCAAAGTGCCGGACCTACAGCACAATTATCTTTATTATCGCCGTCTGAATTGAGTGCTGGATTTGGAGCGAATGGGCAAGTATATGTTCTGGGTTCATATCAAGGATATTATTATTCTCGTATTTATCGATTACATGTTAATGTGAGTGGTAGTATCGATAATGATACCATTCAGTTGTTAGACGATCAGCGAATAGAAAACAGTACAATCTATTTTGTTGATTGTGGAGATTTTAGAAGTTCTTTTGTTCCAGATGGCGGATTGTTCTTCCATTCGCGGTCGAAGGATATTCGTTCAGCAGATCCTGAATTAAATGAAAATACTACAACAATTCCGTTGGCATTATTTTCCTTACCAGCTAATTCACTTCTCTTTATTGGGGTATTGCCTGCAACTAAAAGTACTAATATCGGATTAAGTCCTGGTATAGCAACATCAGTCAATAAAATTATACGCAATAGTGCGCTGGGTGGTTGGTTAGTCCCAGGAGATTATGGAGTACGTGTCAGTGAATAAAATAAATAAGTTAAAATTATCTTTAATCATTATCTCTTTTTTTAATGGCACAATAGTGCAAGCGCAATTTCCTATAAACCTTGTTCGTCCATACGATATTGATTTGCATTGGGCGCCACAACCTGCAGGTACGTGGGAGTATGGTATGGTAGCAGAGGTTGCCCCGAGTATTAATGCTTACAATGCTCATGGATCAAAAACAAATGTGTTGCAATTGTGGAATAATACGGTTGATAGTCTTGCTATGTTGCGAGGGTTTCCTGCAAACACTGAAATTGGTCAGCTTGATGCAACGTTAGCAGGTGTTTCTGATAATGGTGTTCGTGGACATTTGATTCCAACAGCATCATTGAATATTTGGGATGCAAATTTTTCTGTACGCTATTTTTTTCCTTGTTACGTTTCTTTGGGCCTTTATTTACCATTATTTCACATGAGCCTTGATGATATAAACTTCTTTGATCTTACTCAAAATTTTACAGCGGATGATTTATTGGTTAAAGAATTGTTAACGAATAATTTTCCAGAAAATGTGCGCTATTTAAGTGGTACGTTTGGTTGTGAAAATAAAAATGTATTGGATATTGGAAACCCGTGGAATAAGACAGGTATTGGCGACTTAACAATTTTAGGTGTTTGGTCGCGAGATTTTCCACAGGTTAAGCCGGTACTAAAAAATGTTCGTTTAACGGGAAGGCTTGGTGTAACAGTTCCTACGGGTATGCGTACTAATGAAAATATTCTTTTCCCAATACCATATGGTAATGATGGCGCTTTAGGTGTTGTGTTTGGATTAAACATTGAATTGCAGTGGTGGCGTTGTCTTCGTGGTGGTGTTCAAGCAGATTTTTGGCGTGTATTTGGTGATACTCGTGATCGTCGGGTTAAGACTGATGCGGCACAAACTGATCTTGTATTGCTTGCTCGTATTCCAACGTATAAAACATGGGGCTTTACACGTAGGTATACATTGTATGCAGAGCTTGGTGATTTTGAGCGTGGTTATTCTGTTGCATTTGCATATCAATACTTTAATAAAGGGCCAGATGCTTTGACTGTTGTTTCTAATCAATACTTAACTGCGACAGCAGAAACAGCGTCAAACATTGAAGAGTGGAAATTGCACAATTTTATAGTTGATGTATCGGTTCGATGTGGTGCAAAAGATACTCCAGGACGAACACGAATAAGTTTCTTCTATAAACATCCATTTAATGGTACTCGTGCAATTGCAGCTAAGACATTGGGTGTACGATTGATACTTGATTTTTGATGAGAAAAAATTGCGATACATTGGGATACATCTTTAATTTTTGAAATAATTGAGAGGATTTTTATGATGAAAAAGCATTTATTATTTTTCTTATCATACGCTTGTTTATTTTCGTCCATGTATAGCATGGACAATCCACGTGGTCCAAAAGGATCAAGTTCTTGGGTTGGACCAGTAGTTAAATATGGAGCTGCAGCAGTGGCGCTTGTAGGTGGGGGAGCTCTTGTTGATCAAAGAGGGTATGATCGTGGTTATAGGGATGGTCAAAGAGCTACTGAATTGGTAGAGGAAGAGCGTTTAAGAATTGAAAGAGAAGGTACTGCTTTGCTTGCAATGCAAGACGAACATAAAGCGAGGCAAGAAATGCTCTTAGGTCTACTGGAAGGAGCTGTAGATGAACAAGCTGGTTTAAATATTACTCAACTTCAGGAAAATTGTACGACATTGCTTGATCAAACAGCGCCTCTTCTAGCGGCTTTAAATGTTGCGGATTCAGCAAACACAATTGCAGCTTTGACGGAAACTGTAAAGAGGCAAAACGAAGCATTTGCGAATATGCGCTTACTGCTTATGAATCCTACTGGCAGAAAATTTGTTTATAATGGCATTGGTGGTGATAAAAGCGTACCTCATCCACGTTTGCTTGATATGCTTAAGCAAAATAAAGCGAAAAACATAATAGTAGAGATGGAAAAGGCGCTAAAAAATTCAGATGAATGGGCGGCCATTGTAAAGGAAAATAAAGATTTTGCAGCGGGACTTTCTGATCGAACAAAAAAGTAACATTGCGCGATTGATTTTGTTGCGGTTTTCTTTAGACTGGGATGGGTTTATGGTTGGACCTTGCTTTTTTATGTTCAAGTATTAGAATATCTTCAATTACCATAGAGAGTTAAAAGCATTTTAAAATTAAGGAGTTTTTTATGAAGAGAAAGTCACTAGTATGCCTTGGCATTCTACTCTCGACGATGATATCAAATGAGTTAACAGCACAGTGGTATAAAGAGGCGGCAATAGGTGCAGGAATATTCGTTGTCGGTGTAGCATCATCAGAGTTATATGCATTAGTAAAACGTAAAACAACCCGATCAACAGAGCTTGAAAAAGGTGTTTTGATCAAAGCATTATTGAGTGAGTACGAAGAGATTCGTTCTGAACGAGATAATCTTGTTGGTTCTGTAGATGAATTACAATGTTTCATTGATGAATTGCAAAAATTATGTGATTTATTGTCTAACCAAAATGAAGACGTGCAAGGAGAAAAGAAAGAACTTGCAGAAATGGTTCAGGCTTTACAAAAAGAATTAGAATTACTTACAGGCGAATACAAACGCGAGCAAGAAGAGAAACGTCAATTGGCACAGCAACTTGATGTGGTACAAGATACACAACAAGAAATGGAAGCGCTTCGTGACATGTATGAAAACGCTAACAAAGAATTAGGCCAAAAAGTTCTTGATGAGAGAAATGCTCTCATTTCATCAAGTGATAGATTGCAAAAAATGATGGATAATCTTAAAGCGCAAATAGATGAAATTCATACAGAAAAAACAGGACTAGTGCGTTTCTTTGATGGCCTTAAAGATAGATTAGATACTTGGAGATCGGCTTACACTAAGAAAGCAACAACACTTCGTAGTAAACGAGAAAACAACCAACAATTGATGCAACGTTTGTTGAAAGAACAAGCAAAAAAAAAGAAAATTTCTCCTGTAAATCAAGAACGCACAATTGATAAAATGAAAAAAGAATCACGACGAATAACTAGTCTTCTTAACTAGGTTATTAACTAAAGATTCTTTTTTTTCAGTAACTTAAAAAGCTCTGATATAATGTCAGAGCTTTTTTTATTGTACATTTTGCCATTCGCATGTCAGAATGTGTTGATTGTTGAATATAAAAGTAAAAAATTTTGCATAAAACGACATTGTTTTAATAACTTCTAGATATTGCTATACATGAGTGAAAATATCTGTCACAATGTGTTAAAAATTTAGTAGAGTGACTCAATTGATTAACATTAACAAAAACAAACGAAAGAATCACATGACACATGTTTCTACAAGACAATTGGCATACGGTTTAGTGGCATTATTATTATCTTCATCAGTATATGGCGTGCCAGGGAAAAGAGATTTGATTATTGGTGGTAGTATCGGTGCTGGATTAGGTGTAGCGGTAGCAGGATATCTGAGTGGCCGAGAATTGGCAGCGGTTCGTAAAGAAAATATTGACTTGCGTATAAAAAATAGAGAGTTGGTAAAACTTCAAGAAGAATATGACAGACTCAATGATGGAACTAGTTCAAGAAATGTTACTGTGGAACAATTTAATGATACAGAACAAAAATTAGAAACGCTTCGAAAAGAATGTAATACTGCATGGAGTGCAGCAGACAAATTTGGTGTAGAGATAGATGGAATGGCGAACCAGTTAAGAGAATTTCAAATTTTAGGAGATACTAGTAGTGTTTCTCTCGTAGGTCCGCTTAGAACGGCTCTTGAAGAACGAGAAAGATTGAAAAATCTGTTTGACGAATTGGGTGGTTTATTGCAAACAAAAGAAGAAACAAATGTATTCCGGCATGTGCAAAAACTTCAACAAGAAAGGACTGATTTTCATAATGAGCTTACAGGAATTCAGAAAATGTTGCAGCCACATACAAAAGCAGATGAAAGAAAAGCAGCATTATTCCTTGTGGAAGGTCTTAAAACCCAATATGCCGAAGCAGCTAACTTGATAGCTCAACAGGAAAATGAAATAGCAGTGCTTGAGAAAGCAGCAAGAAGACATTATACTATTTCGGAAACAAGCAGGGATGATGCTTCAGGCGATATAATTTCTAATGGTGTTGATTCTCATGAGAATGGCATCAAAGAAGAAGATTTATAAAAAAAATCTGAGTCGATAACAAATAAAAGGAGAGAAGTATGAAAAGGCTGTTTAAAATCTTTCTTTTGGTATTGACATTGGCAGCATTTAATGTTGATGCTATGAATTATAATGTCGGGCGCACTGATCAACCATCTTTTGGTATGGAATTAGCAAAAAGAATGTTATGGGCAGGGGGAGGATTTGCTGCAGGGACGTATTTTGGTAATACGGTTCCGCTTGTGCAAACAGATCGAGAAAAAAGTCTTCGAGAAAAATTAAAAGATTTAGAAAGAAGATTTAATGAAACTGAAATACTTCAGACTCAAGCGGCAAATTATGCAATTGAACTTGAGATTCAAATCAAAGAATGGGAATGTGAATATAAGCGCTTAGAAGAGCAACTACGAGAAGTTAGACGAGAAAGAACAGAATCATATTCGATTCAAGGTGAAAGTCGTAAAAATGCCGCAAAGCAAGCAGCAGAAAAAGAGCGCGAAAGATGCCAAAAAGAGGTAGAGAAGATTCAAGAACAATTGAATGCGATAAATGAAGAGCTTGAAACCAGAGCTTTGCTATTGAATCAACGGGAAGAAACGAATGGTCAGCTTGTTGCCACATTAAATCAATATCGACTTTTGTTTGGTCTTGTATTGCATCAAAAAGAAGCTCGGCAGAAAACCCGAAGCTACTTCAGAAAAAAAGAAGAAGAATGGCGTAGGGACCATCCTGATACGGGTGAGCCACTTGAAAGAAGTGTTTTTGAGGAAGATCAATTTAGTGTACTTTTAAAGCAAAAATTCATTAAAAATATATTAGGGGCGAGAACAAAAGCGGAGAAAGCTAGAATGAAGAAGCCAGGAGAGCGAAAATCATATTATGCTGCAGACAGTGATGTTGAAGGAGGCAGTATTGATGGTGATGATGATGATCGTTCACTGAGTGGTAATGACAGTGTATAGAATGCAAAAAGTAAAATAAATAAAAACGCCAAGATGTAAAAATCTTGGCGTTTTTATTTATAAAAAGAAGAAATTATTCGTGAGCTTCGCCCTGTTGTTCTTTTCTCAAGTACGCTGGAACATCAAGATCATTCATATCAATGCATTCTTTTTTCTCTTTTTTTTGTTGACTTATTGCTTGTACGGGATGTTCTTGTTCGGTTTGTACTGGTGCAATAACAGGCAGTGCTTTTTGAGAAATGGTCGGTTGTATTACCTCTTTAGGTTTAGGTTGTACAAAATCAAGCTTACATGCTTTTACTTGGATTTCATCTTGATCTTTTTTACTAAAGCCTGTGGCAATAATTGTTACTGTAACTTCTTGATCCATGTCTGGGTTGATAACAGAACCGAGAATTATGTTAGCATCTTCCGCTGCCTGTTCATAAATAATAGAGGCAGCTTCATTAATTTCATGTAATTTAAGAGATGGGCCACCAATAATATTAAGAAGTACGCCACGAGCGCCTTGGATACTCATATTTTCAAGCAGAGGCGATGATATTGCATCAAGGGCGGCTTGTTTTGCTCTGTTTGGACCAGATGCCTTACCGGTGCCCATAACAGCTAAGCCCATATCTTTAATGATTGTTTTTAGATCAGCAAAGTCAACATTGATATGTCCTGGTTTGGTTATAATCTCTGCAATACCACGAACCGATTCCTTGAGTACATCATTGATCATTGAAAATGCATCAAGCATGGATACATCTTCACCAGCAACGTCCAGAAGTTTTTGGTTGGGAAGTATAAGAAGTGTATCGACTTGTTTTTTTAGTTCGATGATTGCTTCCTCTGCGATGCGGGCTCGTCGTTTGCCCTCAAATAAAAAGGGTTTTGTGACGATAGAAATCGTCAGAATGCCCTGCTCTCTTAACGCCTTTGCGACTACTGCTAATGCACCTGAACCGGTGCCACCACCCATTCCCCCTGTCAAAAATACAATGTCCGCATCTTGAACGCTGTTCATTACTTTATCCAAGTCTTCTTCAGCTGCACGGCGTCCTATGTCTGGATTAGCACCTGAACCGAGTCCCTTCGTGAGTTTTATACCAAGTTGAATCTTTTGGCTTGCATTTGAATGCTGTAATGCTTGCACATCCGTGTTGGCAACAATGTATTCAATGTCTTGTATATTAGATTCAATCATGCTGTTAACAATATTGTTTCCTGCACCACCAACACCGATAACTTTTATCTTTGCCAATGGTTGATAATCTTTTTTTTCTTCTTCTTCAAATGTTATCATTACCCTCTCCCTTTTTTATGGATTTAGAAGAAATCCGATACCCAAGATTTCATCTTAATTAATATTTTCGTAACTAATGGCCCTTCCAAGTATCCCATGCCATTTTTTTTCTTTTCGATGCTATGAACGACGAGTCCATAACCTGTTGCATAAATAGGACTGTTTAATGATTCTGGCAATATATGACCTGTATGTGGTTTGCCGACACGAACAGGAACGTTGAGCATTTCCTGCGCTAATATATCAACCCCAGCAAGCAATGAGCCGCCACCAGTTAAGACCAGACCAGTTGTCATCATTGACTGCAAGTGTTGTTCTGTTATTTCTTTTTTTAGCATTGTTAATATTTCTTCAGTGCGTGGAAATAGAATTTTTAAAAGCTCTTTATGTTTGATATGTTGTTGTCCAGTTCCATCAACCCGTTGAAGTGTTATATCAAGATCATTATTAACAAAGCTGTGATGTGTTATGCCAAATTCTTCTTTAATACGTTGAGCTTCTGCAATTGTTGTTTGTAATCCTATTGCAAGATCATGTGTAAAATGATTACCGGCAATCGGCAAAACTTTGGTATGTCTTATGCTACCATGTTGATAGATAGCAAAATCAGCAGTACCGCCTCCAATGTCTAAAACTCCAACACCCAACTCTCTTTCATCTTTAGAAAGAACAGCATCTGCAGAAGCAAGTTGCTCAAGAATAAGATCTTCCGCTTCAACACCAGCCATCTGACAACAACGAATAATATTTTGAACGGAAGCTATAGCCCCAGAAATGATATGAACTTGCGCTTCAAGTCTGATACCTGCCATGCCGAGGGGGTCGAGAGTCTTTTCATTGCCATCAATAGTGTAATACTTTGGAAGGACATGGAGGATTTGTTGTCCTTCCGGTAATGCAATAGCACGTGCTGATGTAAGTACGTTAACAATATCTTGATGTTTGACATAGCCTTTTTTGATAGGAGACGCGCCAAGAGAATTATAGGAATGAATGTGACTTCCAGAAATACCAACTGAAGCGCGATCAATCGTGATACCTGCTATAAATTCAGCTTCATGTACAGCGTTTTTAATTGATTGTACGGTTTTTGCGATATCGACAACGATACCCTTTTTGAGGCCATGGGAAGGCGATTTGCCGACTGCCAAGACTTCTATGGTATTGTCAGCTTTTTTATGCGCAACAAGTACGCATATTTTTGTCGTTCCGATATCTATTGATACGGCTAATGAATCCTTGTTTACTTTTGACATCCCTTAATCCTCCCCTTGGTCACATCGAGTCATGACTCGTTAAGCAAGTTTCCCCTTTTTTTGCATATTATTGCTTGTCCTTTAAATCGTAAGTCTATGATGGTATACGTATTATTTGTTTTTAAATTTTCAGTAATTTGTTCGCGTAATAATCGATGACACAAATCAGTTATATAATCACTAGGCTGTTGTTGATATTGTAAAATAAATCCCCAATTTTGAGTTGCCTTATCAATAAAATAAATTTTTGTTTTATCCAGCCACATAATACTGAATTGTTGTAGCATCTCTGGTGGTAAACTTATAAGAAACTGTATTAACTCAGAAGAGATAGGCATAAAGATATTATGATCAGGCCTTTTCGTTGCTATAGAAGGTAAATCATTGAGTATGTCCGATCTAAAATAAGCAGGGATGAGTATGTGTCCATTCTTATCAAGTACTGTTTCTAAATTTATTTTGCATAGTGGTGTTTGACTATCAATGTGCACCCTCTTGATGTTTGGTGGTAATTGCTCCATCGTTACTGCAGCAACCGCAGGGAACAATTCCTTTATTTGCTGTGGGCATAGATTTTTTTGTGATTCAATGTACTTTGTTAATTCTTGTTGTAGTTGTGGAGAGAAAGTAGAATCTAAAGATAATCTGAACGCAGGCATATAACACGATTGTGCTTCAATTTTTCTGAAACTATACATACCCATGCTACAGATTAGTAAGGCAATGAGTACTGCGCTCCCCCTATACCACTTCATTGCTACATCCATCGGTAAAAAATTAATCATTGTATTATTTCTAACCGTTCATAACGTAAATAGTCAACAATTTAGTTTTGAAGTGCGAATATAAGTCGATTATACGGATATTTTAGGGGAGTAACCTTAAAAAGCAAGTCATGAAGGCGAATTGCAAGGCATTTGGTTTGCCTTATTTAATTTTATTGGTGACATTTTACTAAACAATTTTATTGTTGTGTTATTAAAAAAAAATGGTAAAGAAATAATTATTTTTGGTTCATAATTAAAAACATGAAAATTCCTGCTGCTACTGAAGCATTGTATGAGATATCAGATGTTTTTTGTGGGAGTGTAATCTTAGTGCCTTTACCAAAAGTTTCTTTTGATATTCCTTTTTCTTCATTACCAATAACAAGGCAAAGTGGTTGTTTATATTCAACGGTAAGTGCATTGGTACCATTGTCTAATGTTGTAAGGTATATGTTATAACCAGCTTGTTTAAGAAGCTCTAATGCAGCTTTAATTGAAGGAACGATGTAAAAATTAGCGTGCTCAGCAAGACCTGCGGATGCCTTGATTGCTGCGGCTGTTAAAGGCGCAGAATTTTTTGAACAAAGGATAATACCATCGATGCCAGTACAATATGCTGATCGGATAATTGCACCAAGGTTACGTGGGTCTTGAATACCATCTAACAGTACAAGGTTTTTGTGAATTTCAGGATTGAAAAATTGTGTGTTAATTTGCAGTGGTGCAGCATAAGCAACAAAGCCTTGATGATCAGTTGAGTCGGCAAGTTTATGTAATGCTTCTCGTTTAACATATTGAATATTGACGGGATATTTGGGCCAGTATTTTTTAAGCTGGGCAAATGCTTTTGGCTCAGGCTTGGTTGTATACAGCGTATAAAGTTTTCTTTTTTTTGCTTTGAGTAATTCGATAAGTGGATGGACGCCGAAAACTAGCTCTTGTTTTTTAATGGTATTCTTCATCTTAATCAATTTTTTTGCTTTTAAAACTTTCTCCTCTATGATATCATAATTTTCGTTAAATGTACGTTTTTATACAAAAAAACAGGAGTACTCTATGTATAAGAAGTTTTTATTGCTTCTTTTAACTCAGATTGGACTTATTGCAATCAATGCTGAAGATCAGATTTTAGCTCGGGACATGAGTTTTGTTATGAATCTTGAGTATGATCTT
Organism: candidate division TM6 bacterium RIFCSPHIGHO2_12_FULL_36_22; assembly: GCA_001771315.1. Lineage (GTDB taxonomy): Bacteria > Babelota > Babeliae > Babelales > UBA12409 > 2-12-FULL-36-22. The sequence goes on from METK01000015.1 coordinate 81,052, forward strand.
GATTCTCTTCTTGATCGCATACGGGGTATGGAAGAATACGCTGATATGGCATTGAAAGAGGTGACGCGTACAGTAAATGACATTCCGCAAAAAGCCGAACAAGTGAAGGCTGCAATTTCTCAGGATGATGAATTTGTAAAAGTTTCATTTAATATTCCAGGACTTGATATAGCAAAGCTTGATTTTGAGGTTGAAGGGAAAACTCTCAAAGGCTCGATTCCTGTTGGAGACCAGACTATGAAGATAGAAATAACCGATGGAGTGTTGATGGTTTCTTCACATATCTCTTACGATGAAAAAACCAATGATGATGCGGGAGAAAAGCATCAAATGTATGAACATGCATCAACACAAATGATGTCATTGCCTGTTCGCATTGCGCACTTGAAGGATGCACAGGTTGAGTATAATAATGATCATCTTGTGCTTAAGCTTCCAAAGTTTAAAGAACAAAAGGCTGAAACGAAAAAACTTTCTATTAAGTAATTGGTAAAAGTATGATGAGCCGGTTATTATAATATGTAGTATATAATAGTTTGCAAATGGGGATATTATGCACAATTCTTCTTGGATCGAATTAAGCTCATCAGCTTTTGCTCATAATATTGAGCAGTTTCGACAATCTTTGCCAACACATGTAAGTATTGCTGTTGTGCTCAAAAGTAATGCATATGGTCATGGGCTGAGTCCTATGGGGCAGCTATCTGAAAAAAATGGCAACATAGATTATTTGTGCGTATTTTTCTTGCACGAGGCATTGCAGTTGCGTGATGAAGGTGTTACGAAACCGGTTTTAGTTTTAGGATTTGTTGATGGGCCCATAGAGGATGCTATTGAGTATGATATTGATCTTGTTTGTTTTGATCGTGCTCAATTGAAGGACTTTAATGTTGCTGCACAAAAACTTAATAAGTCAATCAATGTACATATCAAGGTTGATACTGGTTTATCACGACTTGGCTTCTTTCCAGAACAAGTCCTAGGTATTGTACAAGAGATATGTGATAATTATCCAATGATTAACATTAAAGGAATAATGACTCACTTTTCTGAGTCAGGATCTTTAGATGTACAATGGACTGAACGACAAGAACGTGTCTTTACTGAAACGATAGAGTTGTTGAGACGGAAGGATAAAACATTTGAGTTTGTGCATGCATCTAATACGGCAGCGACCATGCGTTTTCCTAATTCTCGCTTTAAGATGGTCCGCATTGGCGGTGGCAGTTACGGGTTTCCGCAAAGAACGGTGCCAACTTTTGATCTCAAACCTGTCCTGACATTAAAGTCTCGAATAATGTGCATTAAGGAACTTCCTGCTGGAAGCTTTGTAAGCTATGATCGCTTATATCAAGCACCTGTTGCTCGCAAAATTGCTATTATACCAGCTGGATACAGCGATGGTTATGGTAGACGTAAACCAGCGGGATTACATGTGCTTATTAATGGTGCATTAGCACCGGCTTTAGGCAGTGTTTGTATGAATGTTTTTATTGTTGATATTTCACATATACCCGATGTAACACTGAGCAGTGAGGTGACTTTAATAGGTCAGCATGTGGGTATACGTGCTGTAGATATTGCGTCATTGATCGGGTGTGTTAATTATGAGGTAACTACAGCACTTAATCCTACACTTAAGCGAATTATGGTGATATAACCAAATTCCGTGGATATACAACGTAAATACCCTTATTTATGATAGGGTCTTTTAGTGTTGGAGCAATATCAATAATTAATTCTGTAGGGGATTGATATTGGATAGCTTGAGGTTGTTCATCAATAGTTTTTTGAGCCAACGAAAGAACATCTGTTGGTGAGAATGTTCCAATGTTAGGGATATTTTGTGCATCTTTGTCTGAATATTTTCCCAAATACCATATAGGATAAAATGTTTTATCCATAATTTTGTCTGGATGAGGAATTCGTTCTACTGGAATCTTGCCATATCCAGGTAAATTCCACATTTCAAGACTTTTATCGCTTGCGTGAGCAATGATCTCTGGTGATTGGTGTGCTTTAATGAGATGCCTAGTGTCTATTCCCACAGGAAAACCAGTTTTTTGTACCGTCATCAGTTGCTCTTGTTTCTGCCCTGGGAGCTTTCTTTTTTCTTGAAAAAACCCAGTCCATACACCAGTGCTAGGATTAATATGAGTTTCAGCTCCAAGATTTCTTGTTGGCGTTACTACTAATTGGTCAAATTCTAATGGGCTTAAGTGGTGTCCAGATTCACGAAGATGATCTATATTAGGAAATCCTTGTAAAGGAACAAATGAATTATTTTCATTAAGCAAGGAGGATGCTTCCTTTATAACTCTACGTACTTTTGATGATCTTGAAAGCGATGCAAGAAATTGTACAGCTTCAGTTTGTTGTTTTGGTTCATCTTCAAATAATGCTTTATAAACTTTGCGAGGAGAAACCATAGATCCTTCTGGGGTATCTTCTATTAAAAATGGTGACTTAGTAAGACTGCGGGACGCAGCTGCGATTGCGATTCTAGCAACAGTAGCACTTCTTTTTTTTGGTGTATTTTTTGGTGTTTTTTTTGCATCGTCTATGAGACTACCTAATGCAGATGCTTTGATTTGTCGCCCTAAGGGAGTCTTTTTTAATGGTGAGGCCTGTGCCAAAATAGTCGCTATGTCTGGAGATGCTTCAATTGGTGTAAATCCTGTTGCGGGAAGAATTTGTCCACTTGGTACAAGATTCGTTGATTGTCCAAATGTTCCGCCTTGGCTAATTGAAACAGACCCTAAAAATAAAATTAGGGTTATAAATCTAAGTAATTTATTATTCATTTTTGTTCTTTACTATAAGAGTGATAGTTTCAATTAGTATATAATTCTTCTGTAAAAAATCAATATTTTACTATTGTAAGTTTCTGCAATAGTAAAATATTGATTGATGAATTTAACTTTTTCACGTAGAAATATGTCAATGGGCCATTATTAGATCATAGTCTGAGAAAAGATTTCGTGGAAATTCTACGTAAATACCTTTATCTAAAACTTTATTACCTAATGCTGGACCAATATCAATGGTAACTGTTTCGGGGGATGTATCAACTTCTGATTCATATCGAATAGGCGATTCTTCACCGAATTGATGTTTCTTAAGAAGATTTGTTGCATATGTAAGAGTGTCTTGCGGGGTAACTAGGCCAATACCAGGGATATTTTGGGGATTGGTGTCGGAATATTGATTGAAATACCAGATAGGATAAAATGTTCTATCAACAACCTTATCTGGATCGGCAATTCGTTCAATAATAACGGATATATTTCCAGGTAATATCCATTCTTCTAGACTTCGATGGTCATCGCTAGCAATTTTTTTGTGTGGTGTTTGATGTGCTTTGATTATTTCATCAGGATTTATTCCTACAGGAAAGCCAGTTTTTGGTTCTGGGCTAGGTGATTGGTTACCTTGATACAGTCCTGTCCATACACCAGTTTCTGGATTTACATAAACTTGTTCACCGAGTTGCCTTGTTGGCGTTACTACTCGTTGTGTATATTGTTTTTGTGTTAAAATATGTCCGCCATCTAAGCCAGCATGTTCGATATCAGGCAAATTTCTTAAAATATGAGGAGATTCAGGGGCCATTTTGGCAGCCATTGATAAAACTTTTCTCTCTGGTCGCATCAATCTAAGTTTTCTGACAAAACGTCTGCCTTTTGGAGAAAATAATAGAGATCTAACTTGAGGCATTTGGCCATGTTCTGTTATTTCTGTTAACAATTCTTGATCCATATGACCACGTACGATAGCTCCAGCAACTCTTTGGGCGATTGCAGAACCTCTTTTTAATGGGCTATTTTCCTCGGATATTTTTCTTGTTCGAATTAGGATGTTTGTTGCCCTTTCTGGGGTTAATGGGACTCCGGCAAGTGTTTTTTTTAAGGGAGATGTTTGCTGTAGTATTGTTTCTAAGGTTTCTGGAGTTTTTTCTCTTGGATGTCCCAACATTTGCAATTCTGCTTCCGATTGCAACACGAATGGTTCATCAGATTGAGTCTCAATTTCCATTTCTGTCGATTCTTCTTCTGACTCTGAACCGCTTTCGGTATCACTACTACCACCCCAAAATTTGCTTGTCATTCCTTGAATACAAGGTGTTGATCCTAGAAATAGCAATAACGCCAATATCGTAAATCTATAATTCATGATTTTTTTTCCTTTTTTAACTGTTGCTATTTTTCAATTAGTATATAACACTTTGTATATTAATTCAATATATTTCAATATGTACCATGCAAAATAGGAATGATAATTTGTTTGGAGTGGTTGAAAATTTCCTCTATAATTGAACTATAAATAAGTAAAAAGTGGTTAATAACAAGGATAGTGATGTATATTGTTGAAGGGAATATTGGGGCCGGAAAATCGACGTTTTTGAGGTTGATTGAAAAAACTATATCAGAATTGGTTGTGGCATATGAGCCTATGGATCGGTGGGATCAACGAAAATCAGGGCAGTCATTGCTATCAAAATTCTATGATGACCCAAAACGATGGACTTTTTCATTGGAGACCTTTGCTATGACTTGTCGCGTTAGAGATCATCTTAAGCGACAAAAAGGATCGCCTTTAATGATTATTGAGCGTTCTATTTATTCTGGACATTATTGCTTTGCCAAGAATGGCTATTTACACAAATTTATGACCGAGGCTGAGTGGCAGGTATATAAGCGCTGGTTTCAGTTTTTAATTCCTAATAAATGTGAACCACCACTTGGGTTTATCTATCTTAAAACGGATCCAAAAGTTTCATTTGATCGTATTAAACACAGAAATCGGGAATCAGAAAAAGAGATGCTTTATGATTATATTGTTCAGATTGATCAACGACATGATGAATTTTTGTTAAATAAGGTTGGCGTATCACCAGATTTACTTAATGTTCCCGTGCTTGTTCTTGATTGCAATGAGGACTTTGAAAATAATCCGATTCGTTGGGAAGAGCATGCACAAAGGGTATGCCAATTTATTACTCAGACTTACGCTGCTCCAGTGCCACCAGCTATTTCTCAGCTTATATAATTATTTCTCTTTTTTATTGATAGCAAAGTTAATAAATATTGCATCATGGGATGTTTCATGCATGCCGACTGAGGTATATACTTTACGTGCCCAAGTGTTAATGAGACGAGTAACTAAGGTTACTTTTGTACACCCTTCCTTAAATAGTTGATTAATGGCGTATTGGAGCAGAAACTCTCCATACCCTTTACCTCTAAAAGTAGGATCAACCCAAAGAATAAAAATTCTTCCTTCATAAAAGTTTTTTCTATAATAGGCAACCATACCGGCACGTCTATTTTTATCGTAGAGCATTTTTACTTGGAGTTTTCCAGCATGGGAGGTAGTGTATTGAGATGGATTGCGTTCTTTGAGCATCCTTTCAATATCAAAATCGGGATTGTCAGATATCCAAAACATATCTTTTTGGAGAGATTTAACAATATAATCCTGGTCTGTAGTATCGTAATATGGTTTAAGAACAACGTTATTTTGGTAGCGGAAGGTTATAATAGCAAACCCTGAAATGATGAGAAATACGCCAATCCATCTGGCCCAACGCCACTTTCTTCCATGCAAATAGCTCATTATTGCTCCTTATACCGAATTTCTTTAAGTACTAATCCTTGAGGGGGTGCATTGGGAAGGCTGTGCTCAGGATTTTTATTTTCTAAAATCTTTCTTAGATAGTCTACAGAAAGTGATGGTCTCGATGCAACTTCCAGTGCAGCTCCTATCATACGACGTATTTGGTATCGTAAAAAACCTTGTCCTTTAATTTCAATTTGATACGCATCAAATTGTGTTTGATAGGACAGTGTGATCGAATCAATAGTTCTAATTGTTGTTTTCATATCATGGCCAGTACAAAAGCTTCTGAAATCATGTGTTCCAACGAACTCTCGCAATGCCGTTTCAAGTATTTCAAGGTTGAGATTATGACGATAAAACCAACCATACCGCGTAGTCAAAGGAAGTGGCTGTTGTGTGAAAAAGTAATAATGGTATGTTTTTTGTTCAACATTGCGTTGTGGATGAAAACCTTCTTCGGCTTTGCAAATATCTCGTATAACAATAGAATTTGGCAACCTATTATTCCAAGCCTCTTGCATTGCTTGGGGAGTGATATTCAATGCAGACTCAAAGGTAGCTACCTGTCCGAGTGCATGTACCCCTGCATCAGTTCTCGATGCTCCGGTTAAAGCAATCTTTTCACTAAAGATACCTTTAAAGCTATCTTCAAGAAGCTGAGTAATGGTGTTAGCACAATGTTTTTGGCGTTGCCACCCTGCATAGTCAGTGCCATCATATGCAATGATGCATCGATATCGTGTAATCATACTATAAGCTTACTTGATATATGAGATTTTGTCATAAAAAAAAGCCCACTACCAAAGTAGCGGGCTCAATATTTATAATATCGAAAAGATTAGTAGCTGGTTGCGTTGTATGGTAAAAGTGCCATAATACGCGCACGCTTAATCTCTTGTGCGATACGTCGTTGATATAGATTAGCTGTTCCAGAAATACGTGCTGGAAGAATCTTACCACGTTCGGTTAAAAAACCTTTAAGGAACTCAACGTTTTTGTAATCAATTTTTTGTACGAGTTCAGGATTTTCTGAAAAACGACAATGTTTTTTACTTCCAAAAGAAGTTCTTCGTGCTTTTTTCTTGAGCAGCCTAGGGCTCATTTTAAGTTTAGTTCTCTTCGGCATCGCTTACCTTTTCTTCTAGTTCTTCTATTTCAAAATCATCTGCTGCTGCAGTTTTAATTTTAGGTCTTACAGTTTCTTCAGTTCTACCTAAAGCTGTTTTACCTGAAGTTTTTGAAATAAGACCATCCATTTTATTTTCTCTTAAGAATGATTCAACATCTTTTGGTGTTTCTTCTAGTGATTCTGGACGTTCATATTCTAAAGATGTACCTGGCTTTAACTGAACAGTCATTGAACGCATAATTAAATCATCATGCTTAATTGTAAACAGTGATTTCATATCATCAAAGAACTTATCTTTAACGCCTTCAGGTAGTTCATATCTGATAAGATAGTAAACGCCGTAATCATTTTTTTCGATTGGATAGGCAAGACGGTATTTTCCCCAACGATCGTAAGAAATTACAGATCCTGTGGTTTCTTTGACTGCCTTTTCAAGTCCCGCTTCTATAGCTTTCGATTCATCATTTGTAATTTCAGGAATCGCAAGAATAAGCGTTTCATAACGTTGTAACATTGTACATTGGCTCCTATAAGCTCTTAATTGGAAATGTGCTAAAGCACATTATAAAACAACTATTTTTGTTCGTGTCATTTTATTCAAGATGACAAGAGCATTATTTCTCTATTGTTATGATGCCATAAAAATGAGGTTTTAAAGTATTATAACAATAATAATAGTATAGCGGGAAACTATAAATATGCTAGTCTCCCGCTATAAAATTTGATACTCTACAAAAGCTTTTTATACCAGATTTTGCATCCGTGCAATGACTCGGCCGATGATTCTAAAGTGGTCTTTACCACGAATTAAAGCGATCGGAGCGCTTTTACCGTTGACAGACTCAAGAACAATAAAGTCTTCAGTATATGCCACACGCGTAACAATTTTTTGTTGGGTATCATTACCATACTCTACAGCTGCAATATCACCAGATCGAGCCCATGTTTCAGGGGAAATGATCAGACGATCACCTTTAACAAAATGAGGCGCCATAAGGTTATTTTCTATTGCTAAAGCAAACATCGAACTATCATTATTGTTCAATACTGGTACAAATATATCTTTGTAGCCGGTAGTTGTTTGCATAAGCTGGTTATTGTATGGAGATGGATTTGATGGAACTTCACCTACGACAGGTACAACTTGTACCTTTAATTCAATATTGGAATCCTCAGGTAAGCTGACGTTTTTATCGATATTATCAGTTCTTTTGCGTTGTTGAGCAAAAAGATCGATTGGGTTAATATCAAACGCGCCCGCTAATTTTCTTAAGGAATCTTCGTTCCACCGACGTGTTCCATTTTTAATATGGGTTAAGTAACTCTCAGACATACCTGTCTTTTCTGCGAGAACTTTGGTTGTCCAACCTTTTTCTCTCAAGAGTTCTTTGACACGAAGGGCTGTAGAACTTTTCATAATAAGGGCTCCTCCCTTTATATTTGGTCTTAATGTGTTAATATAATTTTGAACAACTGCTTTACTAAATATGAGAGTACAAGCAATTGGCAATCTTGTCAAATGGAAAACATTGGGTGGGGTAAGTTGGGTAAAAAATTGACTATTGAAAATGATCTTATGGAACGAGATGTGTGGGTTAACAAGGGCATTCTTTGTGGAATTGATGAAGTTGGGCGAGGATGTTTAGCTGGTCCTGTTGTGGCAGCTGCGGTTATTTTGGATCCTGGTTCCAATCATCCACTCCTTAAAGATTCTAAACAAATGGACGAACAAGAACGCTTATTGGCCTATGATTGGATAGTGCAGCATGCTATTTTTGGGCTTGGATTAGTCGATTCGCAGCATATAGACCGGTATAATATACATAAGGCAACTCAGTTAAGCATGAAACGAGCATTGTCTCAAGTAATGGTCCAGGCTTCTCAGAATATATCGCTTATTCTGGTTGATGCTGTTAGGTTACAATTTGCCAGTAATGATTATAAGTCCATTCCATTTAAGGCATTTCCGTATGCAGAATCACGTTCTATCTCTGTTGCAGCAGCATCAATTATAGCAAAAGTGACACGGGATCGGATTATGGATACAATAAAAGTAAGTATTCCGGGATATGGAATGGAGCAACACAAAGGTTATGGTACGCAGACACATGCGATTGCGTTGGTTAAACATGGTCCCAGTATCATTCACAGGCTTAGTTTTATCAAAAAATTATACAATCAAGTGGTAACACATCATGAAAAACAAAGAGAATTGTTTGGGTGAAGTGATCGAAAGCTCACTTTCTTCCTGGAAAGGCCAATGTTGGGATTGGGACGAGGTGCCTTCATTTGGGTCTGTAGTATCGACTGAATCGCATGATCGAGAGATATTTGGTCTTGTATATGCCATAGAAACAGGTTCATTAGATCCATCTCGTACGCCTTTTGCCTACCAAAAGACCGAACAAGAGCTTTTAGCAGAACAGCCTCAAATTTTTGAGTTTCTCAAGACCACTTTTTCTTGTTTGACTCTGGGCTATAAGGAAAAAGAGAAGATACATCATGTATTAGCTCCAAAACCGCCCAAAATTCATAGTTTCATTGGATTGCTTAATAAAGAGGCAAGCAAAGAGTTTTTTGCTAAACAGAGTTATTTACAGCTTATTTTTGGGCATGAATCGTTACTGGGGAATATTGATGAGCTGTTGTTGGCATTGATATCTCATGCAAGAAACCAAGAAATATTAGATGAAGATGCTCTGGCAGAGCTTATTCAGAATTTATCACTATTGACGGGCAATGATTATAGGCGATTGAAGCTGTTTTTGCAAAGAGTTGAAGCGTTATAGATTATAAAAAGATAAGGGAGGACTCAAAAGTCCTCCCTTATAACCGTAATAACCATTAAATTATGGTTATTTTATTGTAATTTTTAGCTTGCGAGGCTGTCTTGGCATGTATGAAAGTAAAGATCTGCTCGAGCACGTTGTAAGGCTTTTCTTTTTTTGCAAGATTTATAATATTCGTAAATGCCCAAAGATAATACTAGAACACCTGTCGAAGCAAGAGCTGCGCCAACAGGGTCTTTTTTTGCAAATTCAACTACAGCTTTGCAACTTTTATTAGTTTCAGCAATTACCTTAGCTTTAACACCCGGATATGAAGCCTTAGCGGCAGAAGATAATTCAGATGATTTTTGTGCAACAATAGCGGCACCTTTTTTTGCTACTATAACACTTTGAGCACATAGTTTTGTACCTTCAGCTTTTGCAATATCAACGGCGATAGAAGCTGTTTGTTTTGCAGAGGTAGCAAGATCACCATATGAGTATCCAAAGCTTTGACCTATTGTAAGCATTACAAGAGATAGGGTAAATATTTTTTTCATAAAATCCTGTAGGTTTAATGAGGTTAGTTATATAGTGCAAATTAATTTATCTATATTATTTCAAATAAGGTAAAAAAGTCAAATAAGTGCTTTATATAAGAAAAAATCAAAATTGGTATTCTGGTTGGCAGGATTTTATTGTTAAGTAAAAAGAGGAAAGTTTTTGCCTTCCTCTTTTTAATTCAATAAATAATCTAGTTTAATGATGCTAATATTGCTACGCATAATGCGCACGTTGCAGGTTCACCAATTTTTTTACAAGAAAATTGTGCAGCTTTAACAATACCATATGCTAATGCCGGTGCAATGCTACGGATGATAGCCTGACGCTGCGCTCTGTCTTTGCTATGACAACAATATTCACAGTTTTTTTTGTATATGTAAGCAACTCTGCCTAAGTAGGCAGCATAAAGCGCAGAAACAGTTGCAGCTTTAGGATGTCTTTTAACTAAGTTGGTCACATCCTTAGGTAAATTTGCATAGTTGTAGTTTTGAGCAACTTGGTAAATACCTTTACCACATTTTGTAGTTGCACGTGCTACTTCTGTTCCAAAAGTTGAAACAGTTTCAGAAACCGTTGGTTGAATCTGTGTAGTAGCCAATAGGCTGAGAGTTAAAAATAATATTCTTTTCATAGAGCCTCCATTTAAGATTTATGATTCTAAATTAATAAAAAAGACATTCATCACTGTTGTAAAAATCATTATCCTCTTTATTTGTTGTAAGAATTGAATCACGATTTTTATAACTGTTATAGACAATTATAGCTGCGCAGGCAGTAAATAATGTGATAGAAAATGTAGCATTAGGATTTTTTTCTACAACTTGAATAAGAGTATTGTAACCAGTTTTTGTTTTATCCAAAGCTTGCTTTGCAATAGTAGGACATTGGGCTTGAGCTGTAGCAATCAGTTTTGAGGCCTTTGTTTGAGCATCAAGAACAACACTGCTATGAGCAAGTTTTGAATAGTGTGTTTTTACAGAATTTACAACGTTAGCTTTAGAAAATCCAAAGCTATTACTTGCGGTAAGAATCCCAAAAGAGAGTATAAGTAATTTTTTCATGAGTTTCCCAGAAATTTAATAAGATTAGTAAGGTTTGCAAATTAAACATATAATTATTATTTCACATAGATACAAATATGTCAAAAGCCTCCCCCAAGAAGATAAAAGCTTTAAAAACTATCGTTTGGCATAGATAACCAAGGAGCCGCTTTCGTGGGATTCTGTGCGATTATTTTTTTTAGTTAACCAGAGAATGCCAGCAATGAGGGCGCCAACTGAGGCTATGCTGACAGCCGTAGTTAGTGTTCTGTGCTTATGTATAGCAACATGTGCTAGGTCTTTCAGGGCCTGGGTAAAGCTAGTAGGGTGTGGGATAATAACGAGAGTTTCTATAATTCTGCCAGAACTGTCTCTGATGACATTGGTACCAGCTTGGAGTAATTGTTTACTACCATCATTGAATGTAATAGAAGCGCCTTTTTGGTACTCTAGTGCTGAAGCTGAATTGATACTCATAAATAGGATCAAAAAAACTGTTGTAACTTGCTTTGTAATATGCATAATAACCTTTTGAGTAATATGTTGCTTGAATTTTAAAAAGCACCACTTTAAGTATTCCGGATGGTAATTATTTGTCAAGGTGCCTAAGCCGGTCCTTCGGTTGTCAGAGAAGTGAAATTCCTGTATCCTTAAAGGAATGAAACAGTTTTATTATGGGAACCAAATATGTTTGGATTTATCAAGAAAACGCTTTCAAAAGTATATACCCAAGTTACCTCTCAGTTAGGGGGTATTTTTGGTAAAACGACAATTTATGAAAAGGATTTGCAGGAGCTTAAGGAGATTTTGCTTAAAGCCGATACGGGAGTCAAGGCGACTCAAGATATTATCGCAGCTCTTACAGAGCAATTAGAATCTCACGAAGTTACTTCAGGAGCAGATCTTAAGGATGCATTGGCGCAACAGCTAGAGTATATACTACCATCACAGCAATTTGATACAGGAAATGTATATATGTTGGTTGGCATTAATGGAAGTGGGAAAACTACTTTTGCAGCTAAGCTTGCTCATCAATTACAACAACAAGGAAAGAAAATTTTATTGGTAGCTGCAGATACATTTCGTGCCGCAGCTGTTCAACAGCTCCAGGAATGGGGTCAGCGTTTAAATATTGAGGTAGTTGCAGGAAGAGAGAATGGTGACCCTGCAGCAGTAGTATATGCGGGTTGTGAGCAATTTAAATCCGGTGATTATGATGTGCTCATTATTGATACAGCTGGGAGATTGCAAACCAAAATCAATTTGATGCAAGAGTTAGATAAGGTCAAGCGTGTCATTAGTAAAAAGCTTCCTGAGTATAAAGTGAACACACTTCTTACGCTTGATAGTATGTTAGGACAAAATTCTTTCGATCAAGCAAAAATATTTCATGAAAAAATTGATATTGATGGCATTGTGCTTACTAAGATGGACGGTACAGGGAAAGGCGGTATACTATTTGCAATAGCAAGTGAATTGAAAATACCTGTTTATTATATATCATTCGGGGAAGCTATTGAGCAACTCAAACTCTTTGATTCTCACGAATATATACAAGAATTATTGGCGTAAGCATGCAATTATTATCTTTATTGAAAACGATCACTAGAGCGGTCCCTGAGCAACAAGCATGGTGGTTGTTAGAAAAACTTACCGGTAAATCTCGAAGTAAGTTGATAACTCAGGATGAGATTGATATCACTTCAGAGCAATTGTTACAACTTCAAGATTGGCTTGAAGAGATTGTGATCAACTCTCAACCAATACAATATATTATTGGTTCAGTTCCTTTTTATGAAATTGAGATTCTTTGTAAACCCCCTGTTCTTATTCCGCGACCGGAAACAGAGGAATGGGTTGTACAGCTCATACAGCAACTACAACCATATAAAGATAGACCATTAAGGATTCTTGATTTGTGTACCGGTTCTGGTTGTATTGGTCTTGCTCTTGCACATGCATTACCAAATGCACACGTTATTATGAGTGATATTGCTGAACATGCGCTGATGTTGGCACAAGAAAATAAACTTTATAATAGTATTCCGAATTCTACCATTCTTCCATCCAATTTATTTGAGACGGTTGGTGATTATGCTCCATTTGATATTATTGTATCTAATCCTCCATATATTCCTATGCAAGCGTATAAGCATTTAGATTCTTCTGTTAAAGAATGGGAAGATCGTTTAGCATTAGAGGCTGGAAAAGATGGGCTATCTATTATCAAGAAAATTATTGAAGTGGCACCTAACTATTTATCTTCTCGTGATAAAGCTGTAGACTTTCCCCAATTGTTAATTGAGATTGATTATACACAAGCGGAAGCCGTTACAAATTTGCTCAAGCATGCAGGTTTTAACCAGATTGCTATCGATAAAGATTTATATAATAAGGATCGGGTAGTACGAGCTTCGCTTTAACTTCTTGCGGAGGCATGATGTGGCCCTTTAATCAAAATAAGCAAAAAAAAGTTGCTACCTTATTGATTTATCCAACGGAACTTTGGGTTGCGCAATGGTCTTTTCATAACAATCAATATCTTATTGAAAGCATTGCTCACGAGCAATTTGATTCTGTGTTAATGCATGATGGTATTGTCTACAATCTCACACGTGTACATACATTTTTACAAAATCTTATTTCTTGTAAGCATATTGCTATTGCTATAGATACTGAAGAAGAGATAGAAGCTCCGCAACACTTTCAACATAGTTTGTTGGCGCTTAATAGCTCACTTACTTTAATTACTTTGATGTCGATGCATGCCGCACAGTTGGCAGGCCTAGAAGTTGAAGATCCATATGATAGTGTATTGCTTGAATATGCAGAAGAATATAGAGCAGGGTTTAAAGTTTCAGATTGTTTAATGGACAAGAGTGATACAAAAAAATATGGTAAGTATAAAAATGAAGTTCTTATTGGTCGTGGACTCCTAATGTGAGGATCGAAGAGTAGTGAAAAATTTAAAATTAAAAATGGGGCTTAGTCGAACAAGACAAAGAGCTCAGCTTATTTGGTTAATGTTATCGAGCCTAGGTGCTTTGGGCACAGTGGTTTTTCTTTGGCATATATCATATAATAAACAATACAATATATTTTTGCTGCAACAGCAAATAGATTGTATTACTCAAGAAACAACTTCATTGGAACAACTTATAAAGGCTAAAAAACAGACTATAGAACATATGTCTCAATTGCAGCAAAAATTGGATACGGTAACTCGATTGACTCGTTTAAAAGAGCAGGCGCCAATACACCTTCTTAATGAATTAATTGATATGATTCCAGAAAATGTTTTTCTTGAATCATTGAGACTTAATGGTATGGATATTGAGTTATCTGGTTATGCATCAGAAATTAAGGATGTTATGCAATTTTTGAACCTACTTGAAGACTCCAAGCAATTTAAGCAGCCAAACTTAGTTCGTCTTGGCTCATCGGAAGAAATTTCGGAGAGAGATGGGCTGACACCATTTACCATACATGCAAAACGAATAGAAATATAAAAGGACAAGCCATGAGTACAAAAAATATAAAAGCAATTATTGGTCTAGGTAATCCTGGTGTACGTTTTGTAAACACGCGTCACAATATAGGCTTTATGGTGCTTGATGGGTTGGCAGATAAATACAATGTATCATGGCAGACTAAGGGTAATCTTGAGTACGCTGAAATTGAAACTGATACCGGGAAGAATGTGCTTTTGATTAAACCACTTACGTATATGAATGACTCTGGTAAAGTCATTCCATTTTTAAAGAGTAAAAATATAAATGTGGATAATCTTCTTGTTGTGCATGATGAGCTTGAGTCCTCATTGGGAAAAGTTTCAATCAAAGAAGGTGGTAGCGCTCGAGGGCATAACGGGTTGCGCTCTATTATTGAATTTATTGGTCCAGATTTTGAACGTGTACGTTGTGGTATAGGAAGACCGGAACAACCTGAGATGGTAGCTGACTATGTTCTTGAACGATTTTTAGACATTGCACAAGCTGATGAAATGGTTCAGATGGCTATCGGCGTTATTGAAAAGATTATTGCTTAATCAAAAAACCTTTGCCAGCTTGTACTGACTCAATATCTTTAACACATTGTGTTCTATTAAAAATTTCTTTTGTTAGATCATATGTTTGTTTGTAGATATCAAGTTCTTGTAATATAAATTTAATTTCATTTTCACATGCAGTAATGCGTAATGTTGAATCATCAATCTTGGCATCCATATCTCGAATGATTGTATTCATTGATTTCTTAAATAAGACATTTGTTTGAAATTGTCGTTCAAGCTTGGTACGCAATTCTTCGTCATAGCCGCGCTTTACCTTAAGGTATTTTATAGTTTCGCGTAGCATTGTAAGTCTGCTTTCTTTGCCGAAGCATCTTTTTGTATATAAGGCATCCAAGTTTATTTCGGAAGAGCTTGCTGTTAATTCTCGGATAACTTTTTCTATTTCTTTATAGGTTCTTGTGACAAGTTTAGGATTAACAATATCTTCAATAAGCTTTAAATATTGGTGTAATTCAATAGATAAATTTCGAGGGGTGCCCTTTTCTGTGGCCATGCGTCGGAGTTGCGTAAGAGCAGAACTGATATTATTGCCGGCAATTTCAATATGTTCGGATACTTTTTTATCAGTTCGTACATGGCCGTAATATTTGACCTTTTGTGCGGCATATTCAAATAATTCTTGTATTCCTTGGGCACAGGATTCAATACGATCGAACATATCCTTAATGATTTCGACTTCTCGTGTAGAGACCTTTCCTTCTTCATGTAAACTTGCTATATCCGATTCTAATGTTTGGAATGTTTCATTTGTCACATTTGCAATCCATAATGCTTGTTGAGCTGCACGATTAAATTCATGGCACTGTAGTCCTTGCAATGTTTTATTATTGTATGGACGTATCATAAAGAACTTGAGTTTATTAGTCAGCCATTCTTTTAATTTTTCAGGTCGCTCAATTGACTTAAGTTCAGAAAGAATGAAAAGAGAAATTATTTCAGATGCTTCTTGTTGAGCCTTTTTTTCCTGTTTTAATGTTCGAAGTAAAAATTCTGCACGGTCATCGAATTCAGAAAAGTTATTGATCTCTTGCGGTGTTACAATAATAACTTGTTGCGTATTGATATTAATAGTAGGGCTTGATTCTGTAAGATCGATAACAGATTGCATATTTTCAGAAATATCTCGCCAACAACGTTTTGCTTTATTGAGTAGATGACTAAATCGATGAAGGGCAACGGCAGCTCGTACATCACCCAATACATATTGATTTGGTGTTTGCGTACGAGAATATGTGTGAGCACTTATTCCGTTTAGGGCAAGCAAACAAATTATTGTTAAGCATGCACGATCATATGCCATAGCCTCTCCTTTTCCCTGATATTTGGTCTGTAGAGTACCACAGTCAAGGAGGCTTATGCAAGAAACTAGGCTAGCTCTTAGAGATCCATGCCTTAATAGCTTCAGTGAGCATTGATGTATCAAGTCTATTGCCGCCACCTTGAATTACTTGGTCATTACCACCACCACGTAACCCATGTTCATTTTTAAGCCATTCAGAAAATTCTTTTAGATTTACATTAACACTAGGAGCGGCTGTAGCAATGAATGCAGAGCGATCATCATTGTTGCTTATAAGAATGTAAAAACCAGGCTTAATATCTTTAAGTTGGTTTGCGATATCTCGCATTTCATCATTAGCAGCATACTCAAGAGTGATGAGCAGGAATGGAATATCATTAACAGTTTTAATCTGATTTGCCCATTGCGTGATGCATGTATTATATAATTGTTTTTTCAGTTGACGGACTTCCATGTTCAACGTTTGTATTGTTGATTGTTGCCGCGATACTGCACCAAGAACTTCCTGTGGTTGAACTTTAAACTCATGGGACAGGTGTTTGATGATATTGAAATCATCTTGAAATGTTTCCAAAGCCTTATTTCCAGTGATAGCAACGATGCGGCGAGTGCCTGCAGAAAGTGCTGATACTTCGGTGATCTTAAAACAGCCGATATCTCCTGTTGCCTGAACATGCGTACCACCACAAAGCTCAGCAGAGAATCCAGGAATTTGAACGACACGAACCTTTTCTGGATTGTATTTTTCACCAAAGAATGCAATAACGCCCTTCTCTTGAGATTCTTTGAGTGTACTCATACCAATATTAAGTGAAATATTTTCCCAGATTTTTCTGTTAACAAGCTTTTCTACCGCTTTGATTTGATCAGGTGTTAAATTTTCATGCCACGTAAAATCAAAGCGAAGATAGTCGGCAGTTACTAAAGAACCAGCCTGCTTGATTTCTTTGCCAAAAATTTCGATCAATGCAGCTTGAAGCAAGTGAGTTGCTGTATGATTACGAACGGTGTCAAATCTAAAATCAGCGTTAACACGAGAGATAACAGGATCACCAATCTTGATGTGTACCGGCGCAGTAATTTGTACAGCAATTGCATTACTGATTTTTTTAAGATCATGAATTCCGACTTGTTCTTCATCAAAAATGAGCCAGCCTTCATCATTTACTTGGCCACCGCATTCTACATAGAACGGTGATTGTTCGCATATGATCCAGCACTCATCACCCTCTTCTACGCTTTTAACAAGCTTATTGTTTTTGATAATTTCTTTGACGGTACCAGATTCTTCGAGTGATGTATAACCAGTAAACTGTGTTGAGGTTTGTATATCAAGTTCTGTTATTGGTTCAGTTGTACATTTTTTACCGGATTGTGCTTTTTGTTTTTCCATTTCCATATCAAATCCTTTTTTATCAATACTCCATTTTCGTTCATGGGCGGAAATTTCTATAAGCTCGAACGGGAATCCGTACGTGTCGTATAACATGAAAGCTTGTTTGCCTGATATTTCTTGATCTTTATTTTTCTTAAAATAATCTTCTAAAATACCAAGACCACGAACTAAGTTTTGAGAAAATTTATTAACTTCATTATGTAATACTTTGGAAATACGTTGTTTATTGATTTCAAGTTCTGGATAGAATTCTTTCATTGTTTCAATAACAACTGGTGCAAGTTCTACAAAGATGGACTTGTCGCTCAGTTTACGTTCAAATAATGCTGCTCTTCTAATAATTTTTCTTAAGACATAGCCTCGGCCATCATTAGATGGATCACAGCCATCAGCAATTAAAAAGCATGCTGCTCGGATATGGTCGGCAAGTACACGAAATGCAGCTCTCATTTCACCGATTTGTTTTTCGTACTTCAAGCCTGTTAGTTGATCTATTTTTTTCATGATCGGCATAAAAAGATCTGTTTCATATGCAGAATCTTTGCCTTGCATAACAGAAACCAATCGTTCCAAACCCATTCCGGTATCAACACCCTTTTGTTTAAGAGGTTCCATTGTACCATCAGCTGAACGATTGAATTGCATGAACACGTTATTCCAAATTTCTAAAAATCGTTCACCACAGGCTTCTGGAGAACATAAATCGCAACCTTTTGTGCAGAATTCTGGTCCACGATCTAAAAGAATTTCCGTACATGGTCCGCATGGTCCGGTATCGCCCATTGCCCAAAAATTGTCAGCTTCGCCAAGTTTAAAAATTCTTTCTTTAGGAACGCCAATTTCTTCATTCCAAATGCGGTATGCTTCATCATCATCTTTGTAGACAGTTGCATAAAGTTTTTCTTTAGGTAGACCCATTTCTTTAGTCAAAAAATCCCAGGCATATCGGATAGCTTCTTTTTTGAAATAAGCACCAAAGGAAAAATTTCCCATCATTTCAAAAAATGTATGGTGACGTCGAGTGAATCCAACATTATCAAGATCATTGTGCTTGCCACCCGCGCGGACACATTTTTGGATGGATACTGCCTTATTATATGAACGCTTTTCTTTACCTAGAAATACATCCTTAAATTGGTTCATGCCAGCATTTGCAAATAAGAGTGTTGGATCCTCTGCGGGGATTAATGAAGAGCTTGGAACATATTCATGTCCAAGTCTAATAAAAAAATCAAAAAACTTTTTGCGAATTTCGGTGGACTTCATGCTTGGTCCTATACTTTTATAGACTAAAATGGTTAAAAACCTTTAATCCAAAGTATATCTAATCCAGCAAAGTTAGCAATTGTGAAACTGGTCCTTGAGCAGATCGTAGACATCATTAAGATCTACAGAGATGAGTTTGGTATTAGCGATAAGGGGCATAAAATTGGTATCATGCGGCCATCGCGGCAAGACATGCATATGAATATGGTCAGGGATACCTCCCCCTGCAACTTCACCTATATTGAGTCCTATATTGATGCCTTTAGCCTTGAGTCGATCTTTCATGATCTTAGTGGCTTGATTTGTAAGCTCCATCATTTCGGTGCGTTCTTTAGAAGTAAGGTCGTCAAGATCGCTGACATGCTTATTGGGCAAGATGAGTATATGCCCTGCATTGTAAGGATAGAGATTGAGAATAACAAAACAGTGCTTACCGCGAAAGAGTACAAAATTTTCTCTATCGGCCTTATGATTGTTGAGTGTTGTACAAAAAACACAATCATTATCTTTGGGTTTTGTGATGCTTTTTACATATGGTGTTCGCCATGGGGCATACATTTTTTTCATCAATCTCCTTATGATCTGGATACCCCGTGCTTCAGCTCGGTGGAGGAAAGATCATCCTATTTCAGCC
>METK01000016.1:0-147 GCA_001771315.1 candidate division TM6 bacterium RIFCSPHIGHO2_12_FULL_36_22
CCTATTGAAGTCAAGGCCGGTGAAAACTTAAGAATCAAAAGTATGCAGATATTTCTAGAATCACACCCCAACTCTCAATATGGTATCCGCATTTGGGCTGGTAAAAAGGAACATACGCATGTTCTTCATTCATATCCTCTATATGCA
>METK01000016.1:338-53921 GCA_001771315.1 candidate division TM6 bacterium RIFCSPHIGHO2_12_FULL_36_22
TCTGTGAAAAAAAAATTATCATCTATAATTGCATTTTCTTTATTATTAAACATTCTTTATGCTCAAGATGATAGCCAACGGTTTCCATTTTATGAACTCGTTTTTACACCAATTAATGTTACACAACCGAAAACTGTTACTATACCAGATTCTAAAATAGATGGAGTATTGCAAAATGGTACAGCTTTTGATGGATCTTCCATTAAAGGATATGGACACATAAGCGATAGCGACAAATTATTAAAGGTTGACCGTACGGCTCATTATCGTATACAGAATAACAACGTTACAACTGGATTATACTTTTGTGATGTTTATGAAAACGAAAATACTCCATACTTATCTGATCCGCGTACTCTTTGTGCCTATGCTACCAAAAAGCTCAAAGAACAAATGGGGTATATAATGTTGGTCGGTATTGAATTGGAATTTTATTTAGTAAAAAAACAAGACTGGGAAAATAACATTATTACTCCGGTTAATCAATCTCGATATTTTGATTTAGAATCTGATAGCAATATGACTGATTTTAAATTAAACACAATGAAAGCCTTGGTTAATGCTGGTGTTGATATAGAAAAATGGCATAGCGAAGTAGGACCAGGACAATATGAGATAAGTATTCAATACAACGACCCTATAAGAGTTGCCGATCAGCTCATATTGGCAAAACACATTATAGGAATCGAAGCGGATCGCGCGGGATTGAAAGCTGTTTTCATGCCAAAACCAATTACTAAAGAAAATGGAACAGGATTGCATATTCATTTTAGTTTATGGGATTCTCAAAAAAATGTTTTTTATGACAAAAATTCTCAAAATCTTTCTCCAATTGCGTATAGTTTCCTTGCGGGAGTCATGAAATATATTTCAGATGTATCCATTTTATTTAATGGTCATGAAAACTCATTCAAGCGTTTAGTTCCTGGTTTTGAAGCACCAATCTATTTATGTTATAGCGAAAAAAACAGATCTGCAGCAATTAGAATTCCTGCAACCTATAATAATGATAATGCAACTAGATTTGAACTACGCTGTGCGGATACCTTTTGCAACCCATATTTAGCATTTTCAGCTCTCTTGCTAACCGGACTTCAAGGATTAATTGATAATGAACAAGCAGTAGAGCCGGTACGCCAAAACCTCTATTCTCTCTCTGAGAAAGAAATTTGTGATTTAAACATTTTTAAACTTCCTCTTTCGCTAGAAAAAGCTAAAAATAATTTTGAAGCAAGTCAATTTGTTAAAACCAATTTTCCAAATGTTTTTAGAGATACTTTGTTATCTCTTTATGCGTGATTTAAAACCCAAAGGGAGGAATCTCCTCCCTGATGCTTAATTGACATCCTCCTGAAGGATTCCTGGGGTCTGCATTGCAACTGATTCAGTATCTCCACAGGCCATTTTGCTTTGCGCCAGCATTACTATGGTGTTATTATGTCAGTCCCACAAGTTAAGCAAGATAAATTGTGTCAGAATTTGTTACTATAATTTTGACACAATTTTACGCCTTACATCCTCGACCTGAAGGACGAGGTCTTTCGGTGTGAGAAAATAAGGAGATTGATGATTTTGGTCGATAATAGTAAACTATAATTATGAAAAAATTATACCTTGGTACACAATCACATTCTCGTCAACAATTGCTCAAAGAGGCTGGAATTTCATTTGAATTGGTCAAGCAGGATGCTAATGAGCAGGATTGCGATTGGGGAATGCCGCTTCAAAAGCTTTTAGAGAGTATTGCTCTTCATAAAATGAATCATGTTGTATTGCCTAAAGGTAAGCAGGGAGATATTTGCTGGGTTCTAACGGCTGATACAATGGGTGTTGATATGGGAGGTAATATTTGTGGTAAGCCAGCAAATCGAGAGTTGGCTAAAGAGAATCTTAGAAAGTATAAAGAGGGTGCTCGTACTGGAACGGCAGTCTGTATTGATAGAAGAAAGTTTGTCGATGGCAAATGGGAATTGCAAGATCGAGAAACTACCTATGCAGAAGCGAAATATGTCTTTGATGTGCCGGATAATTATCTTGATCAATATTTAGATGATTTGCCAAAATTTATCGGGGTTGAGTGTACACAAGTGAGTGGTGGTGTTGCGATAGAAGGTTATGGCAATAGATTTTTAAAATCTATTGATGGTTCTTATACAGCTGTTGTAGGCTTACCATTATATGAAGTACAACAGGCTTTGGTTAAATTAGGATTTTTTGAATAGTTATTGTGGAGGTGAATTGTGAACATACAAATAATGGTTGAAATTCCTAAGGGAAGTCGCAATAAGTACGAATATGACAAAGAATTAAAACAAATTAGACTTGATCGTGTTTTGCATTCGCCTGTTCATTATCCTACTGATTATGGATTTATTCCGGATACATTGGCAGATGATGGAGATCCATTAGATGTATTAGTTCTTATTCAAGAACCTACTTTTCCTGGTTGTATCATTGAGGTAAGACCGGTTGGCATGCTTTTAATGTCAGATGAAAAAGGAGTGGATCAAAAGATACTTTGCGTTCCTGTTACAGATCCATTTTGGAAATATGCTCAAGAAATATCAGATGTGCCAAAGCACATTCTAACAGAAATTGAACATTTCTTTACTATCTACAAGCAATTGGAAGAGAAAAAAACTGTTGTCGAAGGCTGGCGAAATCGCACTGAAGCCTTAAAAATTATCACCAGTGCTCAACAACAATACAAAAAATAATATTACTTACAATTAGCTTCTTTAAGCATTTTTACAAATTTTTTTGGTCCGTTATGGAATACAGCAAACTCATAGAGAGTATATGTATAAGGTGGACTTGTGCAAGGACCTTCTGTTGTACTACGTAAAGACATTTTTGAGCATTTGAATGTAGGTTCTTTACTCAGTAGATATTCTGCATTTTTAAACTGATTTGCTGCAATGGCATACATGATGGTGTTCCAATCAAGGTCGGAAGATCTTGGTTTAATATTGGCACCAAGATCTTCAACTAAATGTTTAACAATCTGGATGTTAGCTTCTTGTGCCGCGTACATTAAAAGTGTCATGTTATTTGTACCTTGCGTATTGATAACACGTCTAAATTGACAACCTAATTCTTGTACGTCATTCCAATTGATTGTTTTATCATTCGCTTGTTGTAGCAATTTATCCATTTTTTTAATGAGACTTGTGCTTGTAGATACAGATAGTGAAGTACCACTTATACATGCCGTAATTAATAACAAGATTTTTAGTCCAAATTTCATCAATTTCCTTTGTGATTGAAAATATTCTGCTAGCTTAGATCGTCAACAATGGTGATTATTAGTTAGATTTTTGGAGTAGATACACTGCTAGTTTAGGTCGGACTGCGTTGGTAGCGTACTGACTAGCTGTCCATCCAGTTCCATTTCCAAAATCACTTTTAATACTTTTGTCGGCACCAAGTGTTTCTACTAAATAGTGAGCGGCAGCTTCAGTATCTTGATAAAGTTGTGGTGTTTGCTGACCAACTGGTGATGCTGCAAACATGAGTAATGTTACTCCATATTGATCACCAACATTAATGACAGGCTTAAACTTTGGTCCAAGCGTACTAATTTTTTTCCAGTTGATTGTTCCCGCACGAGCTTGTTTTAAATATTGCTTCATCTGGTTTAGAGGTGTAATACCAAATAATGAGGTACTACTAATAAGCAGCCCTGCTAATACAAGCCTTTTAATTCCAAATTTCATATAACCTCCATTTTATTTACAATCCATCCATTCTTATAGAATAACAAAATGAAGTTTGAAACATCAACAATAATAGTAGCTTTTAGTTAACTTTAGCTTTTTTATTAGGCTTCCAGTTCTTTAACAATTCTTTATAAAGAACTGCTTGAGGATTTTGGAGAGAGTTTTTTTCAAGAGAGGTTGTAGCATTTTCTACGCTTGAAAAGACCGCATCATCATCATATGAGCTTTGATCAATGTGATGTACGGTGGGAATAAGTTGTGTATGAATACTATTATGGTTGCTTCGTTCATTAATAGCATCGAGAAGAAGAACTTCCATAAGACCGAAGTAATCAATGACAGTATTTTGCATGTCTTCTGGTGAATAGACTTCTAAGAGATCATCTGCTTGACGGATATTGCTGTGAAGACCTTGAGACAGTGCTTTGTGGATAAGTTTTTTGATTTCATCCGGTTGATGTTCGATTAGCCACTCTAGAAGCTGTACTAGTTCAAATGAAAGAATAAATTGACCATCAGATTTATACGAATTATCATTATTCATCTAAGGCTCCTTTCATGCAAGACAATATACCGTAACTTGTCTTTTATTTAACCACTTTTTTTACTTTTTGTCCATAATGAGAGCATAGGTACTTTTATTCATCATAGTCTACAGTCCAGGTATCAATTTCAATTATATCACCTGATTCATCGGCATTTTCATTAGGATCTAACTGGCTTTCCATAACTAATGGAATATTAGAACGTTTTTTGATTTTAATGAGCTCTGAAGCCTTATTAGCGATGATATTTTTAGACAAATCAACCTCGTTTTTAAGATCGTCTTGAACTTGCTCGAGGGAATCGTTCATCTGTTTTTGGAGTTTTTTTATGCTTTTTTGAAGTTTAAGAATCATTTGGACTCCGGCAAGGTTAATACCAAGTTCGTGAGTCAAATGGATTACTTCTTCTAATTTTTCGATATCTTCTTCAGTGAACATACGGGTATTGCCCTCAGTTCGCTTTGGGGTAATCAAGCCTTCTTTTTCGTATAACCGTACGGTCTGTTGATGAACTGAAAACATCTTTGAGACCGCTGATATGGAAAAAAAGCCCTTTTTTCTTTTAGTTCCGTTTTTCATCAATTTCCTTATGGCCTGGATACCCACATTTTAGCTTAGGGAAAAGATCATCATCCTATTCAATTAAGTTAAAAATATGATTTTTGATTGGATGATTATTTATGCTTTAACCTGATAATAGCATAGCAAATATGATAAAATAAATAAACTTTAACGATAAGAGGAATTCGATGATACAAGGAGTCGACCATATTATATCGTTAATTTTGTTAAAATGGCATAAAAACAAGCTAATATAAGTTATATTCTGATTTTTGAGTCAATTGACATAATCCTTGACCATGGACGGATTTAGTGATTGGTATAGACTACATATATCATTTGTCATAATTTCCCTATAGAATCACATGGAGTTCATCATGATGATGCGATTGCCACTATTTAGCCTAACTTTTCTACTGATATACCCTCTTAACGCACGTATTCTTGAGCAATTGAGCCTATTTAGACAGAAAGAAGATATTGGGGGTATTATATTTGATTATCGCCATGAGAGTGTTAATGGCAAAATATGTGATGAATGGCGCATTAATCAAGAGCCGGTTGAGCAAGAAATATTCAAAAATAAGCTTTTTGCTGCACAGCAACAAGAATGGGAGCTTGAACAATTAGCAGCCCAGCAGGAACGAGAACAGTACCAAAAAGAACATTCTCAAGCCCGTGTAGCTGTTTTACAAAAGCTGACAGCCCAAGCCAAAGACACTATAGAAGGATTGCTCAAAAGATTGGATAATCCTCTTTTTGGGGCATTTATGGCATATCAACCAGATACTATAGGTTCCATGCAAGAATTGCACCATCTGAAAAAAGTCGTTTTACCTAAGATTACTCAGGTTATAAACCTTGAAAAAGTTGGGGATGTTTGTGCTTATGAAAAACTGATCAATAAGCTTGCTACGCTGGAAGGGCGATTAGAGCGTCTTTACATTCAAACCCTTAATCAAGCAATCAGTAAATCTGATGATTCATGTGTGCTTAAAAAATTGCTAGAGTTGGTTTGATTTAAGACAATAAAGCTACAGCACATTAAAAATTCAAATCTTATACATTGAATCGTACGTTGATGATATCACCATCTTGGACGATATAATCTTGTCCTTCAGTTCGAAGCTTGCCGATATTTTTTGCTTGAACAAGTGAGCCAGATTCTACCAGATCCTTATAATTGATTACTTCTGAACAAATGAATCCACGTTCTAAGTCGGAATGAATTTCGCCGCTTGCTTTGCGGATGGTCATACCAGTGCGTATTGGCCATGCATGAATTTCTTTAGGGCCGCAAGTGAAGAAGGTGATGAGTCCAAGATTATGATATGTTTGGCGAATAATACTGCCAAGGCCTCGTATACTTGTATCGAGCATTCCCTCGATTTCTTCTGCTTCTTCAGGAGTTAATTGTGTGAGTTCATATTCAAGCTTAACACATGTTGGAATGACGCGATCTTTACCAAACTTGTCAATAAGAGCTTTGTAACGATCATTTTCAAGAAATGCGTCACCCTCAAGATCAGTTTCAGATATGTTTGCGATGATAAGAAACTTTTTGGCAGAAAGGAGTGGAATAGTTTCTACGTCTGTATTGACGATGAGTGATCGAATTCTTTCTGAGTCCATTTCATCGATGGCAATTTTGACTTGTTCTAAGAGTGTTAATTCTTTTTCAAGTAATACAAGTTC
Source organism: candidate division TM6 bacterium RIFCSPHIGHO2_12_FULL_36_22 (assembly GCA_001771315.1). Lineage (GTDB taxonomy): Bacteria > Babelota > Babeliae > Babelales > UBA12409 > 2-12-FULL-36-22. Next base: position 6,859 of record METK01000016.1, read on the forward strand.
TTTGGGCTTATTTTGGACTGCTTTTTTAAGTGCACCAATTTTAGTCATTCTTTTTTCAACGGAATCAAAATCTTTAAGCATCAGTTCTGCAATAATAATGTCATAATCTTCTATAGGATCAATATTATCGGCGGTATGAATAATGTTTGGATCATCGAAACAGCGAAGAACATGAAGAATAAGATCTACTTCACGAATATGGCTGAGAAACTGATTGCCAAGACCTTCACCTGAAGCAGCACCTTTAACAAGTCCGGCAATATCAACAAAGGACATCGTAGCTGGAATAAGCTTTTGAGAACCATAAAGATTTTTTAGCTTTTCCATGCGTGGATCTGGAACTTCGGTAATTGCTACATGGGGATCAATCGTACAGAAAGGGTAATTTTCAGCCGGAATGCTTGATTGAGTTAAAGCATTGAATAATGTTGATTTTCCGACATTAGGTAGTCCGACCAGTCCAGCTTTAATTGCCATGTATTAATATCCTTATTATAAGTCTTGAATTACCTTCAGAATAGCCCTTTTTACTCAAAATAGATAGCCAATTTTTTATCGATATCTTATATTTTTAACCTTTTAATAGGTACTCTATAAATAAAAAGGATTTTATGAGGCATCTGAGTCTTTGTATCGTCCTACTTTGTTTTGCGATAGAGGTAGAACCAAGGCATATTAAAAAAAATGTACAACAGTTCCAACAAACAATTAATTCACCAGCTCAAACTAAAATATGCTACAATCCGACAGATTTTGATAAAAGCAGAAATAGGTCAGTTGTAGGTAAGCGTGGCATGGTTGTTTGTGATGATGTGGTAGCGGGACAGTGGGGTACATATATTCTACGTCTTGGAGGAAATGCTGTGGATGCTGCAGTTGCTACAGCATTTATGCTTGGTGTAACACGACCACATTACGCTGCTCTTGGGGGTGGTGGATTTGGACTTGTGTGTCCAGCAGGTATAAAAAAAGGATTTGCTTTTGATTTCCGTGAAACAGCACCAGCAGGAATACTTCAGCAAAAAGGAAACAACTTTGCTGACCAACAAACAGGGAGTATGCTTCAAGGTGCACAATCGTGCGGTATTCCTGGAATAGTTGATGGTTTGCTTCTTATGCATGATAAGTATGGAAAAATTCATCGAAGAAAGTTATTGCAACGGCCTATTATTATTGCTTGGGAAGGCACGCAAGTTACAGGAAATATGCATTTTTCTGCGAAACCAAAATGGGATACGATGAGTCAGGGAGCACGCGATATTCTTGGTGAAAAAAATATATTGAAAGACCCAGGAGAATATATCAAGCAGCCAGACCTTGCAAAGACGCTTAAGCGTATTGCACAATATGGGCGCGATGGCTTTTATCGGGGGCCCGTAGCGCGAAAACTAGTTGATGGGCTTCAACGTGCGGGCAGTGTTATTACACTTGAAGACCTTGCTAATTATAATACAAAAGAACATGAGCCGTTATATGGTAGTTGCCAGGGATACGATATTTTGACAATGCCACCTTCATCAGCTGGAGGAATTGCACTGCTCCAATTATTTAATTTTATGGATGGTGCATTAAAAAACTATACCGAACAATTTAATTTAGGAGATAGTATATCATGGCATATTATGGCTCAAGCTTTGGCGTTGGTCTTTGCTGATCGTAATTGTTATGTAGCAGATCCTGAATTTGTAAATGTGCCGATTAAAGAATTGCTTTCTCAGAAATATCTTATGAATAGGTGGTTATCTTTCTTTGACAAAGACAAATTTATGTTGCCAGACAATCTAAGGGCGATATGTAAAGAAGGAACAGATACAACACATGTTTCAGTGATTGATGCGCAAGGCAATGCAGTTTCATTAACATTAACCGTGCATAGTAAATTTGGATCTGGATTTGTTCCACTTGGTACGGGCGTATTTATGAACAATCAATTGGATGACTTTGCTGTTAATAATGAATATCGAAATAGATTTGAGTTGAAATCTAGTGAACTTAATAGAATTGAACCATTTAAACGCCCCCTTAGTTCCATGACACCAACAGTTATTAAAAATAAGAATGGCGATAATCGAATTGTAATCGGTGCAGCGGGAGGACCGCAAATTATTTCTGCTATTTGGCAGACTTTGGTTAATCGACTTTATTTTGGTATGTGCTTGGCAGATGCTGTGGTGCATCCACGTATTCATCATCAATGTGACCCAAACCAAATTTACTATGAGCGAGGGGCGCTTTCAAAAGAAGTTTGCGATTTATTAATTAAAAAGGGACATATCTTAAAGGAGGATACCCACCTTGGAACGGTACAAGCACTTGAGAAGATGGATGATGGATATATATGGGGAATTTCAGATCCACGTTCGGAAGGAATAGCAATTTCTGTTTAAAAAAGGAAAAATAATGAAAAAATTATTATTAGTTTTACCGTTGTATATGATGACGATTTACGCTGAAAAGCAGGACGTTATGGCGACTGACATAAAAGATATAATAAATAAAATTGCCAATGTTGTTAATCAAGTACAAGAAAACATTCCAAAGTACCAGATAAGAGAGTGTCGCTTTACTGGAGATCTAGGTTGGTGTGGTGTTGATACAGGCTATGATGTTTGTGTTGCATTTCCAATTAAACAAGCACCAAAGTTTTTGGGAAAAATGTTACGCTACAAAGGTGATGAAACATTATGGATTGGTCATACAAGAAAATGTATAATGTTTGATGCTAAGCCATTTGCTCAATTTTTAGAAAAGTATCGTCCTCTTTTAGAGTTTATACAGCCAATCGAACAATGGCTTCCAGAAAAAGTGGCACAGCAGTTGCAAGAAGTGCGTACTGGTACTAAAGTTGCAGGATGGCTCTTGCCACATATAAATAAGATAAGTTTTTGTATTGACTCGGATGGAAATGTTACAGTTGCTGTTGGTCGAAAATTATGGCCATTATGGCCTTCTCAACAAGCAACAAATTAAATAGGAAGAACAGTGAAGAGATATTTTCTTTTAATGATATTGGTCCTAAGCACTTATGGTAAAGAAGATGATTCAGTAGCTGCTATGGAAGAAAACAAAAAAGAGCGAAAAAAAGATATTATTATGCAATATCCCCTTTCTGCTACTGCACGTCAATTTAAACGTGAAGAACAGCTGCTTCGCAGTGCTAAGCAAAGGTATAAGGATTTGCGCAGGATTATCGATAATAATGTAAAACTTTTTGAGAATGCAGAAAATAAGCGCAATAAGCTAAAAAGGGAATTGGATCAAAAACTGTCTCAAAATCCTTACTTTAGTGATCTTAAATGCCTCGAGAATAAATTAAATGCTTGCTTACATATCAATAAGGATCCTAAAAAACAAGCAAAGTGCCGAAGAACCTTCAACAAAAATAAGCACCATTTAGATCGTAAGCATAATATTTTACCGATTTACAACCGATTTAGCGCCGCTGATAGGGTCTTAGAAAGCCTTAAACGTCAACAAATAGCATTATCTAAGGAGTTTAGGCAGTTAGGTAAAGAGATCGAACATCGAAATAAACGTAGTAATGATCTTTTTGAAAAAACACCGAAAATGCCGCTTTCACGGCAAGATGTTCGAGAATGTATTGAAAAAGTACTAAAATAAATACTCTTTCAATTTGATCCGGTATACCTATAATTGGCTTATTTTTACCAAAAACAAAGAACCCAAGTAATAATATTATTGCAGTTTGGATTGTTATTGTGTCATGCTAAATGGGAGCACTAATTCAAATAGGAGATAAATATGAAAAGGGTACTATTATTTTTAGGATTGTGTATTCTTGGCTCAAGTTTGTATTCTTATCCAAATCCAAGGTCTTCTAGAAAGGATGCGAGCAATCCGCAAGAGCAGTTTCCACCAACAGATTTATCAGAAACAGGTGAGAGTAATCTATGAAGAAGATAGTATTATTTTTAGGGTTGTGTGGACTTGGATCAAGTTTGTATGCTCAGGATACAAGGTTTTTTAGGGTGTCTAGTAGGGGAATTCAACAAGGCGAAGATTCGACCAATCAACCAATGGTCCAGGACTAATATAGAGAGGTAATTTATGAAGAAGATAGTATTATTTTTAGGGTTATGTGTTTTTGGATCAACTATATACGCAGGCGGCTTTCAAGGTTCATTTGTCGTAGAAGACCCTGAAAGTACAACACCTACTGTTGAAAGTACATCATCTACTGTGCGAAGAGCATTGACCAGATCATCTGCCAGATAAGGATTATAGTCCTATGACAAATTTTTTGAGATTTTTAGGATTATTATTTATAGCAAATTCTCTACACGGTGGATATACTACACCACCTTCTTTAGGATCATGCCCTGGAGGTCGATGTTGGGCACAAGAGAGTAATTATCATTATTGTCATAATCAATGTTCGAAATTTTAATGGAGAAAAAAATGAAAAAATTAACGATATTAACTGGCTTATTATGTGTAACATTTGGCTATGGTGATCAAGCAATGATGAATAAAGTTGTAACGGCTTTCTATAGTAATAACCTTCCAAAAGAGCTTGCTGTATGTAAAAAAGAATTTAGCGAAGCTCAAGGGACTGTGAAAGAAGCTAACCAGATTGGTGATGAAGTAAACAAAATAATGCTTAATCATCTTTCTCCGGTAAATCGTGAGAAAATGCAAAACTTACAAGATCAATTACAGCAGGCAGAGAAGGCGAATGATTTTGCAAAAATAAAAACGCTTATTGGTGAGTTACAAGCGATTTGGCAGCCAATTACAAAGAGTGCTGAGTACCAAGAAGAAATGACTCAGATTGAAAAAAAAGCTAAGGGATATGATACACGTATAGAAAGCCTTGTTGATTCCTGTGTGAAAAAATTTAAGTAAAAATACTTTATTGTAAAAAAAAGGGGGCCGAAAATCGGCCCCCTTTTTTATTTATCAGTGATTTCTGGATCAATTCCCTCATCACTATTTGAAGTTTGATCGCTTTGCTTTTCTTGTGCTTGTTTGTACAAGATTTCAGCAACTTTATGCGATGCTTGAACGAGCTCATCAGTTGCTTTTTGTAACTCATCAGCATTATTTTCATGCTCCTTGAGTGCAACCTTTGCTTTTTCAACCGCTTCTTGTGTTGTCTTAACATCAGCTTCTTCAAGCTTACTCTTGTTTTCGTTAAGAGTTTTTTCAATTTCAAGGATTGTGCTGTCTAGGCGGTTACGCTTTTCGATAGTTTCACGAGCTTTTTTATCTTCAGCCTCATGTTCCTTACCTTGCTTAACCATATTTTCGATTTCTTCCTTAGATAGACCGCCGCCAGAGGTAATGGTAATTTTTTGTTCTTTTCCAGTACCTTTGTCTTGTGCAGATACGTGAACGATACCATTTGCGTCAATATCAAATGATACTTCAATTTGTGGGACGCCACGTGGTGCAGCAGGTATACCGTCAAGACGGAATTGGCCAAGTAATTTGTTATCTTTTGAAAATTCACGCTCACCCTGAAAGACACGAATGTCTACAGAGGTTTGATTATTTTCAGCAGTTGAAAAGACTTGAGATTTTTTTGCAGGAATTGTTGTGTTACGTTCGATGAGTTTTGCAACAATGCCGCCAAGAGTTTCAATACCTAATGAAAGTGGAGTAACATCAAGTAGTAATACATCAGTAACATCACCAGCAAGAACACCACCTTGAATTGCAGCACCAATAGATACTACTTCATCAGGGTTAACAGATTTGCTTGGTTCTTTACCAAAGAATTTTTTGACAAGTTCTTGTACTTTTGGAATTCGTGTTGAACCACCGACAAGAATAACTTCGTCAATTTTATCTTTAGTAATGTCAGCATCTTTCATTGCTTGTTCACATGGCTTGAGCAAACGATCAAAAACATTTGAGCATAATGCTTCAAGTTTTGAACGACTGATCTTCATGGTCAAGTGTTTTGGTCCAGTGGCATCTGCAGTAATATAAGGCAAATTGATATCAGTTTCAGGTACTGATGAAAGTTCAATTTTTGTTTTTTCTGCAGCTTCCTTAAGACGTTGCAATGCCATTTTATCTTTGATCAGATCAATACCTTGATCCTTTTTAAATTCTTCGATCATGTATTGAATGAGCAATTGATCGATATCATCACCGCCGAGATGGTTATCACCGTGTGTTGATTTAACCTCAACAATACCATCACTTACTTCAAGAATAGAAACGTCGAATGTTCCACCACCAAAGTCAAATACAGCAATAGTTCCACTTTTTTTCTTATCGACACCATATGCAAGTGCAGCAGCGGTAGGTTCATTGATGATGCGTTTGACATCAAGGCCAGCAATTTTACCAGCATCTTTTGTTGCTTGTCGCTGTGCATCGTTAAAGTATGCTGGTACAGTAATAACTGCTTCAGTAATTTCTTCTCCGATGTAATCTTGTGCTACTTGCTTAAGTTGATTTAAAATAGCAGATGAAATTTCTTGTGGAGTATGTTCTTTTCCAGCAATAGAAAAACCTATATCACCACCGGAACGTTTTATAACAGTATATGGTATGTATTTGAGTTCATTTTTAACTTCTTCATACTGACGTCCAATAAATCTCTTTGCAGAGAAAATAGTATTTTCAGCATTGGTTACAGCTTGTCGCTTTGCCAATGTTCCAACGAGACGTTTGCCATCTTTTGTAAAAGCTACAACAGAAGGGGTCGTATTCGAACCTTCCTTGTTAGGAATAACTTTGGCTCGGCCACCTTCCATAAACGAAACAACAGAATTCGTTGTTCCAAGGTCAATACCAATAATTTTTTTTGCCATAAATTAGGTCCTGTTTTTTGTTATTATAAAATTATTTTAATATACTATTATTATAAGCATATTACTCAATTGCTGTCAATTCTAACACTAAAATAATCTTAGTCAATTACACTAAGCTTTTCTAACTATAAATATATAAGATTTTTCTTATTGTTTTTTCGTTCCTTTTTTATTAGGCTGAGGCAAGAGTCTACAAATTAAAGGGAGAGAGTGCTTTATGCGAAAATTATCATCTATACTCGGATTTGCAGTCTTATCGCTATCATCCATAGATGTCTCATGGCAATTACAGGAAAATGAACAAATTTTAGGGATGTATCGTCAGCTGTATGCACAGGAGACGCCCTGGGATGTCTTTTTGGCTAAAAAGGCCATTGATGAGTATTTAGAGAGAGCAAGGGAGCAGCTAGGGCCCTATATCAAGATGGAGCAGGAGGCTATTAGGCTTAGGGACCCATATGGCTCTTCTCGAGCAAAAGTTCGTATGGGGATGGATATATCCACCGAGGAGCGACATGCGCTTAAAGTGCGTTATGAGTGGGTCAAGGGTGGTATAGAGAACTTTTTAAAGCTTGATAAGCCTTTACCGGAAGAAGAAATTCCCCGTATTGCATTGTGTGGCAGTGGGGGTGGGGTCAGAGCAGCCCTGTGTACGCTTGGATTCTTAATAGGGGCGGCTGATATAGAATTTCTAGATTGCGTTCTTTATGCGTCAGCCTTATCAGGTTCGGCCTGGTTAATGGGGTCTTTATTTTCAGATACTCGAGATGAAGATGGAAAGCTTTTGAGGCGTTATAAGGATAACTTTATTAAGCATTTGGGTCATGGTCTTATGCTGAGACTTAATCCATTAAGCGTCAAGCTGGCTACAGAGAATCTATTAACTAAGTTCTACTATGGACAACCGTTATCATTGATAGATTTTTGGGGGATAATGATCGGAGAGATTATGTTGCAGAATTTGGGTCTGTACTGGCATAAAGCAGCTCTTTCTTCACAGGCTGATTTGATGGAAACTGGGGCATATCCATTTCCGCTATATTCATCTATTATGCCAATGGGTAGCGGACGGTTTGAATGGTTTGAGGTATCGCCATATGAAGTTTGGAGTGATTATTTAAAAATGGCAATTCCTACCTGGGCGTTTGGCCGTAAATTTGATAATGGTGTGTCTAAGGATTTTGCTCCAGAGCAGTCTTTAGGCTTCTATCTTGGTGTATTTGGATCAGCTTTTGAGCTTGATTTGACTGATTTTATGCGTCATATGGGTAGTTTTCTTAAGAACCCTATTTTGAAGGGTTTTATCAAGGTGCTTCTAACTACATCGATGAAGGACATGCGCTTGAGTCCTGCTGAATTTAGAAATTATACCTACGGTATGGCACAAAGCATTATCCCAGACAAACAAAATATTACTCTTATTGATGCAGGTATTGATTTTAATCTTCCATTTCCACCGTTGTTGCGTTCTGGTCGAAATTTAGATGTAATTATCTTTCTCGATGGTTCGGCTCGCATTAAAGGTGGACGTGAAATGCAAGGGGTATTGCGTTACGCACAAGAACACGGTATACCAATGCCAACAATTAATATTGATGAATTGCATATGAAAGCGATATCTGTATTTGATGATAATCTCGATGCGCCGATTTGTGTTTATATGCCGCGTATTAAAAACGATCAATATGATCCTAATTTTGACCCTGACATATGTGCTGTATCGGGATTCTGTAATACTATGAATTTTGAATATAATGAAGAACAGGCATGTTTATTGAGCGGTCTTACAGAGGCAAACATGGTTCAAAGTAAAGAAATTTTACAGGATGTTATTCGTGAAGCGATTCGTCGAAGAAAAGCAAAGTTTGGTGAGGAGTTGGAACGGAATAAATAGAAGAAGGAAGACAAAATTTCTTCCTTCTTCTATTTACTTTGTAAGACCAAGAGATAAATATTACGATCTCAAATAAGATTCAAAGGTCTTTGCTTTTTTTTCGTTAAGATTAGGCCTGTTGCTGCTCCCATAAAGCAAGTCAAGATGATCTCACAACGTTCATTTTCATCCAGACTGTTCCACTTTCTACGAATCTTAGGTGTAAGATATGCTATACCACCTAAAGCGCATAAAATAGTTGCGGCGCCAGCAATATTGGCTGGAGTATTAAGTTTGTAATGTGTATTACTTTTATCCATGCAAAATTTACCGATGCGTGTATAGAATGGTAAAACTTGTGTGCCAAGGCTGCCAACAGTTTTGTGTGCGGCATAAGTGCCAGCATTAGCAAGTCTGGTTCCTATTTTGCTTGTATCAATATTAACTGTATATGCATTTAAATTTGAAATAAGCATTGTTGCAGTTAAAGAGGCAATAAATATTTTTTTCATAATTAAGAAGTTTCCTTGTTATGCAAAAAGGGAGAAGGCAAAGAAACCTTCTCCCTTTTTATATGATACGTGCTTACTTAGAAGCAGTAGCTTTTTAAACGGTTAACTTTATCTTGTGCATAAGCAGAGATAGAATCAGCGTTTTTATAAACTTTGTATGCAACATATGATGCTACAGCAGCAGCTGCAGTTCCAATTACATACTTGTTTTTAGCAGTTGCACAAACTTTAGGTGCAATTGTGTTCTTAGAGAACGCATAAAGAGCCTTAGTTTTACCACCAACAAAAGCAGCTGATGATTTAGAAGCATCTTTAGCTTTAGTAGCATAGAATCCAACTGGAGTTACAACATATGTATTAGCTTTGTTACCAACAAAAGCAGCTGATGTTTTAGTAGCAGCTTGAGCTTTAGTAGCACAGAATCCAACTGGAGTTACAACATATGTGTTAGCTTTGTTACCAACAAAAGTAGCAGCTGTTTTAGAAGCAGCTTGAGCTTTAGTTGTGTATGGGCTAACAAAAGCGCGAACTTTTCCAGCATAAGTAGTAACTGAAACTGCCGATCCTTCTGGATTTGCAGCAAGACCAAGAGTCATTGTAACAGTTGCAAGAGAAATAAGTAGTTTTTTGTTCATGAGAACCTCCAAATTTACTACAGTTAATAAAATACACCTTTAGAAATAACCATTATTTCTATTGTTAATAATAATTTAAAAATGAAATAACGTCAAATGCCCCCTGGTAAGGGCTATTTTACTATCAGAATGACAGGTTTGAGGAGTAAGATTTGAGTAAAAAATGGGGAATAAAAAAGGTGGGAGAAGAATCTCCCACCTTTAAATTATCGTCTTAAAAAGCGATTTATGCTTCTTAAGATTAGTGAGAAGCTTTGTTTATTAGATCAGAAGCTTTAGCCTTAGTATTACGATAACTAACTTTAGCATATCTTTTTAGTCGAGCTGCTTGTGTAGTTTTATTAAAACCGTAAAGAGTAAGAGCTGTGACAAGTGTACCAACAGCTTGACGGTTGTTGGCAAGTGCTACAACCTTGTCGTGAGCGAATTTGCCTGGACGAGTTGTTACACCATAGTTGTAAATACCTTGACCTTTGTTCAGGCCGTAGAAAGTAGCATCACCAACATAGCCTAATCCATTAAGAACAACGGATCCTGTTTTACAGGTAGCTGTAGTAGCAGCATTTCTTAACTGAGCAAGTCTAGAAGCTTGTGCGACGACAACAGGAGCTGGTTTTGGTGCGTCTACTGCTGCAGTAAGAGCACAAGTCATTGATCCTACAAGGAGAGAGAGTAATAGTTTATGGTTCATTAAGAACCTCCAAACTTAAAGGGTTAATATGTATTAGTAATAACAGTAATCACTATAAATAAAACTAAATATTAGTCAAGTTGTATAATTTGTTTTTGTTTAAATATTCATATTTGGCGTATAGTGGACACCTATAGAAAAAGGAGAGGTTTTAAATGTCCTCTCCTTAAAAGTTTTTGTAAGCTTATTTAAGATTGTAGTAAGCGCCTGCGCCTGCTGCTGTTAGCAAAAGAGATGCCCATGTTTTGCGAGATGCAGCAACTTTTGCGGTTAGATCTTTGATTGATTGTATAGTTTTATCAAAGCCATCTTTGTTAACTTTATAGGCTGCGTAACCAACTGTTGCTAATCCAAGAGCTGCGATTGTGTATTTTGATTTGATTACTGGAACAGCTTTATCTTTTGCAGATATTCCAAAGGATGCTACTTTAGCATGAGTAGCTTTTGCTTGTGAAAGAACAGGGTTAACAACATATTCATTAGCGTAGTTTACAACTGGTTTACCTAGATAAACAACTGGTTTAGTTGCATAGACCAAAACTGTTGATGCAACTGATCGAGCTTTTGCAGCGGCAGTTACTGTCAATCCGTCAGCATAAATACTTGAAATAAGAGTTGTTGCGATGGCTGTTGAAAGAAGAAGCTTATTCATAAAAGACCTATTAATTTAGGGGTTAATAATAAAATTCAAGCATAATTTTTGCAATTCTTATCTACCAATAATAAAAGAATGCGAATAATAGTCAAGACGGTTTGTAGATCAGTATTTTGGCGCTAGAAATTCTGCAGTTAGGTCGGTGCTATTAAGATGGTGGATTCTGGTGTACACTGGTCACAATAACAGCTATTTTTATGTGGAGATATACGGAGAATTGATGCCGAAATTTATTTTTGTTGTCGGTGGTGTTATGAGCAGTGTTGGCAAGGGTGTAACTGCTGCATCCATTGCTACCTTAATACAGTCGCGTGGTTTTAAGGTGACCAACGTTAAATGTGATATGTATGTCAATATTGATGCTGGTACAATTAGACCTACTGAGCATGGAGAAGTGTTTATTGGTACTGATGGCATTGAAGCTGATCAGGATTTGGGAAATTATGAACGATTTACTGGCAATCGGATGACAGCACTCAACTATATTACTACTGGCCAGGTATATCAAGAAGTTATTAAAAGAGAACGTAATCTTGAATATAATGGCGAAGATGTCGAAGTTGTGCCTGATATTCCAAATGAAATTATTCGTCGCATAAGACTAGCGCAGGGCGAGAGTGATGCTGAGGTTACGGTAGTTGAGTTTGGTGGTACGGTTGGTGAATATCAATTGCTTCTCTTTTTAGAAGCTGCACGGATGATGAAGTTGGAGAATCCAGAGGATGTTTCTTTTGTTCTTGTTAGTTATATGCCGCTGCCAGCATACTTAGGTGAGATGAAAACAAAACCAACGCAGTATGCCGTACGTACTCTTCAGTCTGCTGGTATTCAACCAGATTTTATTGTTGCGCGTGGTGAGTGCGCATTAGATGAGAAGCGACGAGAAACTCTAGCTCATGTTTGTAATCTTAAGAAAAATACTATTATTGCTGCTCCTGATGTTAATTCTATTTATGATGTGCCCGTTCTTTTTGCAGAACAAAATTTAGATACGCTTTTACTTAATGGCCTTGGTCTTTTGCCACGTAAGAATGACCTTGATATGTGGAAAAATTTATCAAGGCGTATAGCTCAACTTGAGAAGGGCGTTAAGATTGGTGTTGTTGGTAAATACTTTACTACTGGTGAGTTCAATCTTTCAGATTCATATATTTCGGTTATTGAAGCGATTAAACACGCTTGCTGGGATGCAGGTTTTAAACCAGAACTTACATGGATAGATGCTCAACAATTTGAAGATAATCCAAGTACGGTTTCGGAGTTGGCCCAATTTGATGGCATTGTAGTACCAGGAGGTTTTGGTGAACGAGCAGTAGAAGGTATTCTATCTGCTATACGCTATGCACGAGAACATAAGATGCCATATCTAGGACTTTGTTACGGTATGCAGTTGGCATGCATAGAGTTTGCACGTAATGTTCTTGGTATTCAAGATGCTACCACTATGGAAATTGATGAAACTGTTACAGATCCTATTATTACATTGAATGATAAACAGTCGCATAATATTAAGCAAAAAAAATTTGGTGCGACCATGCGTCTAGGTTCTTATGATGCTCAATTGAAACCGGGTAGTAAAACACATAGAGCTTATGGTAAAGATCTTGTATCAGAGCGTCATCGTCATCGTTATGAATTTAATAATGCATATCGTGATGCAATAGAGCAGGGTGGTTTGAGTATTGTTGGTATCAATCCAGACTCTAATCTTGTTGAAGTTGTAGAGCTTCAGGATCATCCGTTTTTTGTTGCAACTCAGTTTCATCCAGAGTTTCAATCGCGAGCATTTGCACCACACCCTTTATTCAAAGCTTTCATAGACGCGACCCAAGATTAAAAGTCGCATAATACTCATATGATGCTATTTTTTTTACTACTCTCCTTTTTTAAGAAGGGCGATCGTATGTTTTTAATTTAATTCTGAAATTTTTGATGATTGCCTATATTGCGCTTTTTGCATCTTTTAGAAAGGTAGAGGGGGGCGACGCTTCGCGTAAGCATAGTAGCATCGAAGTTCTGCTTGCGATGTGATGTCCTTCGCATAGCTCGGACGAAAGTAGCTGGAGAAATTACGGGGGGGTGCTTTGAAGTGTTAGTGAAAGAAAGCAGCGATGTATTGCGTTGAAGGAGCTCAGGGGCGTTCGCGAAGCGTCGCCCCCCTGCAACTGTGATTTTATTATAAGGTTTTTAATCTTTATAAAATCTATATTGATTTTTTTTACCCAAAAAGAGCTATTTTGATTTGTTCTTGTACCAATTACACAATAACATAAAGGTGGAAGGGCTTACCTTATTGATATGGGATCCATTACTGAGGCTTGATACTGCTTGGGATACACCTGATGCGCTGGCACTCGCATATGCCATTGCAGGCTGAGAATGTTCTGACAGAGGATGTTCGGATAAATACTGAGCTATTGTTAAATGACCTTCCTCGCGAGCTATACTTAATGCATTTTTGCCATCCAAGTCAGTCATGGAACTATCTGCACCAGCAGCAATAAGGTCTTTAACTATTTCTAAAAAGCCTTGTTGCGCTGCAGCCATTAATGCAGTAAGGCCAACATCATTTTGAATGTTTACAGCAGCCTTGCAACCTAAAATGGTCCGTGTTACTTCTTTGTTACCATTCCACGCAGCTAACATAAGTGCTGTTAAACCATCATCACCTTGAATGTTAACGTTGGTTTTATGATTCATTAATAACTGCGCAATATCTGTATGCCCATTCCAAATAGCCCACATAAGCGCAGTCATGCCATTATTGTCTCGCGCGTTTACATGTGCACCTTTTTCCAAGAGATATTGAACAATCAATATTTGTCCATGCTTGGCAGCAGCGAGTAAAGGCGTGAACCCATTTTCATCTCGAGTGTTAACATTTATGTGATGCTTTTCAACCAGCTCTTGTACCAATGCTAAAAATCCTTCCTGAGAAGCCTGAACAATCTCTGCCGTATTGATTGAATTAGCGCTAGCTGTTGCAAGGGTAAGGAGAAAAAGAGAGAGGGAAAGGAGGGAGTGTCTGACGATATTTTTCATGACTGTCCTTTTTGATAAATATTGTTAGTTATTCTGTTGCCTAATGTAAAAGTAGCATAAAGCTTGTGCCAAAAGAGTCAAGAAGGAAATACCCAAAGAAAGCCTTTCCTTTATCTCAGGGTCCAATTGCAAAAATCTGTGTAAGGACTCCTTCTTTATTAATCCACACTCAAAATTTTGATTATTTTTTCCGCTTAGGCCAAGCTATGTAAGTAATCATAGCAGTCAGAACACTAAGCGTTGCGGCGGTTGTTACCGGATATTGATTCCAAAAATATTCCGACGGTAACGGTATCTGATATTCTTCTTTTACTTCTTCTTGTTTTGTAGTTTCTGTTGATGGACCAACTTCTGCAGCTTTTTGCTTAACTATGGTTGAATCAAATTGGGTATTGCTTGGGCTAGAAATATCAAACCAATAATCATCATATTCTTTGTTTGTTCCCGAAGTGTAAACCTTGTTAAAAGCAGCAAATTTAGCTTCAGGAGATTGTAAATGTATGTGCTTTTCAAAGTGCTCAAGCATGTCTTTTTCACTTCCTACTATTGCATGCGAGCCTAGATCATTATCACTTTTTCTATGTGAATCGATAAAGATGAATTCATCATCCTTATGGCAAAGTGCATACGTTTCTCCCGAATGCGTGAGAATAGAACATAAAGGTTCCACATCTTTCAAAAGATCTAATAATGGCTTTAATCCTTGTAAGGTGTAGCTGTGAGGCGGTAAATTTGCATTTTTTCGTAAAGTACCAAATCGTTCCTCAACGAGTAGTAAATCAGGAAATTTATTTATTACTTCCCTACAGCCTAAAAATCTTCCTGGCTCTACATGCCCCAATTGTTTAAAGCTCTCGATTCCTTTTTCTTGAATATTTAGAAGGTCATTTTCATTGAATTGTGACAATGACTTGCGCATGGTAAGCACGTACTGCGCAGCATTAAGTGCAATTGGTGTGCAAGCCGTACTGTATTCTTGTAATTGAAATTGACCAACATCACTGTTGACAGTCTTTGTAGCCTCAAGCACACATGTAATAAGAAAGATACAATAAATAAATTTTTTAAACATAATATAACCTAACTCCTATTATAGAAATTCACCATTAACATCAACTTATACTTTTAGATCGAGAGTAGTCAATGGTTGTCCAAGCTACTGTTAGTCCATATAGTCTTCGAGCATATATGAAACAACATAAAACAGTCAGCGCGCGAATACCGATTACAATAAAGAGAATATTTGCAAGGCTATGTGATGGTGCAAAAAAACAAAGCAGTGGAATGATAATGTAAAGAATGTGTACTGTAAAGAGAAATATGTAATGTTGCTGTGCTTCCAATATCCTTTGATATGGTGCACATAAAATCTCAAACAGATAACTGCAGACCAATACAAGGAATACGATAAAGATAAGTGAAAAGCCATTATAAAAATGATAAAGGAGTGATAAAAAAACGATAAAGGCTGATGGGATGACTAATATGAGTACCTTAGACATGATCTTTTCAAATATTTTATTAATATCATGATAATTACAATAATGATTGATGTGCGCAACAAGGGAGATGTCAGTGGTCCCGATTGATTTGATAATCGCTCGCTGAATAAAAAGTGCCCAGTCATTGCCAAGCTTGTATATGTTTGCAACCTGTAGTCCTACAGTAAAAGAAAGCAAAGGGACCAAAACATTGCGCTCGCTTAAGCTGCGAAGCGTTGTCGTCGACCACATGGTTAATGAATGTCTAACAAAAAGTGCAAGTTTGTTATCATTTCCATCCGTATTGCTTTGAGCTATATGCGTATTGCAATGCTTAGCTATCTTTGATCCGGTTACCCAATTAGAGGTTGCCAAAAAAATAATACGTAACATAAAGTAGGCATGTAATAGGATGGCAGAAGGCAACAGGAAAAATAGTAGGCTCATGCAAAAAAGCTCGACCATTAATAAGGATATGATACGACTATTATATTCTCTATTGAGAAAGTTGCCATGGTATAAGGACTGTAATAATACCAATGGTGCTTCAAGCAAAAATATGAGTAAGCCGTATACAACGAAAATGGTCACATGCGTTAAGCGAAACAAAATAAAGCCAAGGCCGGCCATCCCAAGTGAACATATAATCAATTGACTAAAAATGATAAAGCGGAAGAACCGTTGCAAGCTTTTAGGGTCAGACTCCATACGTGGCAAATAAAGCGGTATTGCTTTGCGAAAGCCACAGTCACACCATAATAAAATGATATAAATAAAACTGGTGATGTTTGCCCAGGTATTATAGAGTTCGCTATTAAGGCGATAAAAGAATACTGTTGAGATAACTGTATAGGAAATATTCATGGTGATGTAGAGCAGCGCATTCCAATTGATGGCGGTATGGAATGTATTGTAAATGGTATCTTTTGTTTTTAGCTGCAAAGCCTATCTCCAGACATACGAAAGAGCCAAACTTATAAGAAGTACCACCAAAACAAATGGTGTTAGAATCTTTATTCTTTGGGGTAATTTCCAGTATCTATAATAGATAAAGCTAAGAATAATGAAAGCCACAATCCGTGTGAGTATAATAATAATGATAGAAAGTGGGAGCGAGCTTTGCAAAAGAACTATGAGTGGAAAGCATATTCCTGCGCTCAATAAGTTAATAAGGATGATTATGAAGATTTTCTCTTCGATGAGCGCAAATCGCTCATATATAAGGAAGATATTTTCAAAGATGATGGTAAAGAAAAATACAAGAGCTACATAGTAATTGGATATAGGACCGCAATAAAGGCAGAATATCATGTTGCCATTGAATGTTAGAAAGATAAGTATGGCAGATAAGACGCTGACAAGCTGCTGGGCTATGAGCGTGAATGCGATACGTTTCTTTGCGAGAGATTCAAATTTGAGATGTGCTAAGAGTGCACCACTGGTTGTGCCAAAAAGTTTTTCAATAAATACTAAAACAAAGATCGCCAACTCACTAATAAGCTTGAGAATTCCAATTGCCTCAAGACCAAATTGCCGTGACAAAAATAAAATAAGAAAATTGCGACTGAAAAAGATCATGCTTAATTGATTGACGTATACAGAAAGCCTATTCTTCCAGATGCGTGTTATGCTGACATGTTCTTGTTGCTTTGCTTGTGCTTGCAACATATTATACGTTCGTTTGATAAGGATCATGAGTGCTAGTGATCCAAAGCATGATTCTATAAAAAGTGGAATAAATATGGTCCACAGGTTTAGTGTACCATACATAAAATAATTGCCCCAGACTAATACGGTATAAAGGATTACAGCGCCTAGTTCGATGAGTGTTGTTTGTTTATTGAGAAAATAGGCATGTGTTAATGCACGGAGAGTTTTTTTGATTGATTCTGTAATGATAATTCCAGCAAGAAGGACAAAAAATGCGGACGATAGTTGCAAATACTGTGTAGATGAAAACCATACAGTATTAATGGTGATGAGAGTAAAGCTGTATACAAAGGTTGCAATGAGTATGGTCATGGCCTGTGCATAAAGCTGTGGCATCAGTAAGGTCGCAAAGGATTGTTTATCAGCCGTATACTTTTTGATAAATGTTGGAAGTGATGCATCAAAACCAAGATTGATGAGTGGAAGTGCAACATATATAAGAGAAAATATAAGACCAGTAAGTCCGTAAAATTCTAACGGAAGGACGCGAAAAAGCATGAATTGATTGATAGCCAATAGTCCTTGAGTATTTATTGCTTCAAGCGCGTTCCAACGAATGCCATATTTGTATTGTTTATAGTGCATGTGCTTTCGATCATAATTTAATGTTTCTACACATAGCAAGTATATCCGTTTTGAAAGGTCGTGTAAAAATTTGGGGCGACAAGACTATAAGAAAGAGATACATAAGTTCAAAGTATGCAAGTAATGTATATACAAGCGAAAAAAATTTCTTATATGCAAGAAAATATTGATGGGTAGCACTTATTCAAAATCGTGATATACTATTTTCATGCGGGTAAAGCTTGGAAATAATAGTATTTACCTTTCCTTAAAAAGGGGGAAAGTTTGGTGTTAGCACTTAATGATAAAGTAGTCTATCCCGGCCATGGCGTTGCCGTGATCTCCAAAGTCCTAGAAAGATGTATTGCGGGTAATACGAGCAAGTTTCTTGAGTTGCGATTTTTGACAAAAGAAATGACAATATTAGTTCCGGCAGATAATTGTAACTCTATTGGTGTTAGAGGATTGATATCAAAAAAAGAAGTTGACGAGGTCTTTATACTTCTCATGGACCTTCCACGAAAGATTCATCCATTTGAGTTGAATGCAAGCAGTTGGAATAAGCGAAATAAGTCATATCAGGCAGACCTTCGAACTGGAAATTTGAAAAAAATCGCCGGTATCTATCGTGACCTACAACACATCTCTATACATAAAGAACTTTCATTTGGAGAACGCAACTTATTAGCGCAAACTGAGCAGCTTGTTGCCCAGGAGATTGCTTTGGTGACCGTACGAAGGAGCGAAGAAGTGGTCTTTCAGATGCGGTCTATATTTACAATTTCTTCAACTGGAGTTAACATTCCTGTCGCAACGTTGTAAGCTTTAAGCAGAAACTAACTATCTATCTGCTTAAGTGAACGGATCGACGTTGTGAAAGTACTTATAATTACAGGGCCAACTGGTGTTGGTAAAAGTGGATTTGCCGACCGGTTTGCGGCAGATGTACCATGCGAGATCATCAATATAGATGTCGGACAATTATATCAACCACTAACTATTGGAACAGCAAAACCCGATTGGCGCTCGGCGGCCATCCCACATCATTTATTTGATTTGTTGGATACGCCACGCAATATCTCTGTTACAGAGTATCGGGGTATACTTAAGCGATTGATTGATGATATTGTCCGACGTGGCAACTTACCAATTTTGGTTGGCGGCTCTGGTTTTTATATTAACTCACTCTTTTTTCCACCTCGTACGCTTATAACGCGTAATTTAGATCAGCCAATATTAACCACATCAGAAGATAATACACATAGTCTATGGGATCAATTACATGCAATTGATCCCGAGCGGGCAGCGCAGATACATAAAAATGATCGCTATCGTATAGAACGTGCACTAGATATTTGGAATATGGAGAAAGAAAAACCGTCAGAATTTACACCCACGTTTGAACCAATAGCTCCCGCCGTCATTGCATTCATCAATCGTGAGCGATCTGAATTATACAATCGTATCAATAAAAGAACGGTTGAAATGATTACAGAAGGATGGCCCGAGGAGGTGTTAGATCTTATGGATACAGAATGGGAAGAGTTTCTTAAACAAAAAAAACTTATCGGATATGATGATATTCTCAATTATTTTGCTCAACCCAAAGATGAGCAAAATATGGATAGGCTAATTGAAGTTATTCAAAAAAAGACTCGACACTATGCTAAGCGTCAGTGTACTTATAATACCATGCTTATAAAAAAGCTTGCTGCTCAAGACAGTTCTGATATCTTAATTCAGGATATAAATTTAAGCTTGATATCAGCTGACTTAGGTAAAGAAAAGTTAATGGAAGCACTACAACCAAAATAAAAAAGGCGAGATAATGGATAAAATGCATAATAATGATAAAAATAAACTAGTATTGGAGACTCGCCAAGCCAGTTGGTTGATTGCCGGCTTACTATTTTTGGGAGTTTTGATCTTTATTTCGGGATATATGATAGGGAAAAGAAAAGCTATGCAAGAATTGGCGCATACTGTGATCAATGATTCCTTCATTGATCAAGCTCAGCATTCACTCTACTCAATGTATGGCCAATCACCAGTAACAGAAGAAGATAAGCAACAAGAACCAACTGAAGATGCTCTAACATCGTTAATGGGACCAAAGGATGAACAAGCTGATGCTTTGGAAGTTGTAACAGTTAAACAAGAAGAACCTAAAAAATCTACCGAGCTTTATTGGGCACAACTTGTCGGATTTGGATCTGAAAAACAAGCAGAAAATTTTGTAAAACGCGTTACATCTCTTGGTATTAACGTTATACTAAAAAAACGAGTAAGTAAGAATAATAAAGGTAAAACCGTAACTTGGTACCAAATTATTACCCCAGATTATGATAGCAGGCAAGAGCTTGATCGCATTGTCTCCATCGTAAAACGAGCAGAAAATTTAAAAGATATACTGATAAAAACAAAAAAGCAGTAAGAGGAAGGCGATTATGATTACAATGTTGCGAACAGCGTTAAAAGGTCCAATACTACGTATCATCATGGTGTGTTTAGTTGCTATGTTAATAGGATCCATGTTTTTGCCAAAAATATTAGACCATTTTTTCAAAAGACATAGTGGAGATTGGATATTTCAAGTAAATGATTTGCGTATTACACCAATGCAATATCAAAGAATTATTGCAGAACATAGATTGCAACAACAACAAATGATGCATCAATGGACAGAGCAATATGGTCCTGAAATGGCACAACAGCTTGCTAAAATGTCTGGCATGAGTACACAAGTAGAAAAACAAGCACGACATTCAGCATTGACCACTGAAGCTCTTTCACAAATAGCATCTAAACTTGGTATTGATATCCCTCAAGAAGAAGTTATGGCTCAAATTATGCAACAGTTGCCAGCTGGTATCATTGATGAATATGGTAATGTAAACCTACAAGCTTTGCAGCAATTGATTCCTTATGCTTCATTAGATGATTTTAGTGATGATATGAAGATACGTATGCAAAATAGCATGATTGTTAATTTAATTGATGCAGGAATTTATCTCCCAAAATTCATGCTCAAGGATTTATATGTTCAGCAGTTTGCTAAAAAGAACTATGGTGTTGCATTCTTTCCAGTAAGTAAATACCTTACTGAAGTACAAAAGGCTGGAGCTACGGACAAAGAACTTAAAGATTACTTTACACAAGAAAATAAGGAATCAAAGCGATACTGGATTCCAGAAAAGCGTTCTATTGTGGTATGGGAATTTGATCCAAAGAATTATGGTATTACTGTAACGCCAGCTCAAATCGAGCAATATTACAATAGCCATAAGCTTCAAGAATTTATAGAATCTCCGGTACAAGTTCAAGTTCGTCGTATGTTATTGCCATTTGATGAAAAAAATCCAACTCAGTCTCGTGCACAAGCAACCCAGCTTCATGAAGAACTTCAAAAGGATCCGTCCCAGTTTGTTTTCAAGGCAAAAAATAATTCTATAGATAAGGAAAGTGCTAAGAACGGTGGTCTTATGGACTGGGCAAAGCGTGGCGATATGCATGAAAAAATAGAGAAAGAGATATTTGCTCTTAAAGAAGATAATGAAATAACACCTATTCTTCGTACCCAAGAAGGTCTAGAATTCTATCAACGTGTTGCTAAAAAGGCACAAACATACAAAACTCTCAAGTCAGTTGAAGGTGAAATTCGAGATAAATTGTTAGCTGAGAAGTTTGCAAACTCTTTCACAACTGCTCAACGTCGAGTCCTAAATCAATATCTTGATGGCAATAAAACCGATCTTGAAGACTTTATTAAGTCTAAGGGCGGTAAGAAAGATGCTAGAATAGTGTCTGTAGGAGATTCAGATATTGCTGCTAAAAAGGCTTTTGAAATGAAGAGAGTGTCAGCTCTTACTGCCTACCAAAATGATGGCAAAGGCTATATTGAGCAACTTCTCAACATAGAAAAGAGCAAGGAGCCATCATTTGAATCCGTTAAGGCTAAGGTACAGCAAGACTTCTATCAAAAGAAGGCACAAGATCTTATGAAGCAGGCTATGGATAAGGCAGAAGAAGCTACAAAGAACCAGTCTCTTGCCAAGGCTGTTACAGGTATGGGCATTCAGTATAAGACTACTGGATGGGTCAATCGAGACGATCAGGTCAAAATTGAAGCTCTTAAAAAGGATAAATTTCCTATATCTTCCTTGATGAATATTGCTCATAAAGATAAAATTCGTAAAGATATTACAGCTGATATGGGCTTTTTGAGCGTCTTGCTTGAGGTTGAGCCGCTTAAAGGGGACCAAAACAAAGAAAAAGAGCTTGAATTGGGTCAGTCATTACGTCAGCAACAAGAGGCCTTAATCAAACAAGCTTTTATTGCGTCTTTGCTACAAAATGCTACAATTAAAGTTAACAATAAACTCATAAACCGCTAGAAAAAGAGACTGTATGAAGGAAAAAGTAAAAGAAGCGGCTTCGGTCGTTGCAGAAGTTACTGCTAAAAAGAAGGCTCTAGAAGTCACTTTTTCACAGATTGACAAGCAATTTGGTAAGGGAGCAATTATGCTCCTAGGTGAGTTTGGTAACCAGAAAATCAAGGCGATATCGACAGGTTCTATACTTATAGATCAAGCGATAGGCATTGGGGGTTTACCAACTGGGCGTATTATTGAAATTTTTGGGCCAGAAGCATCAGGTAAGACAACCTTGGCGCTTCATGTGATTGCTCAGGCGCAAAAAACTGGCGGAATTTGTGCGTTTATTGACGCTGAGCACGCCTTAGACCCATCCCATGCTCAAAGGATAGGGGTTAAAATTAAAGATTTGGTTATATCACAACCAGATTTTGGTGAGCAGGCATTGGATATTGTTGAAATGCTAACGCGGTCAAACGCGGTTGATATTATCGTTGTTGACTCGGTTGCGGCACTTATCCCAAAAGCAGAGCTTGAGGGAGATATGGGTGATTCGCATATGGGACTTCAAGCGCGATTAATGTCGCAAGCCTTGAGAAAATTAACATCAATTGTTCATAAATCGAGCACGGTGTTAATTTTTATCAATCAGGTTCGGCAGAATATTGCCTCCATAGGCTTTGGGCCAAAAGAGACTACAACCGGTGGTAAAGCATTGAAATTTTACGCTTCCGTGCGTCTAGATGTTCGTCGTATTGCTAGTTTAAAGAAAAACGAAGTTCATATAGGGAATCGGATTGTGGTAAAGGTAGCTAAGAATAAAGTAGCTCCTCCGTTTAAGACAGCAGAAGTTGATTTGCTGTTTAACCGGGGTATTTGTGCAGAACTGGACTTGTTGGATGCTGCACTACAATATGATATAATAAAGAAATCGGGGTCATGGTTTTCATACGGTGACATCAATCTTGCTCAAGGAAGAGAGCAAGTATATACATATTTGATAGAGAATCCAGATAAGTCGCAAGAGATACGAGTTGCCATTGAAGCAGCGTTTCAAATGGCACAAGAACAATTAAATCAATAGAATTGAGGAATGAATACCTTTGAAAGATAAAGTTCAACCAATCAACGAACAGATACGATCCAGCAAGGTTCAAGTGATTTCTCACACAGGAGATAATCTAGGGGTTATCGATAGGAGTGAGGGGATCATGCTTGCAAAAAATGAAGGATTAGATTTAGTTCAAATTTCACCTGAGGGAAAAGAGGGAATTCCTGTAGCTAAAATCATGGACTTTGGAAAAGAGATTTATGCCAAGAAGAAGAAAATGGCTGAATCTAAGAAAAAGCAAAAAGTGATTAAAATTAAGGAAATTAAACTTCGTCCAAAAATCGGTGAGCATGATTATCAAACTAAACTTAATCAGGGGATTCAGTTTCTGAAAGACGGGATGCGACTTAAGGTAACATTAATGTTCCGAGGTCGTGAGAACGTTAGTAAGGCTGAGTTGGGGCCTGCTCTTTTTGATAAGGTTACAGCTTCGTTTAGAAAAAATGGTTTAGATAACGTACTTCAGGAACAAGATGCAAAAGCGGGACAATTTTGGTCTCGTGTTTATTTCTTGAAAAATTAGAACAGGATTAATATGCCAAAAATGAAAACACAATCTTCTGCAAAGAAGAGATTTGCTAAAAGTAAAAATGGAAAAATTAAACGATCTAAAGCTTACCGTCGTCACTGCCTTGGTTGCAAAAGCCAAAAAAGAAAGCGACATTTACGTAAAGCTGGATTCGTTGCATCATGCGATCAACGTGCAATTGCTCAATTATTATCAAGTTAAAAGTGGGGGAAATTAAATTATGTCACGTATTAAACGCGGTAAAGCAACCCGTAAAAGACACAAAAAGCTATTAAAACAAACCAAAGGATTTTGGGGACAGCGTTCAAACGTCTTTAGACGTGCTAAAGAAACATTGCTTCGTGCAATGGCTTTTGCATTTAAAGGACGCAAGCTTAAAAAGAGAGACATGCGCTCACTCTTTATTACACGAATTTCTGCTGCAGCAAAAGACAATGGTACTTCTTATAGCTCATTTATGCATGGATTAAAAGAAGCTAAAGTTAAGCTTAACAGAAAAATGTTAAGTCAACTTGCTATTTTTGAACCACAAGCCTTTGGACAATTAGTTCAACTGACAAAAAAATAGGTACTATTGCTATTTTTTTGTTGATCTAGATATGCTGATATGCAGTAAAAATTTTAAAAAGGAGTTTTTGCATGGAAGCATTGGACATTTTAGAAAAGAAGATCGGCCAGTTGCTAGTTAAGATTAAAAATCTTAACGAAGAAGTTCAAATTTTACGAGAAGAAAATATTCATCTACAAGATAAAGTAGATCAGCTAAGCTCTAATTTGGTTAATGGCCAAAAAGAGCTTAGTTCTGAAAAGGAAAAGGCTAAGATGTTTGTAGAAGGCCTGATTCAGAGTATAGATTCTCTTGTAGAAACGGAACAATACGATGGTTGATAGGGTTAAAAAGTATACACTCGAGCTCTTTGGTGAGCCACATACTATAATTACTGACGAGCCTGTTGAAGATGTTACTCAAGCTGCAGATTATTTTAATCAATGCATGGAAATACTTTCAGCCGAATCCGGTTTGAAAGATGTTAAAAAGTTAGCATTTTTGACAGGATTACAACTGTCGCAAGATTTATTAAGAATGCAAAAGCAGTTGGTTAATTGTGAAACAAGCGAATTAAAAGCTCGGTTGTTAGTTGATGAAATTGAAGCATCCTTTGATGAGTAGTGTAAGAAAGCGTTTCTTTTAATATGTCCTTTGTTTGTGCATAACATTTATTGTTTTCGAAATAGAAATAACATAGGATTGTTAAATGATTATTAATATGTTCTACGTCACAGCAAGCGTTAGCGTTTTGCTTGGCTTAGTGGTATTTTTTTATGCAAAATATCAGCTAAGCTATGCGCAACGATTGTTGGCTGACTCAAAAGACCAGTTAAGGAATGCTCGTCGAGAAAGTGAGACTGAGCGTCGAGAGTCACAACTTAAGATAAAAGATGAGATCTATCGTCGACGCAAAGAGTTTGAAATGGAACTCAAAAAAGAACGCATTGAATCTGAGCGTTTGCGAGATCGGCTTAATTCTAAATTGGACGATTTAGAAAATAAAGAAAAACGAATTGATGATATCAAGCAAGAATTGCAACATAAAGAGCGAGAGCTTTTACGTTCAATGGATGCACTTCATATCAATGAAAACAAACTTAAAAAAATCTATACTGATCTCATTTCCAAGCTAGAATCTATTGGTGGCATGTCTAAAGAGGAAGCTCGAAAGAATCTTCTAGATACGCTGGAGGCTGAGGTTCGCTTGTCTAATGAAAAATGGATTCAAAAGGTTGAAGATCAAACTCGGGAAAAGGCTAAGGAGCGTGCTACAGATATTATTGTAACAGCAATGCAAAGATATACTGCAGACCTTATAACACCTAATTCCTCTGGGGTTGTTCAATTGCCTAATGATGAAATGAAGGGTCGTATTATAGGTAAAGAAGGCCGAAATATTAAGTCTCTTGAAATGGCGACTGGTATGGAATTCGTTATTGGTGATACACCAGAAATTATTACTATTTCAGGATTTAACCCAATTCGTCGCGAAGTTGCTCGACGATCATTAGAAAAATTGATCATGGATGGGCGGATTAATCCAACCCGTATTGAAGACACTGTACTGCAATGTGAAAAAGAGATTGATGAAATTATTGCGGAAAAAGGTAAAGAAACGGTTCTTGAATTTAATTTGCAAGGGGTTTCTCCTGAAGTGGTTACAACTCTTGGTAAATTATACTTTAGAACAAGTTACTCTCAAAATGTATTAATGCATTCTAAAGAGGTAGCCTTTTTTTCTCGTATGATTGCAGAAGAGCTTGGTCTTGATGGTGAAATTGCCTTACGTGGTGGTTTATTTCATGACCTTGGTAAAGCCGTTACCGCTGAGGTTGAAGGTCCACACGCGCTTATTGGTGCTGATATTGCAAAACGTGGTGGTGAAGATCCTCGCGTTATTAACGCAATTGCTGCACACCATGAAGAAGTGCCGTTTGCATCTATTTATTCGCCAATAGTTCTTGTTGCAGATATTGTATCAGCATCACGTCCCGGCGCACGACGAGAAACATTCTCTGCATATATTAAGCGACTTGAAAAACTTGAAGATATAGCAAACTCATTTGATGGTGTTAAGCGAGCATTCGCGTTACAAGCAGGCCGCGAGATACGTATTCTGGTTGAGGAAGAACATCTTGACGATGAAAAGACAAAAATTTTGGCAAGGGATATTGCACGAAAAATCGAAGACGAAATGAACTATCCGGGACAGATTCGTGTTAACGTTATTCGTGAAAAACGCGCTGTTGAATATGCACGATAATGGAGATATTTTGTGAGTACACTTAAAGTTTTAATGATCGGTGATCTTGTTGGCCCAGCTGGTGTAAAGATGTTTGAAAAGCATATTGCATCCTTGAAAAAGCAATATAAGGCCGATGTTATTATTGTAAATGGTGAAAATAGTGCTGATAATGGTCGGGGGATTACCCCGACCATTGCAGATCACTTATTTGATATTGGGGTCAATGTTATTACCACGGGTAATCATATATGGGCCCAAAGTAAAATATTTGGATATATTGTAACGCAGCCGAATTTGTTGCGTCCTGCAAATTATCCAAGTAAATGTCCCGGTTCAGGGTCTACAATTATTTCAGTTGGATCTTATAAGGTTGGTGTGATTAATCTTCAAGGGCGCGTATTTATGCGTGAATACTTGGATGATCCATTTAGGGTCATAGACTCTCTGTTAACTTATATGAAAACTCAAACAGATATCATTTTTGTAGATTTTCATGCTGAAACTACCGCTGAAACGGCAGGCATAGGATTGTTTCTAGATGGTAGAGTTAGTGCCGTAGTGGGAACGCATACTCATGTCCAAACCGCAGATGCTCGAGTTTTACCTGGTGGAACAGCATTTATGACTGATCTAGGTATGGGTGGATCACTCAATTCTATGATCGGAATGAAAAAGGATATTATGCTGCATCACTTACGTACACAAATGCCTGTGCGTTTTGAAGTTGATCTAGAACCACCCTATGTAATGAGTGGTGCATGTATTGATGTTGATACACAAACTGGTCAATCTTTGAAAATTGAGCCTATTCGCATTGTTGATAATCAGGGCCTATTTTAAGGTTTGCGATTATCTCTACCAGCAGGTTTTCTTTTTTGAAAGCGATTAGCGGGCTTTGAGCCTTGAGGCCGCCCACTTCTTTGCTGATTATCCTGTCTTTGCTTTTCACTCTTTTGTACAAAGGTTAAAGCTTGTCCACGTTTATTTGCGCGACCAGTTCTACCAATACGGTGTATGTAATCTTCATATGTTTCTGGGATATCATAGTTAATAACGTGGCTGACATCTTCGATATCGAGTCCTCGAGCTGCAACATCAGTAGCCACAAGGATATTAACTAAGTCCTTGCGGAATTGCATTAAAGCTCTTTGGCGTTGCGCTTGTGTTTTATTACCATGAATAGAAGCGGCTTTAAAGCCACGATCGTTTAACTTTTCAGTAAGATTTTGAACGCCATGTTTAGTGCGTCCAAAGATTAAGACTTTCGTTACATCTTCCTTGTTGAGGATATCATGAAGAGTTTCAAGCTTATCTTCTAATCCAGTAAACTGGACGATATCTTGGTCGATAGTCGATGCAGTTTCTACTGACTTAACGGATATAGTTTGAATATCGGTTGAAAAGTCATTGATAAGCTTTTCAACGGCCTTAGGCATTGTTGCTGAAAAGAAGAGAGATTGCTTATTCTTTGGCATAAAGCTAAGAATTTTACGCACATCATCAATAAATCCCATATCAAGCATACGATCTACTTCGTCAAGCACGATAATTTGGAATTTTGAGATGTCTATTCTGCCTTGATCTAAAAGATCATTAATACGACCTGGAGTACCTATAATTAGGTTGTGTGGTTGTTTAAGCATTTTGTACTGTTGGTGCATACTAGTGCCACCGATACAGAGCGCAGAGTTAAAACCGAGTTTTTTTGAGAATTTCTTGAATTCGGTATCAATTTGCAGGGCAAGCTCACGTGTTGGAGCAAGAATCAATGCTTTGATATTTCTATCATTAAGCATACGATCTAGGGTTGGAATAAGGAAAGCACCTGTTTTACCGGTACCTGTATTAGCCATACCAATTAAATCTTTTCCCTTAAGAACAATATCAATGGATTTGTCTTGAATTGGGGTAGGATTAATAAATCCTCGTCCTTCTATAGTTTCTAGTAGTTTTTTATCAAGAGGCAGCTCTGCAAAGGTGCGAGTTACTTCATCTTTTGGAAGTATAGGCGCTTGGCTTGCTTGGTTAATAAATTTCGAAATGTCGATTGATGGGTTTGATCGAGATCTTCTATTGCGATTAGTATTGCTAGAAAATTTTGATTTAGCGGAAAAGCGTGATCGCCCATGAGGCTTATGAGTTTTAGTCATTCGGATATCTTTCTTATATTGAATATGTAAGCCAAAAAAGAAAAATAACCGATTTTAGCCCCCATAGATTTTTTTAGAGTCACTTATAGTATATTACAAATAGAATCCGTCGGCAAGAGATTAAATGAATTTGTTTTAAATCGAGGCTTTGAAGCTCATTTTTGAGGGGGTTTTAAGGCCTATATTGTACTATTTTATAGGGTAAATCTTGTTTTTATACCTTTACACTGAAAGCATTAATTACAGGTATGAAATTTTAATAAGTCGGAGGCATGAAGAAAAAGCTTGGTATAATTGTATTAGTTGGTATTGGGTTAGTTAATTGTATGGATGTGCTGGGAAATAGAAACTTAATTGTAGCGGTTGTGCAAGGAAATATCACAAAGCTAGATGCTTTACTTAAAGAACCTGGTGTTCAGATTGATGAGCCAGATCAAGTTGGTCAGACACCATTAATGTGGGCGGTAGCAAAGAAAGACCTTGATGCAGTCAAAAAGCTTATTGAACTAAAAAGCTCGCGCATTTTCGCTCCTTTAGGGGCGAGTAGTTCACTGCATTAATTGATGCAATATATGCTAGGAGTGGTAGTGCGGAGGCCGCAGTGTATACAGCCATAAATAAACAAAATGGGCAAGGAAATACTGCTATGATGGTCGCAGCTGAAAGAGGATTTCCAAACATTGTACAAATGTTGGTAAATGATGGAGCTAATCCAGATATCAAAAATCATGCCGGCGAAACAGCTTTAGACCTTGCAGTGAAGGGAAATAAAGAGGAAGTGATAGCAATACTCGACCCGATAACGAGCGGATATTGGGCGCGGCGATTTACTCAAAAAAGATACATAATTCCGGCAGCTATAGTAGCGACAGGTGCATTTTATGCCGGATACAGGCAATTAAAAGGAAAATTACAAGTACGAAGGTGATTATTTTATAATATTAAACTTTTAATAAAAAACTATTGCTTTTAAATAAGGCCTTTTGCTAGAATTAATTACAAGTGTAAAACATTTATTTTGATTCTAAAAAGGAGAGTTATGATGAAAAAGGTAAAATTAGTTCTATTTGCTGTCGTGGGCTTAGTTGGCGTTAATGGTTTATTTGGTACAGAACTTATAGACGCTGTTAAAAGCGGTAAAGATCTTGCGAATATAAGCAATGAAATGAAAGCGTCCGTAGATGATAAAGATAAAGAAGGTATGACTGCATTGATGTGGGCGGCTCTTATTGGTAATGAGGCAGCTGCTGAGAAACTCGTTGAGATTGGAGCTGATGAAAGTTTAGAAAGTAATGAGAAGTTTACAGCGGAGGACTATGCTTTGTATGACCTAGATAATACCAATTATGATAGAGCAGCAAAGTTGGAAATTGCAACACTTCTAATTCTTTCGGCTCATGATACAAAAGAGCTTGTAAGTGATGCAAAAAAGGTGATAAGCATCATTAATGCTCCAATTGAGCAAGAAGATATTGAAGAAGCAAAAATGGAGAACCCTGGCGTAACAAAGACTAATGAGGGTTGGGTGCAATATATTAAGGATAATCGTCGTAATATTGCAATTGGCTTGGTTGCTGCGGCTGCTTTATCTTACGGTGGAGCTTCATGGAAAACTGGAAAGCTTTTAGGTGCAGAGCAGCTTACTGCGGGAGCAAAAAAATTGGGTGAGTATACCAAAGGAATACGTCAATATGGTGCCTCATGGATGCCAGATTGGGGTAAGACTAAACAAAAAGCTGAAGAGCTGATAAATATCCGAGAATTGCTACAAGAGGCAGCTGAACATCGTGGAATGGATTTTCCTAGAATTCCTCATTAATAATTAATATCACATCGTATAATATTTAAGTCCTCGGTTTTATGCTATACTAGCAAAAACCGAGGACTTAAATGTATTTAATTATTCTTTTACAGTTCATTCTAGCAAGCTCATTTGTTATTACTAAAGCACTTTTATCTATAGTGCCGCCATTTTTATTGGTGGGGCTTCGCATGTCCCTAGGTGGAAGCATCTTGTTGTTATACACATTTATTTTTAATCGATCGGCATTTTATATATCAAAGCGAAATATTATACCATTATTGTCAGCAGCGCTATTTGGCGTTTTTATTACCAATGGCTTAGAAGCATGGGGCTTACAAGCAACGGTATCTGCTAAGGCGTATTTTATTTACAATCTTGGACCATTTTTTGCTGCATTGCTGGGTTATCTATTTTTCCATGAAAAGATGACTCGTAATAAATGGATTGGCTTAACAGTAGGATTTTTTGGCTTTTTTCCTCTAATCTTTAATGATTTGCAAACACAACATGCATTGCTTAATTCGCTACCTGAGTTAGCTCTTTTGATATCGTCTGCTGCGACTATTGGTGGTTGGATATCTAAAAAGAAGCTTATTTTTTTTCAGCACTACGCGGTTACTATGACTAATGGGGTTACCATGTTGGCAGGTGGTTTATGTTCTTTAGTCATTTCTTTATTTATGGAAACTTATAACTGGTCAATAATTGCTAATTCTTCATTAGTTCATATGCTCTTGCCTTTGAATATTCTTTTAACGTGTTTATTGGGATATAATTTATATGGATGGCTTTTAAAACGCTATTCAGCAACCTATACAGCTCTAGCCGGATTTTTGGGAACCTTATTCACGGGATTGTTGGGATTGATATTTTTACATGAAAGTGTGACCTGGGAATTTTGGGTTTCATTTATCATTGTCGCATTCGGAGTAGGAATTTTTCATCAGGAAGAAGAAAAAAGAATTCGAAACGAAAATTAAATTAGGAATATATGTTATTAATTTTGATTTTATATGCGCTCACTGGAAGCACATTTGTTTTTGGTGAAGCAGCAGTTCGATATATGCCGCCAGTCTTTTTTGTCATGACTCGAATGTTTCTTGCTGGGGGCTTAATACTTGGATATCAGTACTTTAAAAATAGAGCTTCATTGCGCATAAAGAAAAAAGATTGGCTTATTATATTTTACATAAGTTTTTTGCTTTTATTTTTAGCTTATGTAACAGAATTTTGGGCATTGCAATATGTTACTGGAGCTAAAGTAGCACTTTTATGGAATCTTTCACCTTTTATTACCGCAATTTTTGCTTATTATTCCTTCAAAGAAGAGATGACTTTCAAAAAATTTCTTGGACTATTGATCGGTTTTTTTGGTTTTATACCTATTTTGATCGAGCCAGCAGCTCGAGAAAAATTGATTTATAGTATGTTTAGCCTTTCTTGGGCAGAAATGTTTTTGATTATAGGTATTATTGCCAGCGCGTATGGCTGGATTCTTTTTAAATTTGCTATGGATCGCGGATATCAACCTTTGGTTATTAATGGATATGCTATGATTATTGCTGGATTTTTATCATTGATAGTATCGTTAATGTTTGAAAATTGGAGTCCTTTTCCAATATCGTATTGGTTTATATCGTGTTGGTATATTTTCTACCTTACACTAGTTGGGAATATTATTTGTTACAATTTATATGGTTATCTTTTAAAACGGTATTCCACAACCTACTTGTCATTCTGTGGATTTATAACACCGATTTTTACAGCAATAATGCAATATTTTTATTTTGGTACTTCAATTGGTATACCATTTGTTGTAAGTTTGATTTTGGTTTCCATTGGATTATATATCTTTTATCAAGAAGAATTACGTCAAGGATATATTAAGCAATAATAGATAGCATTTAAAAAAGTATTGCGACGAGCAAATATAACAATCTAGTTTTTGGAATTTTTTTTCATATCTTTATAGGCCGTATACTTATCTTTTCGACCTTTACACAACTCTATTGGATATTTTGCTTTAACTTCTTCAAGTTTATTGGCAATAGCACTTGCGAGGTCAATTTTTGCAACGTTTGCAAAACAAAGTGCAGTAAAAACAACATCTGCAAGTTCATCCTCAATTTCTTGTCTATTAGTTTCAAGCTCTTTAAAAGATTCTTGAGAATCAACAAATGTAAATTTTTCTAAAAGTTCACTTGCCTCGACGGTTATAGCACAGGATAAATTTTTTGGAGAGTGAAATTGCTGCCAATCTCGTTCTTCAACGAATTCTTTAGCCAATTTTTTGAGTTGTTCAATAGTTGTTTTTTGATCCTTCATATGTCGCTCCTTTAAAAATAACAAACGTGAAGTGCTGCACTTGCTAGGGTTATAATACCAAATCCAATTAAAACAAAACCTGAAATTTTATTGGTCAATTGCAATATATAATACGTTATTTTGGACCGTAAAAAGTGTATTATCTCTGTGAGGAATAAAAACCAAAGAAATGAGCCCATAAAAATACCACTTAATAGTACGATAGTTGTGTAGAGAGTTTTTTCGTTTAAGCAAAAGTTAGAAAATATTGCTATGAAAACTAAAACTGTAATGGGATTGGATAAGGTAAGTAAAAGTGTTGTTAGGTATGATGATATCACTTTTTTCTTACTAGGGCGTGAAGGAGTTTCCTTTGAAAAAAGGAATAAAGCTCGAATGCCCCATATACAAAGGAGAATACCTCCGATAATTCTAATCCAAAAAACATGCCCTATTAAATAATCTGAAATTGCAGAAAAACCTAATGCTGCGATACCGGCATATAAAAAATCTGCAGTTGCTGCGCCAAAACCAGAAGCTATACCAGACAGACGTCCTTCCGTGAGTGTGCGACGAATGCAAACAATGGCTACTGGTCCGACTGGAGCAGCAACTGCAAATCCTATAAGTGAACCTTTGAGTAATACTAACAGCATGGTATGTATTCCTTTTGTATAAACTCCATTATTATCTATTATAACAACGAGCATGTCTCAATGTAAATTTTCTGTTATAATAGACCAAAAGTACTCTTTAGACTCTATAAAAAAAGAAAATGATATGAATAAACTTCCTGACATATCCAAGGATGTATCTCAATGGTACAACGAAATTGTTTATAAGGCTGAACTTGCCGATCAATCACCAGTTCGTGGCTGCATTGTTATTCGGCCTTATGGTTGGGCTCTTTGGGAAAATATAAAAACGGTGCTTGATAAGAGAATTAAGGAAACAGGTCATCAAAATGCCTCCTTTCCACTTTTAATTCCAGAATCATTTATTAAGCGAGAAGCTAAGCACGTTGAGGGATTTGCTCCGGAATTGGCCATTGTTACCATTGCTGGAGGCAAAGAGCTAGAAGAACCGCTTGTAGTTCGTCCTACTTCTGAAACAATCATCCACTATTCCTTTGCCCGATGGATTAAATCATGGAGAGATTTACCACTTAAAATAAATCAATGGGCTAACGTTGTTCGCTGGGAAAAAAGAACGCGTCCATTTTTGCGCACAACAGAATTTTTTTGGCAAGAAGGACATACTGCGCATGCTACACGAGAAGAAGCTCAGGAAGAAGCTTTGTTGATGCTCAATGAATATATTAATCTTGCACAAGATTATCTTGCTATACCAGTTATTGCTGGGGAAAAGTCTCCAACAGAACGATTTGCAGGTGCTGATATTACATATACATTTGAAGCGATTATGATGGATGGTAAAGCATTGCAAATGGGAACATCGCATTTACTGTCTCGTAGCTTTGCAAAGTCATTTGATATTGAATATCAAGACAAAGAAGGAAATCTTGAACATCCATATTTGACAAGCTGGGGTGTTACAACACGCCTTATCGGTGCTATTGTCATGACACATGGTGACCAGAAAGGTCTTGTCATGCCGCCGCGAGTTGCTCCAATCCAAGTCGTTATTATTCCAATATATAAAAAAGATGCCGAACAACAAGTACGTGATGCGGTTCAAGAGTTGTATACTCGACTTTCTAAAGAGTATAGAGTTCAACTTGATGCAGATGATTCTAAATCTCCTGGCGCTAAATTTTATGAATGGGAGCTTAAAGGCGTTCCGTTACGTATTGAGCTTGGGCCTCGAGATGTTGATAATAAAGCTGTGATGATCAGTAATCGTGTTACTGGGGATAAGACTATGGTTAAACTTGATGCAATTGAATCCGAGATTGGCAGCATGCTAGATAATATGCATCAAGAGTTATTCAATCGTGCACAGGTAAAACTACAAGGTCATTGGAATAAAGAATCTAAGCTGGCAATATTTGGTCCTGTCATGGATAAAGAAGCTGGAGCTTACCAAACGGGTTGGTGCGGCGAGGAAGAATGCGAAAATAAGTTATCAGAGTTCAAAGGTACTATTCGTTGTTTGCTCAAAGAAAATGAATTCAATCAGTGCTTTGGATGTAATAAGTCCAGTGTTCGTGATGTATTAGTTGCAAAGGCATATTAGAACTAAAAAGCTCGCGCATTCTCGCTCCCACAAGGAGCGAGAAGTTTATCGAAATAAAATATTTAGATTTTTCTGTTAATAGTATTTTTGATTTCATTAACAAAAACTTGATTTGCATTCTTTACTCTTGTGGCCATACAATTTATTGCTAAATCTTGAATATTTTCTTTGGAATAGTTCCAGTTAAGGGTTTTGCACCAGCTATTGATGCAGTTTAGTTCTTTAAAACACCATGGAATATAGATGATAGTTTGTTTTGAATTTTTAAATATGGTGTATGGCTCTGTTGCAACCTTAGCGGTAAGATTTTTGTAGGCAATAGGACATTCAATTTTATTTGCGGCGCAATAATCGACAGCCTTTCGAAGTTCTTCGAGTGGATCTTCCAGTTGTTCTATGCAATGAGACATGTCGATGATAATTATAATATCAACGTTTCGATTGAGAAGTGGTGGTAGCGGAAGATTGAATGAGGTTCCTGCATCAGTCAGACTCAAAGTTTCGTTCGTTGATAGTTGAGTTCCAGGACATTTGTAGGTAAAGTTGTTGACCTGTGCAAGTTTAGATTTTTCTGATAATGGATATATCTCGTAACGCTTGAGGAGTTCTCCTACGATTGGGCAATTTGTAATGTCAGCGCTCGTTCCAGATTCAGCGAGGAAGTCTGCTTTATTGATTGAGAAGTTAGAGCCAAAAAGTCCAAGAAAGAAGTCTGCTGTATATGAAGCTACAGTTTTTGCAGACTTACACTTATAAAATTGGCTTCCAAAAGCAGCTGTAGAAACAGAGGCATTGAGATATTGACTTCCAACTGTGAATGGTGTTACTTCAAGCCAGCCGCCACAATCGTTATTAGTTATTGTTGCCGTTCCAATTGGAAGTGGGCTAGCTCCGCTTTTTGCAAATGTGGCCATGCTATGAAGTGACTGTTTGAATGTTTCGGTACCAAACAAATTTCTTAATAGTGCGTTTCCAATAAGGATTCCATAAAAATCTACAAAGGATACTGGCTCATTAAGATAGTAACGTGTAAAGAAAGAGCACATAATTTCAATGCATTGATTTTTTTCTTTTAATGCCGATTTCATTAAGAAGGGATCTCTCTTATAATCAAACATTGTGTCAGATAAGTTATCGACAGCTTTTGCAATCGTATAACTAGGATCTTGTGACTGCTTTAAGAGCCATGGATAAACACCCCATGCGCTGCCAGATAGGCAGCTGATATATGTAACTATATCCAGTAGGCCAATTTGGTCTGCTCCTAATAAAGCGCCACATGTGCCAACCATAGAGCGATAACCGCCTCCACTTGTGCAGAAGGCAATCGTGGGAATTTTGTTAGGCTTAATTTTAATTCCTAGAAATTTTTCCAGAGCTTGGTGAGATTTTTTCTTTCTTGCTACCAAGAATTCTTTTTCATCGATACCAACGAGATTATTTTTGCTT
Source organism: candidate division TM6 bacterium RIFCSPHIGHO2_12_FULL_36_22 (assembly GCA_001771315.1). Taxonomy (GTDB): domain Bacteria; phylum Babelota; class Babeliae; order Babelales; family UBA12409; genus 2-12-FULL-36-22. Next base: position 43,521 of record METK01000016.1, read on the forward strand.
AACGTATATGACTTATGTGCAATTTCATTTCTATTTTCTATCAATTGATCAATGTAGTCTTTTATATTTTGTAGTTCCCGCCTTACTCTATATGAAATTTGTGGCATTCGATCTAGTGTACGCATACTATCGACAATATTCAGTATATTGTTGCCTTGGGCTGTAAGTAGCTCTTCCAAACTTTTATAGTGTTTGATTTGAGTATCAACGAGATTTTGAAGTTCTTTAATATCGAACTTATTTTTTGGATTAGTTTCGAGTGACTTTAGGATTTGGACTAGCTTGGGAGAGGGGGTTACGCAATCGAGTTGTACTTTAAATATAGTTTTTGTTTGTATTGTGACGAGCAAAAAAAACAAAAATAGTATTCGCCCAATATACATATGATAACCCCCACATATTTTATAACCTTATATTAAAGGTAATTGATTTTGTTACCCTGACGCAATAAAATAACAAAAAAGAGGTGAAACATCGTCCACCTCTTTAAAAACTATGCGTGAAGTCTAGGCTGCAGAAGCTATTTTTACTTGTTTTCGCTTTACGACATCACGGATTTCCTTAAAAATTTGGTCTTTAGCGTCTACAACTCTATTTTTCATACAATTAGCAAGGGTGGCTATATTTTCAGGGGTATAATTGAAGTTGAAGGTATTACACCAGTTATCAAGGCAACTTGAAGCTTCAGCGTCAACGCCAATGCACCATGGGACATAAATAACTGTAAGCTTATTATTTTTAAAAACCGAAACTTTATTTATGATTTCTTTTGTTAAATCGCTTTCCTTAACAGGGAACGGTATGTTGCGAGCTTTAAAGTAATTAATTGCCTTGAGTAACTCAGCAGCAGGTTTTTCAGCATCATGAAGACCGCCAGATAAATCGATGATGATGATTATATCAATCTGACGTTCCGTACGATCAACAAGTGGCGGAAGCGGGAGGTTGAAATCAAGACCAGCATCAACTAAATTAAGTGTTGTATCAGATGAAAGCTTTGTTCCAGGACACTTGAGTGTGAAATTGTTAACAAATGCGGCTAATGGACGTTTAGCTGCAACGGCTTGTTCAATATCTGCTGCAGCAGGATAGAGACTTAAGCGTTTGATGAGCTTTCCTAAAACAGGAGTATTGAGGAGCTTTTCTTTCATACCGCCTTCTTCCAAGATGTATGCGCTATTGAGTGCAAATGCTGATCCAAATGTTCCCAAGAAAAAGCCAGCAAATTGTGATGGAATAACTTTGGTTGTTTTACAGTTGCTAAATGGGCTACCAAATGCTTCTGTAGGGATGAATGCATTAAGATACTGACTTCCGGTAGTAAATGGTGTTACTTCAAGCCATTCCTTTAAAGCTTTGTTAGTGATAACAGCTGTACCAATAGGCAATGGTGCATCACCGGTTTTTGCAAATGTTTGCATGTCATGGAGATGTTGGGAGAAGGTTTTTGCGGTGAAAAGATTGTAAAGTAGTGAGTTTCCAACAAGAGATCCGTAAATATCGATGAATGATAGAGGTTCTCTCATTCTCCATTTAGCAAAAAGATTAGCTGCCATTTCTGTAGCAATTTGAGTATTTTGTAAGGCTGTCTTTAAAAGAAATGGATCTTGTTTTGGATTGAACATGGTTTCAGTAAGATTATTTAGCGCATCCTGTGCAGAATAATCAACCTGCGCAGCTTTCTTGAGTAGGAATGGCCAAGTCGCCCATGTACCACCAGAAAGACAACTGATATACATAGTAAGTTTATCAAGATTTATTTGTTCCGCACCAACAAAGAATCCACGAGTTCCAACCATGGCGCGATAGCCACCACCACTTGCACAGAATGCAATAATTGGCACTTCGTTATCTTGAAGTTTCATGCCAAGTTCTTTTTCTAAAGCAGCTTTTATTTTTGGTATTCGAGCTTGACGGAAAGTGTTTTCATCTGGATCAAGTGCGGCACCTTTTGTAACACCATAAGGACCACCGCTAGGAATTTGGCTATTGATTAAATCATCGATATGTTGACTCATGCTAAGAAGGTATGAGCGAAAGTCTTTAGGTAGATGAGCGCCATCGAATATTGCAAAAATACCGTCACCAACTCCTTTGATGAGGTCGCTGAGTTTGGTATAGTTTTTAATAGCACTAACTTGTTGGCTAAGGTTATTTGTTACCAATTTCAATGCATTAATAAGTGGTTGGCGAATTTCTTGTGGGAGTTGTGCATTGTTTGCGAGAGTTTCAGCTTGTTGTAAAAAAGGAATATTGTCTTCTAATTTTTGAAGCAAAGCCCCTAAGTCTTTTGTTGCAGCCATTTGTTTTAGCATTGCTATAGTACTTGCAATACTTTTGACATTTTGTACAAAATCTTGGTTATTAAATTCAGGCAGCTTAGCAAGATCCTTGAGCTTTGGCAGAGGAATATCCAATTGTGTAAGGTTTGCTATTACATCAATATTCAATGTAGGCATATCTTTTGTTAGAGCAGCAATATTGGTTATAAAGTTTGTTTTAACATTTGGTATATCGGAAATATCAAGGGAATGGAGAGAGGTAAAAAGATCACCCATATCCAATTTGGGTATTTTGACTAGATTTCCCAAATCATTAAGAGAAATTTGATTCATACCTTGAAGAACATTTCCAAGATTGAGGTTGAGATTTTTTGGTAAGGCATTTTGAATGGCTTCTAATAACTTAGGATCCATGTTTGGTATGCTACCAATTGAGATATTGATATTGTCGAAGGGATTGGACAACCCATACATTTGCGATGCTATTAATGATGTAGCTAATATCAATTTAAATTTCATTTTTTTCCCTTGATTAAAAAAATTCCTATGTTGTTCGAAATATAAAACAGCGTTTGCTAATTTTGCAAGAATAGTCTCGTTTTTTTTTAGTTTCCTGTGCTATAGTGTGGCAAAGAGGAAAGTAATATGAAAATAGAGCGAGCTATAGATCAGTTTGAGATGCACTTAGCTTCTCGACAACAAGTTGCAAGTAACACATTGCAGGCGTACCGGGCTGATTGTAATCAGCTAACAAATTTTCTAAAAAAGAAAAAAATAAGCTCATTTAAAAAAGTTAAATCAATACATTTAAAGAGCTTTCTTGGTTACCTTAAACGCGATCTTGGTCTTAAGCCGACGAGTATGTCCCGTAAAATTTCAAGCATTAAAAAGTTTTTTCATTTTTTACATCAAGAACATCAATTGCAAAATCTTGGTGAAACTCTCATCTTTCCCCGCAAAGAACGTAAGCTTCCAAAATACCTTACAGAAACTAAGGTGATGGAGCTTTTTGAAAGAGCTGCCTTGGATAAAAGTGCCATAGGACAACGTAACTATATGATGCTTCATTTGATGTATGTTACTGGTATTCGTGTTAGTGAACTTGTGAATATGAAGATGCATCAACTGCGTCTTGATATGGGCCTAGTGACGGTATTAGGCAAAGGTTCTAAAGAACGGCAAGTGCCGCTACCTGAACCGACACAAATCTTGCTTGTCGGTTATATGGAAAATGTGCGACCTGAATGTTTGCGTAATAAAAAAAGAGAATATACTTCTGATTATCTTTTTCCTATTATTTATCGAAAACAGGTTAAGAATGTAACACGCCAAGCTTTTTGGGCAATTATAAAAAGACTTTGCCCGCAAATTAGCTATATGTCGCCACATATACTACGACACTCATTGGCAACACATTTGTTACATAAAGGAGTTGATTTGCGCTCATTGCAACTTATACTTGGGCATGAGCATCTATCGACTGTAGAAATTTACACGCATGTAGATATGTCACACTTGCGCAATGCATATAACAAAAAGCATCCGCGTTCTTAATGTTTCCATTTTTTGTTACGTTTTAAGTCTGCGAATTCCTGTTTAGCCTTTTTAGCATCAAATTTTCTGACATATTCATCGCATGCACCATAGCGAATGCCTACAAAGTTGATATGCATCGTATCAACAATTTTTTGGACAGTTTCTACATTTTTTAACTTATCATCTATAAGGATAATTTGCTTTGGCTTTTTAGAAAATTCTTTGATTAAAAATGGTACGACTGCTTCTTTTTCATTGGCGCCGCAAAAGAAAATTCCTTGCTGATATATTGATGGGTGGTCTTTATGTGAATAGTAAACAAATTTATGTGTTGGAATATTTGGACCGTCAAATACAATGCCTGCATCCTTAAGTTGCTCAATAGTCAGGCTCGATATATATAAGTTACGTGCGGTGAAGCCAATGGTTGGAATTTTATTTTTTTTGAGCTCATCAAGCACTTTGATTGTGTTGCAAGCAACTGGTTGAAACTCTATCATTATTGAGCCAAGGGTATAGTCGGGAAGTGCGAGATTAACATCTTTTTCTTCCTTTATTAATTCCAGAAACCAAGGATCGCTACCGACATAGGTATCCTTAGGATGGACTAAGGTATTATCGATATCAAAAAGAACAACAGTATTTTTTGTTGCATATTTCAAAACGTCTTCAAGATTATTGGAATCAATAATTTGTGACATTGGTAGAAGAGTAATGCAGAAAATGAATAATATGCTAAATGAAAACCTTTTCATGGCCAACTTTCGTGAGTTCTAGGAAATGGATATTTAAAGTAAGTATAGTGTATTTAGTTTTTTATGCCATAAAATTAAGGTGAAAGAATGGATAATACTTTAAAAAAAATTTTGCTGACTCGTCTTCGACGTAAAAGTACAACACGCGCAGAATTTCGTGCGGTAGCAAAAGGATTGTCAACAATACTAGCAGACGAATCTGCTAATTTTCTTAAAACGAAAACGGTTACGGTAGAAACACCACTTGAATCAGCAGAAGGCATAGTGTTTGATCGTAAGTTGGTACTTGTTGCTATACTTCGTTCAGCAATGGCGATGCTTCCAGTTTTTTGTGAAACTTATCCAGATGCGGCAGTTGGATTTCTTGGTATTAAGCGTAATGAGGAAACTGCAGAGGCAGAATTGTATTATAAAAACATTCCAGCTATTGGTCCAGATGATCAGGTTATAATTCTTGATCCAATGATTGCTACTGGTGGTACACTTATTAGCGCATTGAATATTCTTACTGGTATGAATGTTAAACAAGAGCAAATATTTTTTGTTGGAATTATTGGCTCAAAACCAGGATTAGAAAAGGTACGTTCAAAATTTCCAAATGTACAAATGTCTGTTGTTGGAGAAGACTCTAAGCTTAATCACAATAAATTCATCTTGCCCGGACTGGGCGACTTTGGTGATCGTTATTTTGGTACAGAATAAAAGAAGTTTGTTGTTTAATATTGAAAGGAAACTGATGAAAAAGTATGCGATTGTTTTTTTATTTACGACTACTGTTACTATGGCGCCACCAGCACCTTTACTACCTCCAGGTATTGCAGAAATTAAAGCAATTCTTGCAAGCATAAAAACTGATCTTGATACAAAACTTGATATGACGAAATTCACTAAAGACTTAGCTCAAGTACAAACTGGTATGAACCAAGTTTCTAGTGCGGTTGATAAAATAACAGCTCAGATCACGGACAAAGTTGTAAATCAGGTAAAGACTGTTAATGCTGCACTGGTTGCTCAAACTGAAGTAGCAATTGCGAAAGTTAAAAATGACTTAGGGGCTCAGGTTTCTGCTGTAACGTCTAAAGTGGAAGCGCAGGCGAATGCTGTTGTAGCAAAGGTGAAAGCAGATGTTGCTGTACAAGTAAAAGCGCTAGATTCTGCGATGGAAGAAATTGCGGCAAAGATTATAAAACAGGTTCGTGCCCAGCTCATAGAAGAGTTAACGATTCTTGGTGGACAACTGATAAAAGAAATTCCTGAAGCTATTAAAGAATTTCAAACTGCTCAATTACAAAAAAAGAAAGCTAAATTTACAAAACTTATGGATAAATTAAAAGCTGCATTTTCGCGTAAAAGTAAACAAACCAAAGAATAGAATGATCTATTAATTAATAATTTGTATATTAGTAACCTTATGCCAATTTTCTCTTTTAACAAAGATTGTTTTATGATAAAAATGGTGAAAGAGAAAAAAGAATATATACTAATATATTGAATAGTTTTTAAGAATTTTAAAGGTATAGAAGTCTATGGAAAATAGTTTTGTAATTGACCAAAAAGCACTATCGTCAATTTTGGCGTTTATGCAACCTATCTGTGCAAAGAGAACAACGCTTGATACAACTTCATCCATTCTTTTTCAAGCAGGACATAAAGAACTAGTTCTTAAAAGTACAGACTTAGAAATTAGTTTACAATATAGTTGTCCTCTCGATAATAGCGCATTAGAAGGTGAGAGCTTTTTGCTTTCAGGTAAGCGTGTTTTTGAGCTTATTAAAGAGCTTGATGGTGACATTAATTTTGTATTAAAAGATAATCATATTGGTATTGAATCAGGTTCCGCTCGTTTGGCATTAAACATTAAAAATGCTCAAGAGTTTCCACCATTTCCAGAGCGTATTGAAAATTTGATGCATTTAGATGCTGAGTTTCTTTTAACCATGCTTGAAAAGGTTGCATTTCTTATTCCGCAAAACAATGCAAATCAAGCATTGAACGGCCTTTTTTTAGAAATGGATGAAAAAGGCCTTAAGATGACTGCAACAGATGGCCATTGTTTAGTGCAAGTTAAATCTTCTGAATATACCTTACCAGAACCAAAATCTTGGCTTCTTCCACGAAGAGCAATTTTTGAATTGAAAAAAATTATTGAAAATACGGATGATAAAACTATTTTTGTTGGTCTTTGTGGTAATCAGTTAGTCTTTTCAGGAGAATCCTTTAACTTTTTTACTAAATTACTTGCAGACTCCTTTCCACATTATGCAGGTATTATGGAGAAGGAAGGATTTGAGCAAGGACAAACTGGCAAGACTGAATTAACTAAAGCATTAAGACGTTCAACCGTGTTGCTATCCGGGCAGTTTATTGCAACTCAATTTTCATTTAAGAAAACTAAGCTTCACATTTCGATCAAAAACAAGGAAGTTGGCGCGCTTGATGAATCAGTTGAGTTGAAAAATTCTAAAGTTGGTGAACTTGATATGCGCTTTTATGCCCCATATTTATTGAATGGGATTCAGGTTTTTAATGATGAAACTGTTACATTTTGGTTACAGAATGCATCACGACCAATTATTTTTGAATCTAAAGAAGAAAAGTATCTTACTACATACCTTGTGATGCCAGTATCACCAACTAACGAATAGACGTGCAATTAATAAAACTAAAACTGCAGAATTTTCGCTGTTTTAAACAAAAAGAACTTGTGTTAGATGCGCCAGTCATTCTGATTGAGGGTGATAATGGAAGTGGTAAGACCTCAGTATTAGAGGCGCTACATTATATATGTTATCTACGATCCTTTCGGACACATCTACCGCGAGAGCTCGTTAACTTTGATACAGACAACTTTTTTATTCAGGCAGAGTTCTATGAAAGTGATGAAAGCAAGAGCGAGCTTGCTGTAGGTTTTCATGACAAAAAACGATCAGTTAAGCTCAATAAGTCTGCTGTAGGATCTTATAAAGAACTCATCGATCATTTTCGTGTTATTACGTTATCTGAGGATGATTTAGATCTCATTAAAGGTTCTCCTGAAGGTAGAAGATCCTATATAGATCAATTTATATTTTTGCATGAACCGGAGATCCTTTCTAAATTGCGGGTATACAGAAATATTCTCAATAACCGTAATGCCTTATTACAAAAAAAGAGTTCGCAGGATATGTATCGACTCTGGACAGAACAACTGTGGGATAAAACGGTTGATATACAAAGGATGAGGGTTGAGCATCTTGCTATGCTTGAGCAAGAAATGGCTGGCTTGTGCGAAGAGTTTTTTGGTAGTGAATATTCGATTGCATTACAGTATTATCCCAAGAAAAAAATACATGCGTCATTAGATTCGTTTTTGGGGGAGTATACAGATCTATATGATGATGAGCATCGTATGTACCGCTCACTGTTTGGTGCACATTTGGACGATTTTGTTATTCTGTTTCAACATAAAAAATCAAAGGCGTATGCATCTCGTGGACAACAAAAATTACTCGCACTGTTATTTAAAATTGCGCAAATAAAAATCCTCAAAAAAACTAAGGGCTCGTGCATATTTTTACTCGATGATTTTATGACAGATTTTGACTCAAAACGGCTAGAAGTTTTTATTAAACTGCTGCAGTCTCTTGATTGTCAGCTCATCTTTACAAGCCCTGTCCATAACAGTAATTTGAGCCATTTTTTACGGGGTTCCTGCCGCATCATTTCTATGTAAATTTTTCAATATTTATTTCAATTTTTATAAAAATTTTAAAAAGAGAATGCCCTTTAGATATAGATACCCCTGAAGCAACAATGACCCGATTAGATCGACTGATCGAGCTCTTAAAATAATTATCAAATAGAAATGAATGGGCTAAAAAATCCTATTAATAAGTAATATTAAAGTTTGCCGCTTGACATTTTTAGTCCAAAAGGCATACTAATACTAACAATGATGGATCCCAAATTGGGCTATCATTTTTTAATTAGGCTTCATTACTACTCTCCTTTTTTCCATCGCATTGATTTCGATCAATGCGGTGGTTTTTTTATACTAATTTTTGTATATTAATTTCTATAAGGAGATTGATGAAAAAGCTTATTTTTTTTCTATTATTTTTAACATTCTCATTGCGACCTCTTGATTCAATGCGTTGTTGTTATCCTGTTGCTGCTGTAACACAAGGTGGGCAATCTCGTATCTTTTATTTAGATCAGCAATCGCTACAATGTTTACAGTTATGGGTAGTTGATTCCGATAGCAAGGATTCCAATAAAGCATTGTTGTTTATTTATAATCCATCTTCAATTTCTTTATTACCATCTGGAAAAGGGTTTGGCTTTATTGATCGTGGCCGCATTAAGATGAAAACATTTATTAAAAAGTCACCGCACTCGCTCGATTTTTATGAGCCAATTTATAATATTACGCGTGCGCATTGGATTGATGATGAGCATTGCTATTTTAGCGCTAAGCAGGATAATCGCTACAAACTTTTTATGAGTAACCTTGATAGTGATCTGAGCGTCTTGGTGGATATTCCAAACGTTGATATTATTTATCCTTCACATATTGCCGTTACAATATATTATCTCAGTAAAGATGTAACTGAGGGTGTATCGCTTTGTTGTATCGATACTATATCTGGACATGTTGCAACAATAGTTTCTTTGGGGCGCAAGAATATCGCCTTTCTTGAGATGAAGTCCCATAGTGAAGGATTTTTTATTCAGGCGCCATTTTCAATCGATACTCAGGCTAATAATCTCGAGTTAGTCTATTATAGGGTATATAAAGAGGGTGAGTGGAAGCAGGAAAAGCTTTTTTCCTTTATTATACCGATACACTATCTATTTGGTAAAGGACCAGAAAGGTTTTATGAATCGCTTATGGCATTCTTGCCAAGAATATATGAGGATGAGATATTCTTCTCATCTCTTTCTGTGAGCCATCTTGACTGTTATAGTTACAATCGGAAGGCGCGGAAAGTAAGACCGCTTTTTACAGATGTCATTGATACAGACCGCTTTGGTGCGCTACGGCATGAGGGAAGGATCTATTGTGGTCATGCTATTCGTAGTGAAAGCGACTACGATGTATTACCAAATCTTTGAGCAGTTTATTTTTTTGTTAACCAGTTAATAAAGGGGCTTATCTTTGGTTAGCATATTGCTCAATATGAGGGCTAGTAGTTCACAAGAGAGCCTCGAAAAATCGAAGCTTTTTCACTGAAAATTATCTAAAGAGAACCAAGAGTCGATTTTCTCTTCTATGTTTGGAGAGAAAATCGACTCTTTTTCAGATTTGACATCATCTCGTTGACGATATTCTTGCATATATTCTTGTTTTCTTTTTTTGACATCATCTCGTTGACTATATTCTTGTAGATATTCTCGTTTTCTTTTTTTGACATCATCTCGTTGAAGATATTCTCGTTGATATTCTCGGTTTCTTTTTTTGGTATCATCTCGTTGATAATATTCTTGCATATATTCTTGTTTTCTTTTTTTGACATTATCTCGTTGACGATATTCTTGTTTTCTTTTTTTGACATCATCTCGTTGACGATATTCTCGCTGTTGTTGTAATTGTCTAAGATATTGAGTTGGATTTTTCAGCCGACTTTCATACATAGCGAGAGATTTTTCAAGTTTAGCTATTTGAGAGGTATTTTTTTCAGATTTTAACTTAATCTGTAGTTGTTCAATATTTTGATTGATTTTATATTTCTGTGCAACAGATAGTCGTAGAACCTCTTCGGAAAAAGATCCACAATCTGCATTTAGTGACACAAGAAAAATTAGTAAGTATATATAATATTTTAGCATTCCAAACCTTCGAACCATTT
>METK01000017.1 GCA_001771315.1 candidate division TM6 bacterium RIFCSPHIGHO2_12_FULL_36_22
CAATGGCTATACATCTGGGCCCGAGTCAACGGGCCTATTGCAGCAAGTTAATTCCTTAGCTGCAAGCTCCCTCCTTTAGGGGGGAGTCGTTGACAAAAACAGCTCATCAAATTTATATATTTATTTATTTTTGCTTAGTGTGCCGTATATTCTATAAGAATAACAATAAAAATAGCTTAGGTATTCCAATAAGATAATTTTTATAGTTGAGGAGAATATTGTGTGGCGTTTTTATATAAGTATATTAGCGTGTTTAATAATTTTTAATGTAGTGGCTATGGACAATACACCAACACAAAAAGAGGGCAAAACCAGCTTACTAAAAGAACTTCAGCAATATGAGAATGCAAGAAAAAAAAATGGATTAAAAGAGTGTTTTTTAGAAAACAATCACGAACATATATGGGGACCAGGCGTTGTGAAAGTGGATGGAGTCGCTTTTTTTTGTCAAAACCATACCCATCATTTACTTTTTGCTTCAAGGCTGGCGCATGATAAAGTTTGTTTAGAAAAAAATTGAGTAGCATCGATCTATCTTTATATGCTTTCTTTTAATATACTTTTTTTATATATATTGATCATTTTTGAAACCTTGTAGATAGATGCGTAAGCCCATAATTCTTATTATTGGAACTCGTCCAGAAGCCATAAAAATGGCCCCAGTTTATTTTGCGCTTATACGTAAAAAGATTCCAGTCAAAATTTGTGCAACATTTCAGCATAGTTCATTGCTTCAAGAAGTATTTGATATTTTTGGTATTATACCAGATTTTAATTTGAGCATTATGAAAGCGGGTCAGGATATTTTTTATGTTACACAACAGGTTCTTGAAAAAACTAAGCACATTTTTGAACAAGAAAATCCAGCATTGGTTTTAGTACAAGGTGATACAACAAGTGCATTTGCTGCTGCTCTTGCTGCTTACTATCTTAAAATTCCCGTTGGCCATATTGAAGCAGGTCTTCGTACACATGATATTTATTCCCCCTTTCCTGAAGAGTTTAATCGTCAAGCAATTGGCCTTCTTGCGCAATTTAACTTTGCACCAACCGATTTAGCGGTTAAGGCACTTCATCGCTATGGAGTTAATGAGAATACAATTTTTTGTACCGGTAACACGATTGTTGATGCATTACAGATGATGCAAGAAAAAATTTTACAACAGCACGTGAATGTATCACCAGCAATTGTGAATATGATTCAACAATGTGAAGTACAACAACAAAATAAGATATTACTAACTGTGCATAGACGGGAATCATTTAACGGTGGTATTGAACGTGTTTTACAAGTGGTTAAAGAGTACGCGCTAGAACATCCGGAAAGTTGTTTTATATATCCGTATCATCCTAATCCTGCGGTTAAAGATGCGATAGAGCAAGTTGGACTATCTAAGGTTGGTAATATTTACATGTGTAAGCCGCTGCCGTATCAAGATTTAATTTACTTATTATTGAAGGCTGATTTAATTGTAACTGATTCGGGTGGTATCCAAGAAGAAGCAATTAGTCTTGGTAAGACGGTATTAGTTGCTCGAGAAAAATCGGAGCGTATGGAGGGTGTGCATGCTGGAATTGCACACTTGGTAGGGACTGATAAAAAAATTATACGAGCTGCATTAGATAAGTTTATAGGCAAAGAGCATCAGGGAAAAACGAGCATCTATGGTGATGGATATGCAGCAGAAAAGATTGTTGAAATTATAGAAAAGAATGGGATTTTGGATGAAGAAAGTTTGTGTTGTCGGGTTGGGGTACATAGGATTGCCAACAGCAATCATAGCTGCTGAAAAAGGTTTTGAAGTTGTTGGATTTGATATTGATGAGCAGCGTGTAGCACGGATTAATAGCTTTGATCCTGTTATTGAAGAGCCGGAGATTGTTGGGCGCTTAGACTTTGTCCTCAAAAACAAATCTTTTAGAGCAACGAGTGAAATTGAATCTGCAGATTATTATATTATTGCAGTTCCTACGCCATTAACTTCTGAACATGGTGTTGATCTAAGTTTTGTTTGGTCAGCATTGGATTTTATCATGTTAGTCATGCAATCGGGAAATTCTATCATTCTTGAATCTACGGTTCCTGTTGGTACAACAGAAAAGATTGTACAGCGAGTTAAAAAGCATAATCCTGCATGGGAAGTTGGTAAAGATTTTTTTGCTGCACATTGCCCAGAGCGTGTACTTCCAGGGAATATTTTTTATGAACTTGAGCACAACGATCGAATCATTGGTGGTTATGATGAAGAATCATCTGCACAGGTTACACAGTTCTATCGTACTTTTGTAAAAGGTAATATTTACTTCAAAACAAGCCGCCTTGCAGAGATGGTAAAATTGATTGAAAACAGTTCACGTGATGTTCAAATAGCGTTTGCACACCAAGTAGCTGCAATGGCTGAGGCGGCAAAGCTTAATCCATACGAAGTAATTCACATGGCTAATAAGCATCCACGAGTTAATGTTCTTAATCCGACGTGTGGCGTTGGTGGGCATTGCATTGCGATTGATCCTTACTTTCTTATAGAATCATTTCCACAACAGACGCAATTGATAGCACAGGCACGACAAGTTAATAACATGAGAACGCAGCAAGTTATTAGTCAAATATGTCGCGCACTACAGGACTTTGATGGCAAGCCAACAGTTTTACTTGCTGGATTGACCTATAAAGCTAATGTTGATGATTTACGTGAATCACCAGCACTTAAGATTGCTGCTCAATTAGCACAATTAGATACCATTGATTTACTTGTTGCAGAGCCGAACGTTGCGCCAATACAGTTGCATGAATATGTTGCGCCGTCACAGATTGTTAACTTTAATATTGGTATTGAAAAAGCAGATGTTGTAGTACTTTTAGTTGCTCATACGAGTTTTAATCTTCAAAATCATATGGTTCTTCTTCAAACAAAATTGGTGTTAGATTTTTGTGGTTCGTGGTTTAAGGTAACACAAGATTCATCTAATTTTTTGTCAAATGTTCATGGATCGGTTGAAAAAGAATTGTAAGTTTGGAGTTGTATAGATCTTTAAAAAGCGCTAAGTTTAAATATAAGTAAGCACGCTCGAAAATTATTCTTCTATTTTTGGAGAACAGACCATGAGACAGGTATTTTTAGACAAAGGTGCCATATCTATAAAAGATGTATGCCAGCCCTTGCTCGATGATTTTTCTATTGTAGTATCCGTTGCCTATTCATTTATGAGTGCAGGCAAAGGCCTTGCGGATGTGTTGCAAGCAAATCAAGAATTTTATTCTGCAACTATTCCAGACAAAATTAGGCATCTTGTTCATATGATTTCACATCAAGATACAAGTTCTGCGACAGCAATTCTCAAAAATGTTCGTACGTACATGCCTATAGGACATTCATGTTCAGGTGTTGTTGTTGCAGTAGGTAAAAAAGTTACAAAATTTCGTATTGGTGATTACGTTGCATGTACTGGCGACGGTCTTGCTAATCATGCAGACATTGTTTGTGTTCCAGAAAAGCTTGCTGTTCGTATTGATAATGAAGATTTTCTTAAGGAAGCATGTATAACCGGTATTGGTGCAATGGCAATGCAGTCTGTTCGACGAGCTACAATCCAGCTTGGTGATTATGTTGGTATCATAGGTCTTGAAACGCTTGGCCAGTTAATGATTCAGCTATGTAAGCTGTCAGGGGCACGTGTTATTGCATTTGATACAGATAATTCTCGTCTTGAACTGGCAAAAAAATCTGGAGCTCAATATACATATAACTTGAGTGATCAAGGTGCTGTTCAGATGGTTAAGTCTCTTACTTCATCGCAAGGCTTGGATCATATTATAGTTTCGCCGGATTGTTTTTGTGAAAATATTGATGAGCTTGCTTTAAATATGGCGCGTCAAAAGGGAGACATTATTGTTGCGGGTAATCGCAAAGCACACTTCAATCAAAAACTTGCATATCAAAAAGAAATTAATATTCTTTACTCTTTTTCTCATGGCCCGGGTCGTTATGAACATGCTTATGAGTATGACGGATATGATTATCCTTATGCTTTTGTTCGTTGGTCTGAAAATAGAAATCTAGAATTGTTTGCGGACCTAATAGTCAATAAAAGGCTTGACCTAAGTCATCTTCTTAAGCACGAAATTCAACTTAGCAAGCTTACGGCAAGTGTAATTAAGCAACAAAGTGATGGCATTGGATTTGTATTGGATTATGATAAAAAAGATGAAAAGTATAGTGGTGCATGTCCAGTTCAATTGCTCAAAAAAGATTTGGAATCACGTCCATTCATTCCGGCACGGCATGACAAAATTAAGATGAGTTTTTATGGGGTTAATGAGTCAATGCAATCACATATCCTTCCCACAATTTCTCAATTTAAAGATGTTATTATTGATCGAGTTATGGATCGCGATGTTTCTAATGCTATGAATACCGCACAAAAATATCGTGGTGCAATTGCACTAAGTGGTGGTGCTGAACTTTTGCAGGGTTTAGATACAGGGGATGCTTTATTTTTTGGCTCACTGAAGGGAATTTCTCTCGATAATATTATGTTAATATTGAAAGAGAGAAAAAATCTGTTTATAACGCGCCCATTGGCTCGACGATCTGCTGACATTCAACAGATTGAAAAATTTTTTGAAGAAAACCCAGAACCAAAACTTTTCATTTGTTTTAATCGTACGTATGCACCATTCATCCAGAAGATTAAAAAACAACTTACGCAACGGACCTTGATGCCGTTGATGGCCAATTATCGGGTTAATCTCAGAGCAACAGATCAGCATAATAGTGGTCAAGAAGGTAACATCATTGATCGTGCATCACACATTATTGATACATTGTGCTACCTTATTGATTCCAAGCCGGTAAGTATTTCTGTTGAAGCTTTATCTCCGCGTGTTAATCATATATACCCTACTGATAATTTTAATTGCCAGATAAGTTTTGCTAATGGTTCAGTTGGCAGTATC
The DNA here is from genome assembly GCA_001771315.1 of candidate division TM6 bacterium RIFCSPHIGHO2_12_FULL_36_22. GTDB lineage: Bacteria > Babelota > Babeliae > Babelales > UBA12409 > 2-12-FULL-36-22. The sequence goes on from METK01000017.1 coordinate 4,958, forward strand.
CTCTTTACTACACTGGGTAGCAAGGATAGTGGTAGTGAGCGTATGGAAATATTTTATGACTCAAAAACAATTGTTATGGAAGATTTTGTAAGTCTTATGGGCTTTGGTTTGCCCCAAACATTTGATGAATTAGTTCGTGATCCAGATATGGGATATTCTGCAATGTTAGGGGAGTATTTTAGACAAATGAATTTACCAAAACAAGAACTTTTACCTTCAATTGTACGTTGGAACACTGTGCAAAATTTGACGATTGCTATTGATGATCTTGCGTGTCATGGTGGTGGTGAAAAGTCATTGTAATTTTTTGTTTCTCTAGATAATTGGTCGGAACTGACTGAATTAGGAAATGTACATGATCCTTATCTATTCCTATTTATAGAAATTGTATTTCATATCTTTGCTCTACTTCTAAGCAAGTTTCTCTTAGAATCTCATTTGTTTTATAACTTTTTTGTATTTTATTGGACATACTATGTGATACATCTTAAAAAAATTATTATTTTGACCAATCAATATCCCAAATATCCAAAGATTTAAAATAATTTTTTCCGTATTGTTCAAACCAAGATAAAATTTGTTTTTTTTGCCAACTTTTTACTGATGCATAAATATTTGCATCGAAAAAATCATAATTTGTAAACCATTCCTTTGGAGAATCTACTAAACGAATATTTGTTTCATCTTTGCTTTGACCATAGATTTTATTGATGTGTCCGATATCTACTTTGGGATTACGAATTTTTTCTATGCAACGATACCATGCTTGTTTGATGAGAAGATTTTCCCAATTTACAAATTGGAAGTGCATAAGTCCAATTGTAAATTCTTTTTTACAGTTATAATGGTACTGTTTTGGGGCTTTCAAAGTATGTACTTTTCCTTCCAAATCTAAATTTGGTGATCGTGATGTATGGATGAAGTTTGAAGAGTAAGAGCATTTTACATTGTCGCAAAATATGAAATCTCCTTTGAGTCTGGACCATACAGAATCATCACAGCGGAACTTATATGGAGATCGCCATAGTTGTATCCAAGAACAAAGGAGTTTGTCACCAGGGTTGAGGGTTAAAATTTGTTTTCTTAGATAGCTATTGTCTAGGCAATTACTTGTGAATATTTCATCAGCATCAATTACAATAAAATGAGTTCCTCCTGCTTTTCGTCCAGCACGTAGGAGTTTATTTTTATCACCCGGTTCATCTCTATACCACTCAGGCTTTTTAATAATTTCAAGAATATTGCAATCTTTAGCTATAGTTTCTAAAATGTCGACAGTATTATCATCTGATGCATCATCAAGCACAATTATACCATCAGTATAGCATGCTAAAGTCTTTAAGGCCTGCGCTATAATTTGGGATTCATTTCTAACTGCCATAAGACCAATAATTTTATTTGGTTTTGTTAAGGCAAATGTGCTTAAAGATAGATATAATAAAGAGGTGATAATGGCGCAAAATAGCTTGTTAAACATTACTTTCTTTCACTGTTTTAGTTAGTTTTTATACATTAACTATCAAATGATTTTTTGTCAATTGAGCGATAGTTGCTGTCATATGTAAAGTTTGATATGATCGGGTAGAAAAATACTATAAATTCTATTTTAGGAGTAGAAAATGAAAAAAATTAGTTTATTAATTTGTTTATGTTTGATTTCATCTATTTATTCTTCTTCAGAAAAATATTTGCAACCCTTTGCTCCTTATTATAGTCAGTGCGGACAAGATAAATATGTTAATGAGAATATTTTTAATGACAAAAAGAATGGGGTTTTTATAGAAATAGGAGCGCATGATGGTATTAGCTATAGCAACTCTTATTATTTCGAAAAATTTTTAGGGTGGACTGGTATATGTATAGAGCCTCATCCAGAACGATTTGCAGATTTGAAGCTTAATCGAAATTGTGTTTGTGTGGAAGCGTGCGTAAGCAATGTAAACGGAGAAGATGATTTTCTAATGATTGTTGGTGCACCAGAACAGTTAAGTGGTTTAAGCAATAAGTATGATCCTCGACATAGTGCAAGAATTGATAGAGAACTTGCTCTTGATGGGGGTAGTAAACAAACAATAAAGGTAAATTGTGTTACTTTTAACGATCTTATGGAAGAATATAATATTAGTTTCATTGATTTTTTATCTATTGATACAGAAGGAAATGAGTTTGATATTATTCGTTCTATAGACTTTGATAAATATTATATCGATATTATTGTTGTCGAAAGAAATTTTGGAGATCAAGGTATGAATAAGTTTTTGAGGAAGAAAAATTTTGTTTTAATTAAAACTATAGGAGCTGACTTTATCTATAGAAATAAAAATTCAATGAAAGAGTAGAAAAAATTATTCAGATGTTCACATCTAAAACTGGAGTAGTAATGAAAGGAATTGAGTGATGAACAAGTCATATATATTGATTTTTTTTTTATTTTGTGTTGGGGTAGTTTTTGGTGAACAAAACAAAGTTGAATTGTTAATTAAATTTCCTACAAGAGAACGTAGCGAGAAATTTTTTCAGTATCTGGATCAATATTACAAACTTCTTTCAGGTAAACATACATACTATTTTTTGATTACTTGCGATAGCAATGATGCTTCTATGAATAATGAAAAAATAAAAAAAAGATTTGAAAGTTACGAAAATTTAAAAGTAATTTATGGAAATAGTACCTGCAAGATTCATGCTTGTAATAGAGATATGGAGTATGCACCCTCTTTTGATATTGTATTAATCGCAAGTGATGACATGTGGCCAAACACGCAAAATTATGATGAAATTATAGTAGAAGCGATGCAGAAAAATTTTCCTGATTTAGATGGGGTTCTTAATTTTGCAGATGGTTCATCTAAGGGGCCATGTGTTTTAAACACTTATCCAATTATAGGAAGACGATTTTTTGACAGATATTCTTATATCTATAGTCCTGCGTACGAGTCATTTTTTCCAGATTTTGAGCTTTCAGTGGTTTCAAGGCTGCTTGAAAAAGAATTAATTTTAAATATTGAATTATTGAAGCACAAAAGTCCTGGTTTGACTTGGGGGGGGCCGGATGACCTTTATATGAGAAATCTTCATCCTTATTCAAATGATGCAAAGATATTTGCAGCTCGACTAGCGAAAGCATTTGGTTTGGAGGGTCTTACAAAAAAACAAAAAAGATATCTTCTTTTTTGTGAGAAAAAAATGAAAGAAGCAGCATCCTAAGATTTATTTATTGAGTCATAATTGATTTTTTTTTAATAGGTAAAAACCTTATTGCATTTTTAGTGATAATCTTTTTATATTGCTGCATATGAACAGTCGATTGTATTTATAAAAACTTTTGTTTAGTGACTTAGAATTAAGTTAGATTGTTTATATAAGATTATTTTGTTTATCTTTATTTAAGCTAATTTTTCTATAAAGTGAAAAAAGCTGAGTTTAAAATATTAATTCGGATGCGAAAAATTTTTATTAGCTAGGGAGAGAAGAATGATAAAGAAAATTTTACTTATTATTGGTTTATTTGGGGGTATTTCTAATAGTTCCACCAGTCAAACCATAATACGAATGGAAGATAATGCACTTCCACATTATTTTTGTACCGCTTCAGATGAGCGTTACTATCCTTGTTTATTAAATTTGATTGGTAGTATTCATAAGTTTGATTGGAAGCACCTTGAAGAGATTGCCGTATTTAATTTGGGTATGACAACCAAACAGCTCAATAAGTTAAAAAAAATGTCCAAGGTTCAGGTATATGAAGTTGAAATGACGCATCCAGATCTTTTGAAATATTTTGAAACGAATCCTTATGGTAAAAAAGTGCGAGGTTATTATGCTTGGAAGCCAGTAGCTATAAAACAGGCTTTAGATATGTTTCCTTATATTTTATATCTTGATGCAGGAGTAACAATTTTAAAGCCTCTTGATGATTTATTTGAATCCATAGTCTCCAAGGGATATTTTTTATTACATTGTGGTTATGCGGCTCCCGGTAGGCCACATAACGTTGGAGATCGGGTAACTAAGCCTGTGATAGAAAAGGTTATTGATAAACATTTTATAGATCAAAAAGAATACTTGCTTGATTTTCAAACTCCAATGCTTTCCGCGGCTATTCAAGGGCTTTCCCATAAAGTATACGATTCATATGTACTTCCTATGTATGAAACTACATATGATATGCAGCTCTATGAAGATGATAAAAGTGCCATCTTGGGATGGGGAGCTGGACGCCATGATCAAACCCTTTACACTATATTTGCGCAAGCGCAAAAACTTGAATTGTATCCTCAGGGATGGCTGACGTTAGATAATGGGATTAAGATGCATTATCATTGGGATAAATCTCTTATAGGCGATCATACAACGATTTACCATTCAAGAGGAGATCTATATCAAGGAGGGTTTTTAAAAAATATCATTTTTAAAGAAAAGATTTGAACAAATATTGATATGGATCCATTAGAGATATTGCTATGTTTTTATACAAGTCCTGCCAGAGTGAGTATTTTATCGATAAGATATTTATATTTGGTATATGGTCGTGGGCTGTGGATGTCTACATATCTATGGGACCGTAGTCCTTTGATGCTAAAGGCCATATTGGTTGAACGATCAATTCTAGGTAGAACGGTGTGACCCAAAAGAACACAATCACGACCAAATAGGGGCCACTCATTAAGATATTTATAAAGCATCTTTTCATCGGTGAACCACCCATGTCCGGTATCATGCCATTCTATCATGAGTTGTTGCATTTGTTCTATCGTATTTACTTTGAAGATATCATAAAATGTTTTTCCCAAAGCGGCATTGTAGCACATAGGATATTGAGTAGCCCGAATTCCATAGGCTGCATTGCGGTATACAACAAATTTCTTCTGAGATAAATGGGCGATCGATTTGTTAAAATAATCAGCTTGAAGCGGTATCATATCCAAATCAGATATTAGGCAAAAATCATCTTGAAATAAACAGGGAAGTAACAGACGTATGGTTTGTGCCTGATATGCAGTACTAAGACCTTCAATGGGCCTAATATAGATAATATCGCCATAGGTTTGATCAATTTCTGTATCAGCCGGTCCAATAAATGCTAATGTTGGTCGTGCATCCATTAGTTTGCTCCATACTTTGGATACTATGGGCCAAAACTCTAAATAGTTTGGATTGTTATCGGAAGCAAGAATGATACGTGTTATTTTTGCTCCCAGAATGTTTGAACTTACAAATAATAATGCAAAGATAATAATAAAAAATTTCTTTTTCATTTTCCCCTATCAAAAATAAGATGCTTATTAATTATTATAAATAAGCAATGTGAATAGATAATATATTATAAACTCTTTACATTTTTGATTTAGATCATTTATCAAAAAGTAGCCTATACTCACCTTATATGAAGTTTAACGGAGGTTATTTGTTTGCAACAATGATACAGTTAGAAAAGTAAAAAAATGATCTAAATGTATCATGGAACTTAAAAATAGCTTGCGTGTATAATTAACTCTTTTTTATAAAAATTGATTCTGAAGCTAAATGGCTATCTACTTAGAGGAATTATTTTGTGGGTTTGAAGCAAATAATGTACTTAAATTAAGTAATAATATATGATACAAAGATTACGGTTGTTAATGGTACTGTGGATGTAAGAAAATTTTTTTATTTCAACTAGATGTTATCGAATATTTTTTTAATTCAAGCTTTAAGCGTAAGCTTTTTTGTTGTTAATAAAAACACCTTTATTTATTATTTGATCAATACTATACTCCAAAATATTAAGTTTATATTGTAGAGGAAGATAAAAAATTAAATTTTTATAAAACATTGTATTTGAACAAAGACGTTAATTACGGGTGAAAATTTTTTATCACTTTCTATGATTGAAGAGGGAATATTTTGATGTATAGAAAAATTAGACTCGCTGTTTTTGGAATCTTATCTGTTTTTTCTATAGTAACATATAATTTTGATGAAAAGCATTTAACTATTATTGTTCCTAGCTACAATAATGAAAAGTGGCTTGAAAAAAATCTTCGTTCTGTTTTTATGCAAAAATATTCCAATTATTATGTTATTTATCGTGACGATTGTTCTAAAGACAAAACATATAGTAAGGCATGCAAGTTGGTTCATGACTTAGGTATGCAGGACAAAATTTCTATAATACGTAATGAAAATAGGCGAGGAAAGGCAGCGAATTTGTGGTTGACCATTCATGAACGAGATACGGGTGTTCTTATTCCTGATGATAGCATTATTGTTATTTTAGATGGTGATGATTGGTATCCTCATGATGGTGTTTTTTCTTATCTTAATGAGCTTTATCAGCAAAAAGATATTTGGTTGACCTATGGAGGTTTCAAGGAATATCCTTCTGGTAGAAAATGTTGGAATGATACAGTGCCGCAAGCAGTCATTGATGCAAATTCATTTCGTAAAGCTTCACCCGCTGCAGGGAGTCAACAGCGTACTTTTTATGCATGGTTATATCGCCAAATAAAATTGGAAGATTTTATTTGGAATGGGAGCTTTATTCCTGTAGCGAGTGATATAGCCAAAATATTGCCTATGATGGAGATGTCTGGTCAAAAAATTCTATATATTCAAGATACTATCTATATATATAATCGTGCAACCGAGCTCAATGATGATAAAATTAATCGTGCAAATTCTCAATGGACTATAGATCATTACTTTAGAATGAAGCAACCTTATTTTCGATTGAATGAGCCAAAATCTTTATCTCGTGAAGTTGAGCCCATTGATTGTATCGTATTTGTAAATGAAAATCGTTTTAAATCTAATATTCAACAGGTAAAAATAACGTTACAGGAGCATCTTTTATCGATTGGAAATCTTATACTTATTTCTAATGTAAAGGATAGATATAAAGTACTGACTCTCGATGGACAAAGTTTTGATATTAAAAAGAGAGAAGATCTCATATCAATTTTTGGTCACATTACGAGTAAATATATTGCTTTTATCGATTATCACAAGGTCGCTCATATTAAAAATATTGATTTATTAAAAGTTCATCAGGCTTTAAATGAAACACAAGCATTTGGTTTTGATTTAATAAATTTTCAACAGACAAATTCTAACTTAGAACAATTAGGAGATAATTTATGTGCTTGGCAAATTGGGAAAAAGGCGACACGCTTTAAGCAGTGTTCTCCTATAAATGGCATGGTATATTTGAAGGATCAAATTACTTCATTTATAGAAGATCGATCATGTGCTAATCTGTTAGACTTTAAAAAGAAGTGGCAAGATTTTTGCTTAGAAAATGATAATATGCATAGAATATGTCTTACGATAAAATAAAAATAAATTTTTTAATTGTGGAGTAAAATGAAGAAAATTATAATATCAACGTTATTTTTAAGTTTAGTATTATTTTCAGCTATTAATACGACTGGGGTACGTAAAAAAATTTACATTGTGCCACCTGGGGGCTATGAAAATGATCGATTATTTACGCTTTCGAATGATTGGCTTAATCGTGATGATGTTAATAAAGTTTGGGTTGATTTGAAGAATGCTTTGGCAAAAAAGGGTTATCATATACAAACTGTTAAAATGGGACAGAATATTTCTGATGGGGAGGCACTTATAACATGTGGTATACTTCACGCCCATCTCAATACTTTTATGCATTATAGAAATAGTGGTAAAAAAGTAATTGCCATGCTATTTGAGCCAAGAACTATTGAGCCACACAGCTATAATAAAGCTTCCTATCCTTATTATACTACCGTGTTAACCATGTATGATGAGGATGTTGAAAAGGTTAGTAATTGTAAAAAACTTCATTATCCACAGCCAATACTAACTATGCGAGAACAAAAGTCATTTCAAGAAAAAAAGCTATGTACTATGATTAATTCCAATAAGAGCTCGCATCATAAAGGTTCATTATATCCAGAACGTATAAAGGCGGTTAAATTTTTCTGCAACAGGCATCCAAACGATTTTACTTTTTATGGTCAAGGTTGGGACAAGAATATATGGCGTTGTTATGGTGGAGGGGTTAAGTGTAAATCGGATATACTTATCAATTTCAAATTTTCTATTTGTTATGATAATACTAGCGATGCGGGCTATTTGACAGAAAAGATCTTTGATTGTTTGGAAGCTGGTTGTGTTCCAATTTATCTTGGCTGCCCAAACGTTACTGATTATGTTCCAACGGAATGTTTTATTGATATGCGTAAGTTTTCAAGTTATGACGAGCTTTATGATTTTGTCAAAAATATGTCTGAAGAAGAACATCAAAAGTATCTTGATGCAATTCAAGCATTCTTTGCTTCAGAGAAAGCCCATAAATTTTCAAGTGAATATTTTGTTGAAACAGTTTGCAAGGCACTTGATATAGAATAACTATTTATTGTAACGTATAAAATTTTTATGGCCGCAACCTTTATAAGATAAACCTTTTTTTCGAGATACATATATTACTGTGTCTTGGTTGATTTGATTTTCCAGATGATGAATATGAAGTAATTTTTTTGTATCACCAAAATTTAAAACAAAGTATCCTCTTTCTGTAAAAAGTTGATAACCATTGATATGAGCAAGAATAGCAAAAAGTGGTTGGTCATGCCTTGACTCTCCTGGTCCTTTTGGACAGGTATCGTCATCAACAAATAAACTTACTTCTTTAGCAAATTCATAAGCAGGCAAAACATATTCATTATATACTTTATGCGATAGACCTTGTAGTCCGGCCGTTACTAAGGGTGTGTCCGGATTCAAGAGCATCGAAGCATATTGACGATATTGTTTTTTGATAACTTCTTTACGGACACGCTTTGTTGATCGATCGGCAATGGTATGTTCAGGACCAGGATTGAGAAGAAAATATCCATTTTTTTGGATATATTCAAAAATATCATCGAGCGGTTTAAGGACTGTTAAGCCAGCATCTAAGTAAAGAATATATGGGAACATATCAAGAGCCTGCTTGATAATAATCGGTTTCCATGCATATGATCCGGGTACCTTTTTACCATTCAAAGTAGTTTTGATTGGTTTTAAAATATCAGGATGCACTTTTTCAACGGCATAAAGTTTTACTTTTTCCATACGTTGCAATCGACTACGTTGTCCAGAGTCTAAGCCCAAATCATATACAGCAATCTCTTTGATATTATCAAAGTTAGTCTTATGAAGGCTGCCAATGAGATTAAGTAAGCAATCATAATACTGAGAGTCACTTGCTGTACAATAATATTGTGGTATTGAATATAGAATATTAGTGAACCATAAAAGTACGAAGAGATATTTTTTTATCATTAAAACTCCTTTGATTTGTTTTAATTTGAGCGTAGTTATTCTCAATCTATTTATCAAGTTGTTGATAAGCAAGCTTATCTCGTATATTTGCACACGTAGCTAATTGTGCTTGATAATCCTTTTTAAAATCATTCAATGGTGTTTGGTTGTTGTAGATATAAAGAACTTCACTAATGAATGCAATATGTCCTCGCGCCATTTCCACCATGGGTAGCATCTCTGCTACATCGCCAGCTATTTGGTAGAATTTACCATTATGCATGAGATCTTGTTTATCAATTTTTTTAAACAGCCATGCGTAATAGGTGCGTAATGCACTGGTATAGTAACAGGTTGAAACACGGAAATTGAATGATTGTGGCAATCGTTTGCAATGCCCTTTTTCATTGCTAGGATATCGACGATATTGACCATATGTTACCCAAATATCTTTTTTGGAATATACCATATTAATTTTTTTGAGTACGTTGTTGTGCGCGAACCAATCATCACCATCTAATATAAGGACAATTTCATTGTCCTTGCATAAGTGAGAGCCTGCATATCGATTGGCTGTAGCGCCCAGTCGCTGTTCATTTTTAATGAGAATGGTTCTATATTCTTGTCCCTTTTCTTTGATGTACTCTTCAACAAGCTGCGCTGTTTTGTCAGGTGAAGCATCATCAAGATAAATGATTCTATAGTTGGAGTAGTTTTGATCGAATATAGAATCGAGATTTTTTTTATACCAGAGAGCATTATTGTATGAAGGAACAACAACAACGAGCGGCTTTTCTGTTATAGGAGCAAAAAATTTTTTGAACCAGGCTTTTATGAAAGACATGATAGATACCTTTCAATCATAGCTTCTTGAGTGTATGGCCATGCTTGTTTACTTGCAAGAAATGCTTCTATATTGCGAAGATACTGGGTATGTGTTTCTTCGGGCATCGACTTGATATGATCATATAATTCTTTGAAGCTTGTAAACTTACGCATGTTAATAAAGCAATTGCTTGGAATATATAATTCTACATTTGGTGCACCAAGGTAGATAGGTATACAATTACCAAAGAAACAATCAAAGATCTTTTCCGTGATATGCCCAGCCGGACCATCCATGTTTTCAATACACCAATAAAATCTATAGTCACACATGCATGCATACTTACAATCGACGGGCCCTTTATAATTTTTACGTTTATTGCCCGCACATGTTCGACCATAGAGATCAAAGTCATTCGTATTGAGAGAATCAAAAAAATCGATCAATTCTAAACGTTTATTAAAGAGTGCTTGTGGATGATTTGAATGACGATTGCTGTTGATCATAGTAGATAGTTTTTTCTGAGAGAATGGCTTGTTTGATGTGCAAATAAAAGGCTTAGTTTGATCAAAATTGTATTGCATCCAATGGAACTTGAATGATTTTTTATTATCGATGCGATCATCATGCCATGTAAATACCTTATCAAAAAGATTCCAACGCTCTTGTTGATATTGATGAGGGCTGGTTGCTGGTGGCTCGAACAAAAAAACGGCCGTCTTTGCCTTATGTAATGATCGGAGCTTTCCTATTGTTAATGAAATAGGAAGATTAAAAAAAATGACGCAATCAGCATCATGGGAATCTCGTAATGATTGTAATGAATATTTGGCAGCGGTAGCACTATAACCCTTCTTTTCTAAAGCTATACGGAATTTTTTCCAAAAGCCTTTATCATGTTCATCTTGTTGAAAAAAATCTCCGTAGTCTTGCGCAAGATCGTATAAAAACCGTAGTTTTTTTTGCGGAAAAATAAAGCTTGTAGAAAGGAGAAGTAATAATAATATTCTCATGATTGTACCGATTTATAAGAGGGTGTTTGTAACACCTTTTTATGGACCTGTTTTTCTATGAGTGTATCAATATTTTTGAAGTCATTTAATGGTGAATCGATATTACGCATGAGTAATGGTTTTTTGATCCATGAGATGTTTTCATCAGCCATTTCAAGGATAGGGTAATAAGTTGCTGCATCGTGAAATACTGGAATGAAATTTCCATCAATCAGTAAATCTTCTTTACGAATTTGCTTAAATAACCATGCATAATACGTACGCAAACCTGAGTAGTGCCAAACACGTTCTCGAAAAGCTTTGTGCTTGATTACCCACAGCGGAGTTTTTTTACACCATGTTTTAAGCTTGAGTTTTTGTGCAAGCTCTGGGGGATTATTGATATAGTTACCATACACAGTCCATGCTCCTGAACGATTATATTCATCATTGAGTCTCGTTAATACCTGTGTATCAATAAGATAATCATCGCCATCAAGTTCAACAATGATAGAGTCGTCTTGGCATGAATGTATTGCTGAGTAAAGGTTAGCCAATTTTTTGTTGCGACTTGTGTTGCAGAGAAGGGTAATTTTATGTGTTGCGTCAAAACGATCAATATAATTTTGGACAAGTCGCCCGGTGTTATCTGATGAGCAATCATCAATATAAATGACATTGAAATTTTTATAACATTGCTGTAACACGGAATCTAAATTTGCTCGATAATACTGACAATTATTATAGGAGGTAATGACAATGGTAAAGAAGTTTTCTCGTTGTATAACATTAGGTTTTTTTAACCTGGAGCGTTTGAATTCATACATAAGATTTGGCAAGCTGGCATACCAGCGATGCTTCCAAGAAGTTTGCAAATGCTTATGTTCTCTTACAAGAAGGGCATAAGTAAGTATGAAAAAAATTGCGTTAGCCATAAGTGTTGCAAAGACACAACCATAAATATTGAAGGTCGGGATAAGAAGTACATTGAGCCCAATGTTACTTACTGCTGCCATAATGTTAGTAGTGAGAATCATCCAAGTTCGCTTTTTAAACACTAAGTAGCATGAACTAAAGTATGTTCCCATAAATAATACATTACCCATCAGGATGAACCAAATGTATTGAAACGATTCTGAATACTTGATAAACACCCTGCTTGGGAGTAAATAATGCCCAGCATGTATAATAAACAATGAGCCAAGTATTACACCGATAGTCATCAAGCCCATAGCATACCACATGATAGTAAGATTTTTTCGTTCGATGCTTTGGAAGGATTCTTTTTTTTCAGCATACTGTTTAAGCATGTATGGAACGTATGAGCCACTAAGTGGTAATAAAACAGTCATTTGAAATATCTGGCTTGCTAGGTCTGCAAATGTGTAAATACCTACAGTATGAAGGTTGGTCATTTGAGCAAGTACCCATCGATCTCCAAATGATAAAATCCAACTAAAGAAAATATTTGGGATAAAGGGTAAGCCAAGCCATAAAAGATAACGAGCTTTGGTAAGTTGTGGCAGGGTGAATGAAGTAGAATCAAATCCAACTTCTTTGTAATAAAAGTATAAAGCCATAGATGCAATGCTCAATACTCCAAGCAAGTTGCTAGCAATAACACCCAGCACTTTAAAGTTGTAATAAAAGACCAAGACTGCTGTAGAGGCGATGGTAATGCTGGCAGCTGATAATTGAATTATAGTGAGCTTGCGAGCGTTGCATTGATAACGAAGTACCTGTAGATATAATTCCGAGAAAAATTGCATGAAGCAATAGATGAGAGCAACGAAAACAATCGTTCTAGATGCTGAGCCTAGAAAAATATAATCGTTTAATTGAGATTGATAATAGAGTAAGAGAGCAAAAACTGGAATTGCAATAATCAGGTAGGTTTGAATTATTGTGAGGAGGAGCTTTCTGCGACTTGGGGAATCATGATGAAAGTATTCAAGCCCAAAAACTTGTCGTAATCCTAGATTGAGAAACAAAGGGAAAAGGGCGCAAAAATTGTTAACAATGGAAAGAAGGCCGAACTCAGATACAGTGAGGATGTTAACTGTTACAAGAGAGCTCATTGCCGTTATCCCACGAAGAACTATGGCGCCACATGAGTAAGTAATAAAGTTTCTGATAACAGGTAAAGTTAATAATTTATACAATTTTATAGGGTACATGGATTTATTAGGTATATATTTGTATTCGATTAAGTTTAGCATAGTTTGGAAAAAGGATAATTATAAGTGAAAAAACTATTTTTAAGTGTCTTTTTAATATCAAGCACTCTTTTTAGTTTGCAAGTGTCGGTAATTATACCATGTCATGCTTCACATGCTAGACGTTTACTGGGGTTATTGGATGCTTTAAGTGCTCAGACTTTAATACCGAATAAAGTAGTTATTTCTGTTTCTGAAACCAATAATGATTCAGAGGCTATAAGTACAATGCTTCGGCTATTGTCATGGCCATTTGACCTTAAGGTTGTTACTTCAGAAAGAGTTCAGTTTCCAGGAGAAAATCGCAATATTGCTGCAAGCCATATTGATGATGGTATTGTTGTATTGCAGGATGCCGATGACATACCTCATCCACAACGCTTAGAAATTATACATTATTTTTTTGATAAATATGGCTGTGACCATCTTATGCATAATTGGATTCGGAGTAAGCGTGCTTACAGTTTATTACAAAAACGGTTTAAAAAAGATAAAATTTCTTTTTTATTTTTTTATTATTATGACCAATTAGGATTTAATCGATTTTTTGGTAAATATATGCATCTTCAAAATGGTAATATTGCTGTGAAACGAAGTGTCCTTGATTATCATCATTGGTCAGAAAAGCCTGAACATCGATATGGTGATGATGTGCTTTTTAACCAAGAAATATATAAAGACCCAGAGCTTAAAAAAATAGTTATAGATTGCCCAGTTTTTATATACCAGAAAGAATTATCAACATTTGATACAAAATTTCACTAAGTACTAATCAAATGGAAACTGACTACACAGTTGATTAACTTTAGTTTTAAACTCAGTTAAAACATTTTTGTCTTCACGATGCATAAGCGCTTGATCTATCCAGCTTGCAATCAATATCATTTCGTCTTTTTTCATATGTCGAGACGTTAGCATTGGTGTCCCGAGTCGAATACCACTGGTTACGAACGGTGATTGTGGATCGAATGGAATGGTATTGCGGTTAACATAGATATCAATGGAAGCTAATGTTTCTTCAGCGTCTTTACCGGTAATATTTTTGGATCGAAGATCGAGCATGAATAAATGATTTTCAGTTTGGTTAGCTACAAGCTTATACCCAAGATTGATGAACTGATCTGCTAGTGCTTGGGTATTGCGAATAATTTGCTTTTGATATTCGACAAACTCTGATTGCATGGCTAAATGAAATGTAACAGCCTTACCAGCAATAACATTCATGAATGGGCCGCCTTGAAGTCCTGGCATGACCGCCTTATCTATTTTTGCAGCCCAATCTTTTTTGCATAATATAAAGCCACCACGTGGACCGCGTAAAGTCTTATGAGTAGTACTTGTAACAAAATCAGCATATGGCACTGGGCTTGCATGAAGGCCGGTTGCTACAAGGCCAGCGATGTGTGCCATGTCAACCATAAGTAATGCGCCAACAGAATCTGCGATCTTTCTAAATTCAGCAAAGTTAATGGAGCGTGAATATGCAGAAGCACCGGCAATGATGAGCTTTGGCTCTTGTTCAGTTACTAAGGCTTGTACGGCGTCATAGTCAATTTCTTGAGTATCCGGGTCAACCTCGTAGTGAACCATGTTGTAAAAAGTTCCTGAAAAGTTAATTGGATGCCCATGAGTGAGGTGACCACCACTTTTTAGACTCATGGCCACAACAGTATCGCCTGGTTCAAGAGCAGCAAAGTAAACGGCTGCATTGGCCTGAGACCCAGAGTGTGATTGAACATTGGCATGCTCGGCTTTAAAAAGTGCTTTACAGCGATCTCGAGCAAGATTTTCTACATCATCAACAAATTGGCAACCTGCATAATAGCGTTTGCCTGGATAGCCTTCAGCGTATTTATTGGTCATGATTGAGCCGACGGCCTGGCGAACAGCGAGGGGGCAGTAGTTTTCGGAAGCGATAAGGTTGATGGTTTTTTCTAGCCGTTCTTGTTCCTGATCGATTAAGGTGCTAACGCTAGGATCAGCTTGTTTGAGTGCGCTCACAGTTTTTTCTTTCAGTTTTTGATTTTCAGTGTATCATGCTTTGACAATTTGCCAAAAATAGGAGAAAATGAGGATGGAATATAGTCGCATTTGGGTTGCTTGTTCAAGCAGCCTATAGCATAAATTAAAGGATCATTTGTGATTACAGCTTCTGAATTCAGGAAGGGTACCAAGTTTATCTATAACGGTGACCCACACATGGTGGTAGATTTCCAACATGTTAAGCCAGGTAAGGGTGGTGCTTTTGTTAGAACAAAAATGAGAAATATGATATCAGGAGCAATCTACGAAGAAACATTTAGAACTGAAGAAAAGTTCAGTCAGCCTGATATTCAATATCAAAATGTACAATTTCTTTATGCTGATCCTGAAGGTTATCATTTCATGGATCAAGACAGCTATGAACAAATTTGCTTGAGCGCCGATCAGCTTGAAGATGTTAAAGATTTTCTCAAAGAAGAGACAGTTTACAAAATACTTGCTTTTGAAGGAAATCCAATTGAAGTCAGTGCGCCATTGTTCATGGAGCTAGAAGTTACTGAAACAGTTCCGGGGATTCGTGGTGATACAGCACAAGGACGAGCAACTAAGCCTGCAACATTGGAAACTGGATTAGTATTGCAAGTGCCTTTGTTTGTTAACGCAGGTGATAAAATTAAAGTTGATACTCGTGATTCAAAATATCTAGAACGCGTTAAAGAATAAGTGGGGAAATTGTCATGGATGAGAATGGTACGATAGATGTTGATCTAGAACTGATTCAGATTAAAAAAATTGATGGAGAACATTCTCGTCGTCAGGTACGGTCATTAATTTTTCATTTGCTTTATGCGATGGAAGAGTTTGATTATGATATTTCTTTGGAAGCATTGATTGATGATTTCAATCGTGGATTTGATCAAGAGATTGAACCGTACGGTGAGATTGCTGAAGTAACCCAAAGTATTATAAATGAACGAAAAGACCTTGATATTCAATTGACACCATTCTTAGAAAAATGGCGCTTAGAACGTCTTGGTGCTTGTACTCGCATAATACTTCGTATGGGGTTATGGGAGATAATCCATGATAATGTTCGAACCAGCATTGCAATCAATGAAGCCGTAGAGCTTGCTAAGTGCTTTACTGAAAAAGATGCCTATAAATTTATCAATGGTGTTCTTGATCGTATTGCTATAAAGCTAGGTAAAGAAGATAAGCATGATGAAACTAAAAAAGCTACAGATGAATAATCTAATGAGTGTAGGCCAAAGCAGGAGCTGAAGAAGTTTCAACCTGATTTTTTACCCATGCAAATGTTTTATTCATACCGATGCGCAATGCTTGACTTGGTGCCCAGTTTAATTTTTGTTTTATAAGGTTGTTATCTGAATTACGTCCACGTACTCCTTCTGGGCCAGGAACATTTTTGATGGATAGATTTTTACCTGAAATTTCAATAACCATTTTAGCGAGATCATTAATTGTTATCATTTCATCAGAGCCGATGTTAAGAACGGTAGTGACATCTGAATTCATCAAACGACGAATGCCTTCAATGCATTCATCTATATATAAGAATGATCGTGTTTGATCACCTTTGCCCCAAATTTCTATAGTTCCTCCATTAGGAGCTTCAGCAACTTTTCTTGAAAGAGCAGCCGGTGCTTTTTCTCTTCCACCACACCATGTTCCTTCTGGACCAAAAATATTATGAAAACGTGCGATACGAATATCCATTCCATAATCGCGTGCATACGATTTGTAAAGTCTTTCGCTAAATAATTTTTCCCATCCATATTCTGTGTCAGGTGCAGCAGGATAAGCAGAATTTTCTACACAATTTGGATTGTTTGGATCCAATTGATTATGTTCTGGATAAATACATGCAGATGAAGAATAAAACACCTTACCAATACCTGTATATCGAGCTTGTTCTATCATGTTGATGTTAATGAGTGCGCTGTTGTGCATAATTGCGGCATCATGTTGTGATATATATCCCATACCACCCATGTCGGCTGCTAATTGATACATTTCATCAAAGGATTGATTGTTTGGTAGATAACATACTTTTTTACAAACTTGAGGATCTCGTAAATCACCAATCATAAAATCATCAGCAGCTGTAGTGCAAAACTCACATGCTTTTATGTCAACGCCTCGAACCCAATACCCTTCTTCTTTTAAGCGCTTGACTAAATGTCCACCAATGAATCCACCAGCACCACAAACAAGAGCTGTTTTTTGCATTGTTGGATAGGTAATATTAACAAATAACAGAGCAAATAATAATTTTTTAAGCATCATTGAATGTCCTTTTTTGATATTGAATAATGATTTGTTTTATAGTAACACTGCAAGGACATTCGTCAACAGATTGAAAAATTTTATTTATTTAAAAAAATATAAAGTTGTGTATTGTTAAAGATATCTAATAGTATTCAGAAAGTATTTTTTAATTGATATTTTTTAGAATAAAAAACGTCAAACTTTAATAAAAGACCAAAGAAAATTTAAAAGGATGTTGTTTATAACCATAACAACCAAGGCTGCACTTTCTTTTCTACTACCTTAACTTCTTGTACCTTTTTCGGTTTGCTGTTACAACATGTATTGCAATTTTTACAATCGGCCTGAAGTAATCCAATACTAGCCAACAAAACAAATAAAGTTACTAATTTATTTTTCATAATGATTTCCTTTAATATATTTAAATTCGCCTTGGTCCAAAAAAGGGCCAAGGCGAATTTAAAATTAAATTATTAGTTGATGGGGTTATTTACCACAACAACCGCCGAAAGGACAACATGTATCACATGTACTACATGATCTTTCTTGTGTCATTTCAGCTTTAACTTTTTTGCCACCACAGCATGTATTACATGATCTGCAATCAGCTTGAAGTAATCCGATGCTACCCAACAAAACAAATAAAGTTACTAATTTACCCTTCATAATGATTCTCCTATTTTTAAAGGGGGTTAGTGTATGTCTCATCTTCACAATCCCAAGAATATCAAAAGTTTGTTTCAAATAGCAATAGTTTTTATGGAAAATCCTTTTAAATAGGGGCTTTTTATCTGTGGGAGAGCATATTGGATAATCTTTTTGAGTTACTTTTTGGTAATTGTACCTGATAGAGAGTAAAAAGGGGCTATTTTAAGGCCTAATCCTGGAATCAGGGAGATTGAGCCATTGAGTGCGGAACTCAATTTGTTTTTAAGATTGCTATGGTTATAGCCATAGTATCCAGGAATAACAGTGGCCTCAAATCCATTTTCTTTCAAAATTTCTATGAGTCTATAGGGGTCCATGAGATGTTCCGACCAGTTACCAGTATGAGGATCACAGGTGTCGCTGCCCATTGGTATTGCAGGAAGTATTTTGGTTTGTTCATATTTATTAATACATGCATGAATATCTTGTTTCATCATGCCTCTCGTCGCTTTGGCCAATGTATATACCAAATTTTCAGTATATTGAGGTCGGTATTGTTGGATCATTAGCTTGCGTTCATTGAAAAAGCTTTGAAGGCAATCACGTTTTTTGTGACCCCAAAGGTTAAGTCTATCTTCGTATTCATGTTGATGATGTAATTTGGTTAAAGCTTTTTTGATTCTTGGATTGCAGCCATTGGCACCTGAGGACATGAAAATAGAAAGATTGCCAGTTGATAGTTGTTTAAGTTTGTTCAAAAATAGTTCTATATCATAAACATGCTCAATAACATCATAGGATGCTACCGCATCACAGGATAGTTTCTCTTTTTGTATAAATTCAATTACCTCATCGATATCGCCTGGGATATATGCCTGTGCTTCACAGCCTAATGCTTTGCCAATTTCTTGTGCATCTTGGCAGGAAACCGGATAGATATCATTGTATAGTACTGTTCCTATTCCAACTTCTTTAGCAAGGAGAGAGAGAATTCCAATTCCGCCCCCATATTCCATAAAGGCGATGTCTTTTAATGGTCGCTTGGTTGATGCCAAAGCCCAAGAAAGGATGTAGGAATATTTTTGTAGTGTTCTAGTCAGGTTACTCAAATGGTCTTGGAATAAGTAATTTTTATTATAATCGGAGATGTCGATGGTTGCGAAATTAAAGGTCGAAAGTTTATCATGAAGGCGTTCTGTTGCAGCATTGATTTTCTGGGACAGATCGGGATTTTTTGGTAAACGAGCTGCACGATAGCTAAATTGCATTGATTTCTTTCTTCTATAAACGTATTTCTTTGAGTCTAATTGATTTACAAAGCAAAGCAAGTTGGCAAATCTAACTTAATGGTGAAGGTTAAGTTGTGATCTTCAAGCCTGCTATAGCTTGTGTAAGTTTATAGAAATGCAACATAAAGGCTTGAATTGAAATTGCTCTGTTAGATACAATGAGATAATTTATAACCTAAAGGGGGTGCTATGAAGAAATTTTCATTTCTAGTTTTTTTATGTATAACATTTCAAATACATTCTATGGATTGGCTTAAGAGACAATTTTCTGAAGATAATGGACAACGGGTAACTGATATACAAAGTGGTAATAGTGGAAATCGCGGAGTAATTGAATTGAATGAGGTTGTAATACATAATGGTGGTGAAGGTTCTAGCTTAGAAAAATTGCCTGATACTGTTAATTTTGAAAATGATGATAAAATTCCTGCAGCTATTAGACAACAAAAAATTCGTGGTGGTCGAAGAGGACTTTTAGATGAACTTCGACCAGAGAATAATTTAGGATTAGCGGCAGTTTTTGACCATGCACAGCGATTAAAAAAGAGGCGAGCTGCCGGTGAAGTGAAAAGAAGTATATTGGGGGATGTGAGTGAATTGTCTCTCGAGATATTGAAAGAAGGATTGGATGTGGTCGTTGATAGTGTGGGTCAGCTTCGTAATGAAACTTATGATGGTTTAGAAGAAAGTGCTGATGCTAGTGCTAAATATGCAGCAAGAGAGATGGAAATTCAAGAAGAATCACTTAAAATCGCACGAAATGAAGCTCGACGTAATAGAATTTTATTTTGGGTTCAAATTGCAAGTCTAGTTGGAGTAGGTAGTGGCACGGGGCTATCATTATTGTGGAATGCACATAATTCTGGCTTATTGGATCAGTAACCAAATTTAAATAATAAAAAAGTCCGGAGATTTTTATGTCTCCGGACTTACTTTTGCTATGCAATTATTTATGCAAGTTCTGGGAAGAACTGTGCTATTTCGATCTTTGCATTTTCTATAGAATCAGAACCGTGTGTTGCATTTTCACCAACATCAGTACCAAACTGACCGCGAATTGTATTCGCAGGTGCTTGTGTTGAATCAGTAGGACCCATAAGATCACGCCATTCTTGTACTGCGTTTTCTTTGCTCAGCGCCATAACGACGACTGGACCTGAAGTCATGAACTCTACCAATTCACCAAAGAACGGGCGCTTTTTATGAACATCATAAAAACGTTTTGCTTGTTCTTGAGTCAATTGAAGTGCTTTCATGTCTTCAATATCAAAACCATGATCCTTGATGATCTTTATAATATTCTCGCTATTACCTGCACTGACTGCATCTGGCTTGATAATGGCAAATGTTCTTTCAATAGCCATGTAGTTCCTTATTTCTTTGTGTCTTTAACCATATTTTCAAGAGCAATTTGCAATTGAGTTTTAGGTTTTGGACCAGCATCTTCTACTTTAGGCTGTGCTTTTTTAGAAGCTCGAGGAGCTTTTTGTACTGGTTCTTCACCACGCGCTTCTTCAGCTTCAAGTTTGGTGCTCAAACTAAGTTTACGATCATCCTTGTTAATTTGAATGATACGAAATTCACGTTCGTCACCAACTTTAAGAACATCACTGATCTTTTTATCACCAAAGTCTGAAATATGTACTAGACCTTCAACACCATTTGGTAATTTAACAAACGCTCCAAAATTAGCGATTTTAGTTATTTTACCAGCAACAAGAGTACCAACGATATATTCTTTTTCGATGTTATCCCATGGATCTTGTGTCAATTGTTTAATACCTAGAGAGATCTTACGATTTTCTTCATCAATATTGAGAATGATTGCATCGATTTTATCGCCCTTCTTGTACAAGTCACCTGGATGATCAATGTGTTCAGTCCAAGAAAGGTCTGAAACGTGTGCTAGACCATCAACACCTGGTACAAGTTGAATGAAGATACCAAATTCGGTAATGTTACTGACAGTGCCAGCGATTTTGTTTCCAACTTTGAATCGTTCGCTGATTGATTTCCATGGATTATCTTCAAGTTGCTTGATACTGAGTGACATACGTCGGTTTTCTTTATCAAGAGACACAACGTAAACATCAATATCTTGACCAACTCTATACAACTTACTTAAGTCGTTAACGCGATCTGTCCATGAAATTTCAGAAATATGCACAAGACCTTCGATTCCTGGGAATACTTCAACAAATAGACCGTAGTCAGTAATGCTAGAGATTTTACCTTTGATGGTACTTCCAATTTGAACATTTGCAGGAAGTTGTTCCCACGGGTTGTCTGAAAGTTGTTTCATACCAAGAGAGATCTTGTTATTGTCTTTATCAATTGAAAGTATTTTAACAGTGATAGTATCACCAATGTTTACCTTCTCACTAGGGTGAGAGATACGACCCCAAGTCATGTCTGTAATATGAAGAAGGCCGTCTACGCCACCGATATCAACGAATACACCATAATTGGTGATATTCTTAGCGATACCTTGAATAACGTTTCCTTCTTGTACCTTATCAAGAATTTGTTTACGTGCGCCTTCACGTCGTTCTGACAGAAATTGTCTGCGAGAGATTATGACGTTACCACGTTTTTTGTTGATTTTAATAATTTTTGCAGTGATTGTTTGACCAACATATTGATCAAAATTAGTGACTCGTTGTAAATCAACTTGAGAACCTGGTAAGAAAGCTGGAATGCCAATATCTACGCTCAAACCACCTTTAACAGTGTGAGTAACGATACCTTCAGCAGGCTTGTCTTCTTCAAAAAGTTTACTGATTCTATCCCATGCTTTCATTGCTTTTGCTTTTTCATATGAAAGCTGGACGCTACCATCGATATTTTCTAATTCATCAAGGATGACATCGATAGTAGAATCAGGAGCTAAAGCTTTAAGCTCATGCTCAGTAAACTCGTATCGTGGGATGATACCATTGGATTTGTAGCTAATATCAACTACAACACCACTTGAATCAATACCAACAACGCGGCCAGCAACTAAAGAGCCCTTTTTAAGACTTTCTGTTGCCTCATTATATAAATCAAGAAGTTCTTGCATTTGCTGATCATTCAGCTCAACTTTCTCTTCTAGTGGTATTGAAACGTGACCGAATTGATTCGATCTTATAACTTCTTTTGCCATGTATTTAGATTCCTTTGAGATGATATGTGTTTTGAGAACAAAACACGGACGTTATAGGGTTAAACAAACAATACTTTGCTCTATTCTATCATGGTTATTGCCCAATAGCAAATTATATAATAGGCCTTAACACCGCTATTTTTTTAGGTTATATAAAGGATAAAGAAAGTGATTATTGATGAATATTGAGCCAAGAAGCATTCTTATTGTGACGAATAATTACAAGCCCTATTCTGGTGGGGTAGTTAGTTCTATTGATGCATTTACTCGAGGCTTACGTGAATTAGGGCATAATGTATCTATTGTAACATTGGATTTTACAGGTCGGGATCAGGATGAACCAGGTGTATATCGTATTTTTTGCCCAATTAAATTTCAATATAAAAAGAATAGTATGGCTATTCCTTGGCGTGCAACTAATGAGCTTAAGGGTATTATCAAACAGCTTAAACCTGATATTGTTCATTCTCAACACCCTTTCCTTCTCGGTATATCAGCTTTAACACTTTGTCGTAAGCTTGATATACCTTTGATATTTACTCATCATACACAATATGACCAATATTCTCATTATATACCCCTTCCAGGATCCGTGGTTAAACCGGTAATAAATCGGTGTGTTCAATGGTATGCTCAACAGGTTGATGTTGTTATTGCGCCAAGTCATGCGATCAAAAAGGAGTTGGATAAGCGTATTTTAGGTAAATCAGCATATGTTATTCCAAGCCCTATATCACCAATGTTTTTTGGTTCTATCGTTAATAAAATGGTTTCCAGGCCATTTAAATTATTGACTGTGAGCCGATTTGCCCCAGAAAAGAATATTGAGTCCCTTTTGGACACATTTGCTAAACTTGACCAAAAAAATTATTCATTGACTCTTGTTGGCTATGGTGCTCAACTTACTTCTCTTAAACAGCATGCCTATATCACACTCGGCCTCTCTCAAAAGAGGGTGAAATTTATCGTTAAACCACCAAAACAGAAGTTAATACAGCTTTATCGCTCATCGGATTTGTTCATTTTTGCTTCTCAGACCGAGACTCAAGGCTTGGTCCTTGCCGAGGCTATGGCATCAGGTTTGCCAGTAATAGCATTCAAAAGCCCAGCTTTGGAGGACATTGTTGATGGTACCAATGGCCACCTTGTGACTACCCAGAGGCAAATGATTGAGTATATTGAAGCTCTTACCAGGGATGAGCAGCTTTATACCAAGATGCGGGCACGTGCCTATAAAACCGCAGAACGATACTCAATAGACAGTCTGAGTCGATGTTTGGCTGCTCTTTATGACCGGGTTATGGCTACCAGTTGAAGCTTTGGTAGAAATCTATATAATTAATACAAATAGAAACAATGCAGATTGTGGGAGGGTATTTTATGAAGAATTCGTTAAAAAAATTACTATTGTTGGTTGGATTGGTATCAGCGACTTGCTTTGTTGAAGCTGGCTGGGGTCTTGAGTCTACGGCGTATCATGAGGCTGGGCATGCTCTTTTATCATTATTTGTACCACAATGTAGGTCTCTGGATAGAGTTAACATCATACCTAATGGCTCTACAGCGGGAGAATGTATATATTTGCCAATGTCCGATGAAGAGAAAGGTCGTTTGCGAGATCAACCGACGAGTCAAGCTTTGCCTTTAATTATCGGTTTAACTGCTGGGCGAGTAGCAGAAGAATTGGTGTTTGGGAGAGCAGACGGTTATCAATCAGATTATAAATATGCAACTGACTTAGCGCAGCTTATTTGTAATTATGAAATAAGTTTTTCTGCTGAAAGAGATTTTCTCATTCAGAAAAAAGAAAACACGGCTAAAGAGTTTTCAGCTAAACAGTTACATGTTGCTTCTAGTGAACGAATTCGGGGGCATTTGAGAAATTTAGCAAAATCAGCTGATTGTCCTAGTCCATACAATTATGGATCGAATGATACAGAGCAAATGTATTCTAGTAATCAATTAGTAAAAGATTGTTATCAAGTTGCAACAGATGTGTTGCGGAAAAATCGAATGGCATTAGACATGGTTGCTCAAAAGCTATTAGCTAAAAAAGAATTAAACGCTAATCAAGTTCGTGCACTTGTGCATAATGCAACTCTAACCGCAAATTGTCGGATGCATTCTCGACTATAAAATTAGCATTCGAGTTCTAAAAGGATTTGATGATGTTAATTTTTAAAAAATTATCTTGATTAGCTCTATAAAGCCACTCTTTGGGTTCAATTGCCAAATATATTCTTTTAGACTATCGTTAAGCTTATATTAAGAAGAGTTTAAAGGTATGCAGTCATATGAAAAGAATAAAAATTGCCCTTCTTTTTTTACTGTGTAATGTCGTTGCAACCGAAACAATTCGTGCATCAGATTTTTGGCGAGATGTTGCAAAAGACGTTATTGTTGGCAGTGTCATCTGTGCTGGCAGCATGCTTTTTTATCAAAATTTTAAATCAGCAATTATTCAAGCAAATGCGCTTACATTACTCAAAGACTCGGATGATACATTTAGTTCTGTTGCGGGTCATGATGAAGCTAAGGAAGAGCTGAAGGATATTGTCGATTTTCTTAAAAATCCAGAAAAATTTCAAAGACTTGGTGCTCGTATTCCTACAGGCGTATTATTAACTGGAAGTCCTGGCAGTGGTAAAACGTTGCTTGCTCGTGCAATAGCGGGAGAAGCAGGATGTTCTTTTTTTAGTGTGAATGGAGCAGAGTTTGTTGAGATGTATAGTGGGGTTGGCCCAGCACGAATGCGTGAATTATATCGTGCAGCACGACAACATGCACCATCAATTATTTTTATTGATGAAATAGATGCTGTTGGGCGTCATCGTTCTGGTAATAATGATCACGGTGAATATGATAATACCTTATTGCAGCTGTTAGTTTTAATGGATGGTTTTGAAAAAAGTGAAACGACTAAGCCTATTGTTTTCATTGGTGCTACAAATTTTAAAGAAGCATTGGATGATGCACTATTACGTCCAGGCAGATTTGATCGAATTGTGCATGTTCCATTACCTGATATCAAAAATCGGTTAAAAATTTTAGAATATTTTGCAGGATTTACTTTGATAGATGCACGTGTCGATCTTAAAGAAATTGCAAAAACAACAGCTGGATTTTCAGGAGCGCATTTGAAAAATTTAATGAATGAGGCTGCTATTATTGCATCAAGAAAAGACCATCTACAAGTACAGCAAGTTGATTTAATAGAGGCTCGAGACAAAGTAATATACGGTAGGGCTCTCAAATCTTGTGTGCTTACAGAAAAACAAAAAAGAATTACCGCGGTTCATGAGTCAGGTCATGCGCTTGTTAATTTATTGCTCATGAAATATAGTGTACCTCTGTATAAAATGACTATTGTTCCTCATGGTGAAGCTCTTGGATTTACGGGGATGCTCAGTAGCGAAGATCATTATGTTTCATCTAAGGAGGAATTGGTTGCACGTATTATGATGCTTCTTGGTGGTCGAGCTGCGGAAGAATTAACATTTGCTCAACTTTCAACTGGTGCTTCCAATGACTTTAAGCATGCTTCTCAGCTTGCCCAAGAGATGGTTAGGTTCTATGGGATGTCAACAGAGATGGGTACGGTATTTTACGATATGAACAATAGATTCTCCGAAGAGACTCTTCAGCGAATTGACCAGCAGGTGAAGCGTATCATTCAAAAATGCTATGAAGAAACCAAATTACTTTTAGCTAAGCACATAAAAGATCTCAAACTCCTTTCTGATAGGTTATTTACCGAAGAAACTCTCTATAATGAGGATATCCAAGCACTCTTTGCTCAAGAGCGTGCCTTGGATGATGAGTCTATAACTATTCCTTCCGTATAGCGATTTTTTAATAATTTGTTAAACTTATATATGAAGAACAACCTTTATATAATATGAAAAGCCATGAAGAAGTTTAAACTCCATGTACCATTTCCTCCTGCTGGAAGTCAGCCTGAAGCTATAAAGCAGCTTGTTGCAGACAGACCCGGCAAATCGACGCTGCTTGGTGTAACAGGTTCAGGAAAAACATATACGATGGCACATGTTATTGAGCAAGTGAATAAGCCAACACTTATCTTGTCACCGAATAAGACCTTGGCTGCTCAGTTATATGAAGAGTTTTCTCTTTTTTTTCCAGAAAACAAAGTTTCTTACTTTGTTAGTTATTATGATTACTATCAACCGGAATCATATTTACCTGCGCAAGATATTTATATTCCAAAAGAAACAAAGATTAATGCAGAGATTGAGAGACTTCGAATTGAGTCTACAGCATCCTTAGTTAATCGCCCTGATACTATTGTTATTGCATCGGTATCATGTATCTATTCATTAGGTGATCCAACAGATTATCGTGGTTTAGCTTTGAGTCTTGAAGCTGGCCAAAAAATAACACGAACACAATTACTTGAAAAACTGATTTTTATTCAATATCAACGAAATGATATTGAAAAGAGCTCTGGTACTATACAAGTGTTTGGGAATACGCTTGAAGTTAATTTACCGTACCAAAAAGAAAAACTTCGTATTGAATTATTTGGGGACAAGCTTGAATCGTTGGAATGGGTTGATAAGCATAATAATAAAGTGCTGCGACAGCTCGATAACGTTCTCATTTTTCCAGCAAAACACTTTGTAACAACACAGGAAAAAAAGGATCGAGCAATTAAGAGCATTTCTCAAGAGTTGGAGCTATGCTTGCCACAGATTAAAAGCCCTATTTATAAGGATCGCTTACAGCGTCGTGTTGCACATGACTTAGAAATGATCGAGCAAGTTGGTTATTGTTCTGGTATTGAAAACTATTCAATACACTTCGATGGTAGACAGACAGGTCAAGCGCCGTACTGTCTTTTTGATTTCTTTCCAGAAGATTTTTTACTTATGATTGATGAATCTCATATCGCCATTCCACAATTACGTGGTATGTACGCTGGTGATCGCTCACGTAAAAAATCCTTGATTGATTTTGGTTTCAGATTACCGTCGGCATATGATAATAGGCCATTGCAGTTTGAAGAGATTGAAAAATTTTTTACCAATACGGTCTTTGTATCTGCAACGCCGGGAGATTATGAATTATCGCAATCATCCAAGATTGTACAACAGGTAATCCGCCCTACCGGTCTTTTAGATCCAAAGATTGAAATTCACCCACGAAACAACCAGCTTAATCATTTGATGGATCAAATTAAACTGGTCAAAGAAAAAAACTATCGTACCCTTATTACCGTTATGACAAAAAAGTCTGCAGAAGAGCTTGCAGAGTACCTTGAAGATCGTGGTCTTAAGGTCTGCTATCTACACTGTGATATCAAAACTCCGCAACGGACAGAATTGCTGCAAAAGCTTCGATTAGGGATTTTTGATTGCCTCGTTGGTGTTAACCTTTTACGGGAAGGCCTTGATCTTCCTGAGGTTGCGCTCATGGCTATCATGGACGCTGATATTGAAAGCTTCCTTCGTGATCAGCGCTCCTTAATTCAGATTATTGGACGTGCAGCTCGTAATATTCATTCGAAGGTTATTATGTATGCAGATAAAGTAACACGTTCTATGAAGGCTGCTATCGATGAGACTGATCGCCGACGAAAAGTTCAGGAAGAATTCAATACAAAGCATAATATCATCCCTAGAAGCGTAACGCGTGAGGTCAAGCAAAGTATCTCAACCATGCAAAAAGCAATCGCCTCAGCATCCAAGTCTAACAAAAGCAACGCTAAAAAAGAGCTGAATCAACAACAACTTCTTGCTCAAATCGTCAAACTTGAACAAGACATGCATGTTGCAGCAAAAGCTATGGACTTTGAAAAAGCGATAGCTTTACGAGGTCAGTGGCAAGAGCTGTCAGCTAAGCTCGAATCGTTGATCAACAAAAAATAATTCAGTATAGTTAAAATACACAGATAGAAAATCACGTCGTTGCTATTAGAAATAATACAAAAGAGCTATAGGGTTGCATTGTGTCTGTGTGTGATGTTAGCATACAAGGAATTGTTTTATATAAGCTTTTAGCGAGATTGAGTTAGTGATGAATAAATATACATTTAGTGGTGGTTTGTTATTCGTTTTCATACTTATTGTAGGGGTTGGTATTTTTATGAGAGAAGAAGTTAGTGCAAATGAATGTACGATTAAGACTGTCTCGGATATTGAACAATTATTTGCCTATGATCCAAAGGAAATAAAAAGTCGTTTTGCGGCAACCATGGAACATATACAGGATGTGGTTGATGCTATTTTGGCAATTCCTAATGATGAGCGCTCCTTTTGTAATACTTTTAAGTCTATTGATGATTTAGTTCGTTATATTACTACGCATATTGCTCCCCTATTCGATCAATCATATGTTAACCCGTCAAAAGAGATTCGAGATCTTGTACAATTTGAGTACTTGCAACTTGAGCAAGTAATGCAAAACTTGATGAGTAAGAATGTTGCATTATATAAGGCCTGCAAGGCATATGTTGAAGGTAATTATAACAAGGAAAAAGAAAGCTTAAGTCAAGAAGAGCGTCGTTTTGTTACTGAGTTGATGAAACGGTTTAAGCGAAATGGTTTGGATCTTCCAGCGGATAAGATTAAAGAGTTAAAAGAGATTACCAATAAGATTAATGCATTGGAAATTGAGTTTGATAAAAATATTGCAGAAGAAAATCGTAAAATACATGTGACACGAGAAGAGTTGGGAGGCTTATCAGACGATTTCATTAATAACCTCAAAAAGACCGATGATGGTAAATATATACTTGGAACAGATTATCCAACCTTTTTTGGAGTAATGAATAACTCTACGGTTGAAACTACACGTAAACAGATGTATGACCTCTTTAGTAATCGTGCTTATCCAGTCAATATGCCAGTGCTGGATAAGGTAATTGCATTACGTGACAAGCTTGCACATATTTTGGGCTATAATAGTTATGCAGAATATGAACTTGATGATCAAATGATCAAGACGCCAAAGCATGCTTATGATTTTATTGATGGATTAATAGCGGATTCACAAAATAAGCAAAAAGATGAGTTTGAAAAATTAACCAAGGAATTGCCGTCTTCAGTAATATTAGATGCTGAAGGTAAATTTAAACCATGGGACATTCGTTATGTTAAAGAGCAGTACAAAAAGAAGCACTTTAACCTTGATGACGAAAAGATTGCTGAGTACTTTCCTGTTGATAATACGCTCAAGGAGATATTTGATATTTATCAAACCTTATTAGATCTTAAGTTTGAGCCGATTACGATTAATAATCTTTGGCATCCGGAGGTACTTGCGATAAAAGTAACTAATAAGCAGACTAATGGCATTATTGGCTATTTATTACTCGATTTATATCCACGAGAAGGTAAATATACACATGCATGTCACGATACGCTTCTTGCAGCACAAAAGTTATCGAATGGTTCTGTATGTCCAGCACTTTCTATTGTGATTGCCAATTTTCCAAAACCACAAAATGGGCGTCCAGGATTATTGAAATACGATGATGTTAAAACGTTTTTCCATGAGTTTGGTCATGCAATGCATGCGCTTTTGGGTTCAACAGAAATGGCAACGTTTGCAGGAACGGCTGTTAAAAAGGACTTTGTTGAAACCCCATCACAGATGTTTGAAAAATGGTTAGATGATACAGAATTATTACAACGTATTGGTCGCCATTATAAAACGGGAGAGCCATTGCCAAAGGAAATCATTGATAAGCTTGTAGGCATTGTTCGTTTTGATTCAGGTTCATTTATAGCAACACAAGGATACTATTCATTGTTGTCACTTGATTATTTTAGTCCTGGAGAAAAGAAGGATACTCAGGGTATTTCTGAAGAGCTTGCTAAAAAGATTTTAACATATACGCAATGGGATCCAAATAATCATTTTCAAGCTTCATTCGGTCATTTAATGGGATACGGTGCACAGTATTATGGGTATCTTTGGTCGCGTGTTTTTGCAATTGATTTATTTGATACCATTAAAAAAGAAGGGCTTTTGTCGCCAAAAGCGGGTCAACGATTGATTAGTTCAATTCTTGGGCGGGGTGGTTCAAAAGATCCAGATGTATTGCTTAAAGATTACTTAGGACGTGAGCCAAATCAAAAAGCATTTCTCAAAGAATATGGGATTAATTAACTCACTTTAATCTTTTTGGATTATTCTGCAAGACTGTATATACTGAAATCCTAGAAATTGTTTTTGTCTAAAAAAAACATAAAAAAGGATGATCATGAAAAGGTATATTGTACTCGGTCTTTGTCTAACCATGTCGATTTGCGGCAGCGTTTCGCAGCGTGTATATCAACGCATTCAAGCGTACGAACGCACGCGTGCAAAGCGTAATTATGAACCGAGTTATGACATGCGTTACATGTTGCAACATCCAACTGTCGACAGCTTAACTCAGGTTTTTACAGATGCGCTTAAAGCGCGTAATCACCGACGTTATCATCGTTGTATTACAACTATGACCAATGAGGTTCATCCAACAGAAGAAATGGCAGAAAAATTGTTTCGTGAAGCTTTAGAATTGTTGATAGCGCAACAAACAAAAGATGCTTTAGCTCAACGAGAGCCGATCAAAGAAACAGAGATACATTATGTTAAAGATGAGATTGAAGGTCAAGAACGCGAAAATATTATTCGACATATTCATATTGCGCAACGTGCAATTAGGGAATATGAAAATACACCGGAAGATCTTATTTTTGGATTGGCTGCAGTTGGTTATTTGACTGGCTTGTTAGAAAGTCCACAGACGCGACAATTTGTTGATATTACTCGTCATGAGTTAACAGAAATTGAAAAGAGGCTTGTTGCGCAAATGGAAAATCCAAATATAATATTTGATCAACCAACAAGAGCATCTAAGGTTGAAAGTACTTGTGCTGTGCAAGATGCTATGAGTGTCCAGGATAAAACTGTGATCACTAAAGAAGGCGATCGTATTTATACGAAAAAAATTAAACGAATTCAAGTAAAAAATTCCGAAAATTAAGGAGTCAAGATAATTGAGAAAATTTGCTTTTTTTGAATTTTTTATGGTATGACTGTAGGTGGTAGTAAATTTTATGTTTTAATTAGGAAGGTCGTATGAAGAAAATTTTACAGAGTCTATCTCTAGCATTACTAATCATGGGTGGTTCAACTGCTTTGGGTTATTCATATAGTGGTAAGTCTTTCTTTTCAGCAATTAATCCGTTTCAATTAAGTTTTCCAGAACGTATTGCAGCATTTAGATCGGATAGAATGTTTGCAAAAGAATGTGGTTGGGGTGGTGCAATTCAAGTTGTTGGTTTTTGGCAACAGTCAAATGATTCAGATGGTTTAGCAAAATATTTCTTCCCATTTGATAAGTGTGCACTTATCGCAGGTGAAGTTGGTTCAAGTGCTGTTAAAGCACACTCTGCAGATTTACTTGCTAACTACTTCGGTGTTTACACAGAGCCAGTTAGCAGTACTGTAGGTATTCCATCTCCAAATACTCTTACCTTTCAAAGTTCATTGTCAATGTGTCCAAAGCACAAAGTGTATGGTGTAGGTCTTGCATGGGAACAACGTTTGTGGAGATGCTTCTGGGCTGATGTGTCTACATCAATTGTACAAGTACAAAACAAGTTGAATTTTAAAGAAAAAATACAAAATGCTGGTGGTGGAGACGTTCCAGATGATGCTTATGCAAATATGACTGAAGCACTTGCAAGCAACAAATTCAATTATGGTCGTTTTAGCAACTGTACAATGAAAAAGAGCGGTTTTGCAGATGTAGAGCTTCGCCTTGGTTGGGAAAAAGACCTTTGTGAAGGTTGTGGTGTTGGCGGATTGTACATTGGTACAGTTATTCCAACAGGTAACAAGCCAGGTAATACAGACTTGAGTGCAACAGCAACAACTGGTGTAAATTCAGACCCATGTGATTGGGGCCGTTATATTTTCCAACCAATCGTTGGTAACAACCATCACTGGGGTATCCTATTCGGTTCTTATGGACGTCTTGATCTCTTTAACAGTGGTAGTGGTTGCCCTCTAACATTGTTGACAGATTGTACAGCTAAGTATCTTTTTAGTAACTGTCAAAAACGTTCATATGACTTGAAGGGTAAACCTTGGAGTCGTTACATTCATACATGGAATGATTCATCTGCAGATGCAAATGATTTAACTATTTCTGATCTAATACCGTTAATTAACTACACAACACTTCAATCAAGTGTTCGTCCAGGTTGGTCGTTGGATTGGAATACAGCTCTTCATTATACTTACCGCTGCTTTGGTCTTGAAGCTGGTGTAAACGTATTTGTACGTGAAGGTGAAAATATTTGTATCACAGGTAAAATCCGTAATGGTATTGGTCTAGCTGATCTATATGAATGGGCTGATTCAGATACAGTTGTAACTGAAAGTCTTGAAACAGTTTCTTTTGATGCTTGGGGTAACGCTACAGATACAGACATTGATGGTAATGATATCTTCTTGACCATTTCTCAATCAGATCTTGATGTTATATCAGCAGCAGCTCCTGCGGTATTCAACGGTACTTTCTATGGTGCATTGAGCTATGAATGGAACAACTGCAAACTTCCAGTATTCTTCAATGGTGGTGGTTCTTACACAGTTACAAGTGATAACGGAGCTGTAAGCAACTGGGTTGCATGGATCAAAGTTGGTGTTTCATTCTAACAAATTGTTGAAGGATGCCCTTCTGTTAAATTAGTGGAATGTTAAGGGGGGTCATGTTATTGGCCCCCTTTTTTAGCAAATTAGAAAGCAAAGGAAAGTTATGAATAAATCAATGAAGTTTATTCTTGGTGGTGTAGCGTTGCTCTGCGCATCACAGGATGTTTTGGGAGTCTATAATTTAAAGACTATTAATGGTATAAAGCAAGCTATCAAAGAAGCTGCTGGTGTTGCAAATTCAGTAAAACATACGGCTGCAGCTAGGACTATTATGGGTGATCCCAAAGCTGATTATGGCAACGCTTTGGCGGGTGCGGTTGATAATCTACTTAAACCTTTTTACGATAAATTGCAACAGAAGCAGTTAGAAAGGGATAAAAAGATGGATGAATTAACAGATGCGCAAGTTTTATTCAGTCAACTTGAAGAAGTGAAGGAATATTTAGGAACTGGTAGTGCTGGATTATCAAGTAAAGGTGACCCTAATATTCCTAATGCTTGTCCTAGTGCGATTGCCGATGAGGCTGGCAATCAAGGTAGAAAACTAAGAAAATTCTTGAAAAATTTAAAAAAGTAATAATTTTAGCAAAAAGCAGATAGAAATTTAAAAAGGAATGTTATGAATAAACTTATAAAGTTTGCTAGTATAATTTTACTAAGCTTGTCTCAGCATGCTATAGGCTATGATTTGACCACATTGGATGGCTTAAAAGGGGCTCTAGTACAATTGGGCAAGGTTAATAATAATACCAAATATGTGAATGCTGTTAAAGATATTACCGGTACAAAAGGTGGTGATGTTGCTAAAGTATTAATAGATGCATTTGTTCAACAAAGAGTTGATGCTGTACAAAATACCGTCAGCGTTACAAAACAAATTAATGCCATGCCAACAACATTTGATGTAGATCAGGGAAGAAAAGTTAAGGTAGCGGATTTTTATACTAAGCTGAAGAATTTCAATTTAGATGATGTAATCAAGGTCTTGCAAGATGCTTTGAAAGATGTAAAATGTGTTGATCCAAGTGTCAAGTTTCCTAATCCAAATATTTCTGAAAAAGAATATGTTGAAAAACTTATAGAAACGTTACAACAAATGAAGAAAAAGTTAGCATAATAAACTATTTTTTCATTTGTTGATTGATTATATAGGGTCCTTCGGGACCCTTTTTTATTGATATTCTTGCATAATTCAATCAAAATTTATTACTATTATAAATAATATTTATAGATTGTGGTTTAATATGGAGAGTATAATGAAGAGATTTTTACTAATACTAGCGTTGGTAGGGACAATTGGAACTATCGTTGCCGATGAATATGATGATTTATTAAATCAATATAATCTTATTTATAATCAGATGGGACAGGCATTAGCAAAAACAGATGTTGATCAGTTAGATCGTTTAATCAATGCTATTCATGAATTAAGGGCGAATATTGGAAAAGCACCACAGCAAATTCAAAACAGACTAAGAAATGGTGGAATAAGCCTTGAAAAGCTCAATGAATTTGCAGAAAAAACCCAAAATCGAAGAGATCGGTTGGGCGGCAGTGTTTTAACTGTTCGAATAATGCAAACAGAACGGCAGTTAGCTGAGTCCAAAAAAAGACTCACGGAGTTGCAAAATAGATTTGACCAACAGCTCGGAGCCCTTGCAGGAGGCGACAGAGAGAACGCAGGACAAATGGTTTTAGAACGCTATCGTAATAATCCTGAAGATAGAGCACGCATAACACAACAGGTAGTTGCTATCAATGCAACAGTGGAAAGCTCTGCTGCAGAAGTATTAGAGCAAGATAGAGCAGGGCATAAAAATGAACTGGGTATTATACAAGCAAGTGAACAAATTGGCGCTGCAAAAGCAATGAATAAAGCTCTGATTGATGGCAAGGACGAAGAAATCGGAGAACTTGAACAAAGAAAATCACAGCTGGAGAGTCACCTTCAAGAAGCCAAAAATGAGATTAATTTATTAGAAGAAGAAGTAGATAGGCATCAAAGTGAAGTGCAACGATATGAAAATCGTATTCGTACTTTGGATGAACAGCTGAGTCGCGGAAAAGCTTTATCAGAAGCACAGCAACAAGAGTATAAAGCTGCGGTAGATCAGAAAGCACTTGAACAAAGAGCTGCTGATATTGCTATAAACCAAATAAGCGCTAAGCAGGAGCAAATCAATAAGATTGCTCAAGAGAAACAACAACTTGAATTTGAGATTAATAGGTTAAAAGATGAGATCGAACAAATCAAAGAGCAAAATGAAAAACTTAACAAGTTATTAGCTCAGTTGTCTGAAGCTTACCGCAAGATAGAGAGTGTGGCTTCTGCATTTAGAAAGCTTATTGAATTAGAAGCTCAGTTGGATGTAGTTACTGCCGAATATAATAGATTAAATGCTATAAAGAAAATTTCTGAGGCTAGTCCTGATGTGAGGGAACGAGTTATAAACAATATAGAAGGTTCATCACTATCCCAAGCAGAAAAAAAACGTCTCCTTGCTGAACTTGAAAAAGCTTTATATTTTGATCAGTATGAAGAGCTTGACGAGCAGCAAAATATATTACGTACTATACGTAACGATATTAAGGATGTACAAGCTATTATAAAAACTCTAGGCAAAAGAGCTCAAAGCCGCATACAGGAAGTTGTAGCCCCATATCAAACTATGACTCAGCAGTGGTTGTCTGGAAATTACCCAAAAGAACAGATGTCAGAAAGAGACAAGCAAGCCATAATTTTGGCTGAGAGAGCTCTTGAACAAGAAAAGGCACTAGCTGCAGTTAGTTATAATGCTATGCAAGCATTGGCTAAGTCGCCACAAATTTTTGGAGAAATTATGAGAGGTCAAGGTAGTATGCCTGGGGGGATTTCCATGGCACCAGGTCTAGGTGGACCACAAGCACAGCCTATGCTTATGGGTCCAGAGTCAGAGGCTATTGCGGCAGCAGGCCAACTGCCTGCGGTAGTAGGTGAAGCGCCGAGTCGTTTGGATAGGCTACGCGGTTGGTGGTCTTTTATATCAAAACATTTAGGATCGTCGACCGAAACTGATCTAGCCAAAATTGTTGAGCAAGCAGAATCCGAGATCGAATCAGAGCAAAGAAATCTTGCAGATGAACTTATGATGTATGCTATAACTTCTAATAAGGCAGATTAAAGAGGTCAATTGTGTTATGGAAATTTCTTGATGCCAAGCTTTTTCCAATCAGCATCGAACTTTTCCATACCTTGTTCTGTGAGTGGATGCTTAACGGCTTTTTCAAGTGTTTCCGCAGATAATGTTACGGCATCTACGCCAGCATCAATAGTACCATGGAATTGATCAACAGTTCGAATAGAAGCTGCAAGTATGCCGGTAGAAAAATCATATTGTGTTTGCATATATTTGATTTCATGCAATACCTCAATGCCATCCTCATCGATATCATTGAGACGGCCAATAAATGGAGAGATATAGGTAACGCCAAGCTTACACATCATAAGACTTTGTATTAGCGTAAATACGAGCGTAATGTTGAGCTTAACATTTTCTTGGACGAGCTTATTGATAATATCATAGTACTCTGATGCGCATGGCACTTTTACAAGAATATTATTTCCTAAAGCAGCAATCTTTTTGGCTTGTTCGTAAACAGCCATGGGATCTTTTTCAGTTACTTCGACACTGATTTCACCGTGAGGTAGAATTTTCATTATTTCTTTAATAATTTCTACAGGGTTGCCACCTTCCTTGCTCAAGTGTGATGGATTAGTCGTAACACCATCAATGATGCCCATGTGCGACCATTTTTTTATATCTGCTACATTGGCAGTATCAAGAAATATTTTCATCAATCTCCTATTTTTCTTCCTAGAGCATAGCTTATCAGGTTTGTTTTCCAGTAATCAAGCGTTCAAGTTTTTTAAGCTGAGGTTTATATCTTGCAATGATTTGATTATTACGATCAGATTTTTCAAACACTAGAGCTCGATCTCTTTCTTGCAATTTCTTACGATATTCTTCAACGTGTTGACGAAATTCATCAAGTTTTAGCTCTTTTTCTTTAACCGTAAATGGGTTGTTTCGACGATATTGTAGTGCCGCTTTAAGTGATGGAGTATCGTGTTCAAGCTCATCTGAGCGTACAGGATAATTTTTTGGTGGTTTTTCAACGGGACCTTTACCATGAGCAATCAATAGTTTTAGATTGGCGTTATAGCGTTCTGTAGCACGTTGCAATTTAGGACGCGCAGCATTGAGAGTGGCATTATTATGAGCAAGAGCGGGGGGAATCCAGCCGAATCCTGTTTGTGGATTGTTAAGGCCCTGTACTTGAATCCACCCAAATTGAGTTTCTTTACGTTTCGGTTTCCATCTTACTTCAAGTCGTCGATTGCTTGCTGTTCGTGCACGACAAATTTCGATCCAACCATCTCGTTCTGTATCAAGTCGATTAAGACGGTTTGAAATTATTTCTGGAGTATCATGGTCTGTATCAGATTCTGGATCAACTTCGGAATCTGATTGAGAAAAAGATATTGTTGCTGATGCATTTGGTTCATGTTTAGATTCAGATGTGTAACTTGAGCTACGTGGTGTAGATGATGATGTTACACTCCGTGGTGAAGGTAATGGTGTAGGTGTATGATATGACTCAGGTTGTAGATTGCTTTCATCGACATCAGTTTTCAATCCCTCCTCATTATCTGCAATATATCCAGGTTGGAGCCGAGGTCGTCGAGTATATCTTCGACGAACATGTGTATAAAAACTTGGTGTTGGAGGATTCCAATTAAGATCAATTTCTCTATTGTCATCGCTATCGGAGCTAAAAAATTCTCTTCCCTGTGGTTGTGGACTGATACTTGGGAATACCAAAGGTTGATCGTTTGGTATCAAAATGAGATCTCGAGTTGGAAGTTCTGAGTATACAGTAGGCCTGTGTAGATCATTATTTAGTTGTACAGAAAAGGATAAAGGAATAGTTTGTGGGGTTCTAATCTCAGGCATTGGTATTGATTCACCCCAGCGTGGTGGAAAATAGCCCAATTCAAACCAACGACGTTGTTTCTTTGGTGGGTTATCAAAATCGGTTTGTGTTGATGCATCTTGCATTTGTGGTAGTACAATTGAAGTGGGGAGTGGTTCTTGGGCGGGCCATGATTGGCAATATTTTTTCCAACCAAAAAATAGGAACAAAAAAAGCAGCAACAAATTTTGTGGCTTGGTTAGTATAGCATCATCATCTGTATCGGTACTCGTATAGTTTAAACTAATGCGTGTAGGTAATTTGAATTCATGAGAACTCGTATAAGGTGTTATTGAGCTAGCCAAGATGAGTACCGTTAATACCCAACGTAGAATATATCGCATAAAACCTCTATTTACAATACAATGTTGCTATTAAGCTCAATTACTACCTACAGGTATCCATAAGAATGCCAGAATAACGTCATTTGTCTACCGTATTACGAAATTGACAAGCCGTTTTGGAACATAAATTGTTTTGATAATTTCCTTGCCTTCAAGCCATTTTGCAACAGTATCCTTTGCCGCTTGTTCCACGATATTCTTATCAGCATCATGAGGTATATCCATAGTACCGCGTGTTTTACCATTAACCTGAACAGCAATCTCTATGCTTTCCAATTGCGCAAGTTCTTGGTTATAGACAGGCCAGGAGCACTTTTGAAGCTTTTTACCAATGATTGTTGCAAGAAGTTCTGTGGCCATAAATGGTGCCATTATCGAAAGCGTCACAAGGATTGACTCTGCAGATTGTTTGCTCAAACGGAGTTTCTTTTGTGTTATATCATTAAAAAATTCCATCATAGCAGAGATAGCAGTGTTTGGTTTAAACTGTTCAACACGAGTTTGAAATTCCTTAAGAGCACGATGTACGCGTTTAGTTGTAGAATGATCTTCTTGTTCAGAGTTTGAAAGAATGTTTTCTGGATTTTCAAAATAGTTCCAAACTTTCATCAAGAATCGTTTGATGCCCTCAAGGCCACTATCCTGCCATTCACAATCAAGCTCAGGTGGTCCCATGAAGAGAATGTATAAACGGAGAACATCGGAACCATATTGATTGACGATGTCATCAGGATTTACAACATTACCCTTTGATTTGGACATCTTTTCAACAAGACCGCTTTTTGTAGATTTTTTAAGAATCATACCTTGATTGAAAAGTTGTTTGAATGGCTCATCGAATGGAAGGTATCCAAGATCATGAAGAACTTTGATATAAAATCGGGCGTATAATAAATGTAAGATTGCATGCTCAATACCACCGACATATAAGTCTACAGGTAACCAATAATCAATGTCAGCCTTATCAAATGGTTTATCTTTAAGATTTGGATTAGGATAGCGTAAAAAATACCAGCATGAACCAGCCCATTGTGGCATTGTATTTGTTTCGCGCTTTGCCGGACCGCCACATTGTGGACATGTTGTATTGACCCATTCATTAATTGCAGCCAATGGCGATTCTCCGGTGCCTGTTGGCTCATAATTTTCAACGTCTGGCAAAAGTACTGGTAATTGGTTTTCCGGTACAGGAACGGTACCACATGTTTTACAATGAATCAATGGAATTGGTTCACCCCAATAGCGCTGACGCGAGAAGATCCAATCACGAAGTTTGTATTGTACTTCGCCCTTTCCAATGTTGTGTTCTTCTAAGTATTTAATAATTTTTGGAAGCGCTTCAGTTTTAGCATCAATACCGTTAAGAAAGTCACTATTGATCATAATGCCATCACCACTGTACGGTTCTATCAATTTGCCGGAGGCATCTTTTCTTACGTTAGGAGAATCAACAACTTGAATAATAGGGATGTTGTATAGAGTTGCAAATTCAAAGTCACGTTCATCACCGCCAGGTACACCCATAACGATACCAGTTCCATAATCCTTTAACACATAGCTAGCAAAATAAAGAGGGATCTTTTTTTGATTAACAGGATTAATAACATATGTACCACTAAAGACCCCGGTCTTTTCTTTATCTTCTTGTCGATCAAGGTTGGACATATGGCGCACTTTATTTTGATATGCTTCAACGTCAATTTTTTGAGTAGGAGTGACTAACTGATTTGCAAGTTCATGATCTGGTGCCATAACAAGAAAAGTTGTGCCAAAGATAGTATCAGGTCGAGTGGTATATACTGGAATCTCGATCGTATCGCCCTTCTGATTGATTGCGCTAAAATTGATACGAGCGCCATGACTCTTGCCGATCCAATTGCGTTGCATGAGTTTGACTTTTTCAGGCCAATCTAATGTATCAAGACCGCTTAATAATTTTTCTGCATAATCAGTAATTCTCAGCATCCATTGTGGGATTTCTTTTTGTTCTACAATTGTGCTACAACGCTCACATGCATTATTAATTACTTCTTCATTAGCAAGACCTGTCTTACAAGATGGACACCAGTTAATTGGCATTGTAGATAGATATGCAAGTCCCGCATTATACATTTGAAGAAAAATCCATTGGGTCCATTTATAGTAGTTTGGATCAGTGGTATTTATTTCCTTGGTCCAGTCATATAACGCTCCGATGTCTTGTAATTGCTTTTTAAAGTTGGCAATATTTTTTGCTGTATTGATGGCCGGATGAATTTTATTTTTAATGGCGTCATTTTCTGCAGGAAGGCCGAATGCGTCCCAGCCCATAGGATGAAGAACATTATATCCTTGTAGCCACTTGATTCGTGCATAAATATCAGAAAGAACATAGCTTTTCCAGTGGCCAACATGCAACCCAGCACCTGATGGATAGGGGAACATATCAAGGCAATAGTACTTTTTGCCGCTGCCGGTTGGCTTACTAAGACCAATCGGATTTTCACGCCACTCTTGTTTCCATCTTTTTTCTATATTTTTTGGATCGTAAATATTCATAATATTTTATCCCAATGGGGGGTTAAATTTTATTTTATACTATGCCATAAAATGTGATAAATAGAAAATTGAGTATCAAAATACTTGTTATTCTCAAATCAGTATACTAGAGTGAATTTCATCACTTCAGGATGGAAAAAAGTAAAGAGTATGATGAAGCTGTGCCCTGGCTTAAAATTCCAGGGCACATTTTTTATGAAATATTTGCATAATACATAATTCTTATTCTATTATTAAATTATGAGTCTCATTTGAGTAAAAAATGAACAAAAAAAATTGAGAGGTTATATGCCAAAATTATTGCTTGTAATTATGTGTAGTTTGAGTTGTACAGTCTTTTCCATGGTGGTTATTGAACAGCGACAAAATTCGGGTGATGTTGTTTCCAATCAAAAAATAAAAGGCCTGATTGAAATTGAACAGAATACGATGAAATTGAGATTAGATGATGCAAAAAAAGATGAAATGTATAAATTTGATAAATGCTCCAGTATACCTGTTACAGGTTCTGTATTAAAACGATGTAATGGAGATCGATTTTGGAAACTGGAAAGACACCCTCGTGATGAGCAAGTCTTTGATTGTGTTCGGCCAGGTACAGATCAAGTTTTTGAATCTATTTTTACCTTATTAGATAAAATTAATTCGGATCAATCGTTGAGAAAGTTGAGTCATACCGCCAAAAGTCTAAATATGGCAGAATTGGAAAAGGAAGCGGCAAAACAGGCCTTGATGAGATTGTCTAAAACTGAACCAGAATATTCACGAACAAAATATTTATATGATATATTTAATAAAAAAACTAATGCTGTTGCCACACAATTTCAAAAAGAGATGAATGAATATTGTAAAAAAGAGTTGACTGTGGATCAGGTTAAAGACATGTTGAGGCAAGTTGCAGATCAAAATATAACTCAAAAAAAGGAAGAGCAGAAAATGTATGCTGAGCTTAAACAAGCTTTAAAGGGTCAGTTATACGCTCTTATAACTGAATTAGTGCAAAGTGGTCATTTAACACCTGATCAAAATAAAACAGTAGAATTTTTTTTGAGGACTCAGGAATGGGGGTTTAAGTGCGTTTTAATGCCTTGGGAAAATGGATTATTAGGCTCACCAGCTGGTATGAATATTCAATATGAAGCTGAGCGTGCAGCTCAAAGAGCTGAAAACAAGAAACTGTTTCCGTATGGCGACCTTGCGTGGATGTTAAATCCAGATTCAGAAACATTTGATATTTGTGATAGAATCTTTCTATTATTAAAATAGCATAAAGACAAAGAAGAACGTTGCTCCTGGTACGCTTTTAGTTTAGAGTTTTAATAGATCTATTAAAACTTTTTAAATCGAGAGTGTTATGCAAAAAGAAACTAATCATCAATTAACAATGCAAAAACAAGTGGAACATATTCTTGTTATTAAGCGAGATCATTTTTTTTCTATAACTCCAGCATGGACTGGACTGAAAGAAGTTTCATTTGAGCAATATATTGGGCTTATAAACGAAAAAAAAGAATTTCTTCCTCGTCCTACTATGGAACAAGATTTAACGTATAAACAGATCATTCCTTATCTTATTTTTGAACATGATAATAAATATTTTCTCATGCAACGTAGTGCTACGGCATCAGAATCTCGTCTTAAAAATAAATACTCTTTAGGTATTGGTGGTCATATACGGCAAGAAGATATGCAGGAGCAGTCTATCTTTGACTGGGCAAAGCGTGAGTTTAATGAAGAGGTTAATTACACAGGAGCTGTCGAAATTGAGCCGTTAGGAATTTTAAATGATGATTCCGATGCAGTAGGTCAGGTGCATATTGGATTTGTGCTTTTACTTAAGGGTAACTCATCGAATATTTCCGTAAAATCTGAGCTTAAACATGGTGCGCTTAAATCGTTACAAGAATGCATTGATAGTATCGATAAGATGGAAACGTGGAGTCGAATGGTTATCGAATTTTTGGCAAGCAAACAACTAGATTTGTAAATCCTATATTTTTCTTGAAGCATTGTTCTCAGCGTGGTACGTTTCACTGTGATTATTTACTGAAAAAAATGTATTGATTGAATAAGGTTTATGAATCGAAAAAAGTCTATAGGTATAGTACTCAAAAAACAATTTCCGCGTCAGCAAAAAATATCGCTTTTGGATCAGACGTATGGGCGAATCGAAGCCGTTCCAATAAGCATGCATGCAATTGCACGGGTATCACATGGATCACTAGTAGAATATGTTGCAGAGCAGCAAGGTCATCATTTCATACTTCATGATATGCAGCTTTTAGCAACGCTTCCACGCATTACAGAACAGAATATGCTCTTTTTTCATCATATTTTAGAAATCGTATATTTCGATGTACCATTAGGCGCCATATCGGAAGATGTTTTTCATCTTTTAATTTCGATTCAACAACATCTTACTTATATTTGTGCGGAAACTAATTTACAGAAACTTGCTTTAGGTAAGTTATATTTATTGCTTGGTGCCGATGTGCACAGCTCAGTGGAAGTTATTTTACAAAAAACCTTGCAATCTCCTGATATACTGCAGATGATTGCTATAGAAGTAGATCAAACGAGTAAGCATGCGCTTGATGCCTGGGTGCATAATTATATTCAAACGCATCCATGTGCGCATATGTTTAAGACTATTAATTTTTTAACGGGTAGGGACGACTCATGAAAAAAGTAGTTCTATTGTTAGGCATTTTATTAGCTTCCAGTTCTTTGTATAGTGGCAATTTTTTTAAGCTGCCCTTCATGGCTGGTGATGAGCATGTTATTTATGGTGAAAGCCCAGTTGAAGAAAAAGAACACTTGTTGGAGGTACTCAAGAAACGGCAAGAAGCATTATTGAAAACTGATGTGGAAGAAAACGCTGTTCTTCAAATTCAGGTAGATAGGCTCAATACCGAAATTATTGAATTAAAAAAGATAATTGCCAAAACATTTGATGAAGAAGAAAAAAGCTTTTTGAATAACAAGCTTGGTCTTTTAAATGAACAATATCAGACAATTGTTGATTCTCAGATCGCACGCAATCAGGTCATTGTTTGGGTTAAAAAAATTGTAGAGTTACTAGAAAAATATATAGCTGACCCTTCATTTACAAACATTCGTATAAAAGATCGTGCAGGGTATCAATTTTCAGATTTACTTGAGTGGAACCAGCAGGTTGTAAGCCATGAAGACGGGTTAAGGCAACTTAAAACCGAACAACATAATGCAGAAGAAACACTTGCTACTTTTAAAAAGAAAGCGATCGATCTGAGGGCGCAGTATAAAATAAAAGAAAAAGAGCAGGCAGAATTTGTTAGTAAAACTCAACAAGAAAATTTGGATAAAAAACTTATACAACAAAAAGGAGAGTTGCTTGATCTTGAAAAAGAGCTTTTGCAAAACCAGATTAGCCTTATTGAGTTGCATATTCAAGAAGCTAACTATCAG
Organism: candidate division TM6 bacterium RIFCSPHIGHO2_12_FULL_36_22; assembly: GCA_001771315.1. Classification (GTDB taxonomy): domain Bacteria; phylum Babelota; class Babeliae; order Babelales; family UBA12409; genus 2-12-FULL-36-22. The sequence continues at coordinate 49,629 of METK01000017.1, forward strand.
CTTGAATTAATATCATCGCGTATATTTGTAGAAGATTCTAAATTAAAATTTTTCAAAAAAGACATAGAAAAAATTAGCCAAAAACTCATTATAGATGATACAAGTCTACACAAAAAAGAAGAAGAAGTTGCCAAGAAAAAGCAAGATGCTCAGGCAGCACAAACAGGATTTACTAAAAAGAAAGCTACGTTAACCAAACAACGCGACAAGATCAAAGAAGAGCTTGATAGTCTTGTTCAACAGCATGATGTTAAGGTTCCAGATCAAAGGCAGTTATTCGATTGGAGCTTTGAATTTAACCCATTATCGGATAACCCTTGGTTATATCGTGTAGGCAAAGAAAATGAGTTGTTACTTGTTAAAGATCAAGAAATCAATCTTGTAGAAGCTAAACGGGATCAATCAAAGGTTGAGTTAGATGAAGCAATGTTGTCAAAGGAGGTACTTAACTCCTGGTACAAAATTATGGATCGTCAATTGCGGTCTGAAGAGTTTAGAAATAAAGAGCTCAAGTTTTATAATGATAAAAAGGCAGAATTTATTCGAGATTTTGCAACGTATCGAGATAAAATTGCAGTTGTAACTACATATATGAACAATCAAACTCGATCACTTTCAAATTTAGAAGAAAAAATAACAAATCTTAAAGAAAATGAAAAAGCTTTTATTAGTCGTTTTAATAACGAAATGTATACAAAAAGCTTAGAAAATCTGACTAGTTCAAAGACTTTAATTAATAAACAAAAAAGTATTAATGCTGAGCTTATAACTCTTTATTCTGCGATGATGGGCAATCTTAACGAAGGTCTTAAGCAGATCAATTTAATTACTAGACGTATTGAGAAGATCGATAGCATATGGCAACGATCTTCAACAGCAATATCACTAGAACTTTTTGTGAATAATGTTGTACCTGATCTTAAAAGCTTTTATGAAGAAGTGAAAGGTATTTTTTATCGAGTTAATCTAGATTCTTTAATAATGGTCTTCTATACAGCAATTTTTACACCAGCGATACTTTTTAAAATTTTTGTATTACTGTTCCTTTTGCTTATAGCCTTCTTTTTGGCACGCATGTATTTGCCCGTTATTGTGCGAAGATTACAGCGTACTGGAGATGGCCGTTCAGCGACTCGAAATTTTGTTGGGGTCTTTTTTGCTTTTCTTTACACGCATTTGATATTAATTTTTGGTTGGCTCTTTTTCTTTATTATTGTTCGTTTTGATACAGGTATTGAGATTGGTTTTTCCAGTAAAATTATTTTCTATCTCCTTTCTATACCATTTTTATGTTACTTAGCATGGCGCTTGGTCAATGCATTGGCGCGTTTCAATAGCCAAAATAATTATACCCTTGTTAGTAAAGTATTTCAGCGCAGGCTTCATTGGGTATTAATTGCATTTTCGATTACCACAATTAGTATTTTTTCATTTAGGGAAGCATTCTTATTGGCGATGTATGATAAGTATGAAGTTCCAATGTTCTTGCTGCGTTGTTATTACATTATTTTACGTATTCTGCTTGTTTGCTTATTAATCAAGGAAGAGATTATTAGTCTGATTCCAACTAAGAATAAGACTTGGCGATGGATTCATGGGCTTGTAATTCAATATTATTATCTTTTTTTATTCGGTTTTCTTTCCATCATTATTCTCAGTGATCCACGGATTGGGGGATATAATAAGCTTGTATACTACGTCCTATCGAGTATTTTGTGGTCATTGTTATTGTTTGCTATTTTATGGTATCTACAAGCAACGCTTAAGCGTTATTCTTCATATATTTTCTTTAAACATGAAGAGGGTGAAGCGGCTCAAGAACGCTTTTCAAATGCGACCACATGGTATGGCTTATTTGTTGTCGTTAGTTTTGTTTTTCTATTAATTATTGCGATTTTTTGGGGAGCAAAGATTTGGGGCTACCCAATATCGCTTGACGAGGTAACTGGTTTCTTTAACCAAACAATTTTCAAAATTAAAGGTGAAGATCTTAAGACTATACCAATTAAAGTAAGCTCTATCATAACATTGGTTGGATTTGTTATTGGTGGCGTGATAGCTTCTAATCTTTTTGAACGATTTGTTTTGCGAAGAATTTTCAACCTTATGTTTGTTGATTCTGCAATACAAAATACTGTATCTAGATTGAGTTTTTATTGCTTTATCATTGTTTTTTTTCTTATGGGACTTTCATATATTGAAATAAGTTCTACGATGATTGGCGGTCTTGTGTTTGCCATTTTTGTGGCATTAGCATGGTCAGTCAGAAATGCACTATCGGATATTTTTGGGTACTTTACGATTTTACTTGAACGTTCTATTAAAATAGGTGATTATATCAGGCTTGGAGATGAATCATCTGAAGTATCTGGTATTGTCCGTCGTATTACACCAAGAACGACCATATTGCGTAAGAAAAATAGTATTAATGTTATTTTGCCAAACAGTAAGGTGATTGAAAGTGCAGTTTACAACTGGAACTATACACGTGGGTTTTTTGCATTTCCAGATCTTATTGTAGTTGTAGAATATGGTGCTGATGCAGATTTGATAAAAGAAATTTTTTTGAAAATACTTGATAATGACCATAATGTTCTTAAAAGCCCTCATCCTATTGTTCGGCTTGAGGCCTTTACTCCAGATGGTCTTAAATTTATTATTCGGGCATTTTTAAGCAGTATAAACGTTTTAAATCAGTGGGATATTGCTAGTGATATTCGGTTTAAAATTCTTTCTGAATTCCGTAAAAATAACATTAATCTTTCATACCCAGTTCGTATTATTAAAATGGGTAATCCGGTGAAAAACATGTCAAATTATCCATTTGATAGGCAAGAATAATTAAGGCTACATTGGCCATGATTGTTCAAAGTCAAGGTGGTCATCAATCATTGGCTTATGATTAACAAGGAAGTGAACATTCATTTCATTGTTTTGCGTTTCTCGCAATGTGCTCAATATAGTTTCAATGATTGTAAGCTTTGTCTTGATAGAGCTTTCTGGATTGAGAAAAGTTTTATTGAAAGAAAGGTAAAGATCTTGGCCGGATGGTGATATTAGTACCGTCTGTAGCGATATTTTTTCTGGTGTTACTTTTTCTTCATAAAAAAGTAATAATAACTGCTGCATAATATAGTTTATATTTTCAAGCATGTCAGTTGACCAGAGGACATCATTTTTTTCTTGTCTTATTCCATGGCCGTCATAAAAATAAAGATTGATACTTTTTTTAGTTATTTTAATAGCCTTTTCAGTTGATGAAAGATAATTATTTCGTGAGGGAATATAAAGTACAAAAAATTCATTAAGATAGGCATAAAGAAAGAAAATGCCAATAAAAATTGTGATACTACCTACCATCACTTCTTTTTTTTGAAACAATTTCATAATAATTGTTCCATTAAGCTATGGAGTGCTTCTGTTACTGCTCTGACATAATAGCGCCAATCTTGGCTTTGTTTAAGCCCAGCTTCAATTGCGATAGCAGGTGCTTTAATGCCCATAAGACAATTGAGGGGTGCATATATAGGTTGTTGAATGGCTATATTTTTGAGTTGTGGGTTATGCAGAAAATTATTGTAAATGAGGTTGGTATATTGGGGCGTTATTGATGCAGAAAATGTATAAGCGAGATTGTAGGGACAGAATGAAAGCTTTTTTGGCTGAACCATCATACAACTATTTTTATTACCGTAGCAGTAAAGAGAAATAGATAAATTATCGGTTGTATAGCAGAGTAATGATATAAAAAGGTTGATTTGTAATCGATTGGCAAAATTAGCCTTTTCTTTTTGGCCTATATGTTCTCCAAGATTATGAGAGAATACAACTCGGATGTTTGGGTTGTTTTCTTCAAGCGCCTTTTTTATTTGTTCTGCCCATAACCGTGTGACCCCACGCTCAGCACCATCCGGTGTCGTTCGCCCTGCCACTTTACTATCGCCTTGTGGACACAGCATAATGGTGTATGTAGACTCCCCTTGTTGATCGGCATAACTAGATTGTTGAAAAGATGTGCGATAACATTCCGTTGTTGTAATGATGCACAATAGTATCAGTAAGTGTAGCTTAATTATCGACATGTGAGATCGCTTGTCAAAAACTCTGTTAAAAAGGTTTTGCGTTCAATGCTTTTATTATTTTTAATAGCCATCGCCAACGCCCGTGCTTGTCCTATAAATATACATAATTTTTTTGCTCGTGTCAGTGCAGTGTAAATTAAGTTTCGTTGAAGGAGCATAAAGTGTTGCATAAAAATTGGTACAATAATGGCATCAAACTCAGAGCCCTGACTTTTATGTATAGAGATAGCATATGCTAACACAATCTCATCAAGTTCTGCTTGTTGATATTCAATAATAAGGCCGTTGTAATCAACGGTTAATGTTCTATCAATAGTATTAAGTTCCTTAATAGTTCCAATGTCACCATTGTATACATTTTTGTCATAGTTATTACGAATTTGCATTACCTTGTCATTGATTCTAAAATTGCTACCCATATATGTTAGTCGTTTTTCATTTTCTTGAGCAGGATTGAGAATTTGCTGTAAATTATGATTGATATTATGAGTACCGACTATTCCTCGATTCATTGGAACTAATACCATGCTATTATCGATATGAATTTTATGCTGATTGAGGGTCTGTTTTAAGAGTTTTGTTAAATGTCCTTGCACATTTTCAGGTTTTTCTTCTTTGATCCAATAAAAATCTTTTTTTGAGTCGGGGAGGGAAAATGTAGGAAATTCACCTTTATTAATGCGGTGTGCATTAACAATGATCAGGCTATTTTGTGCTTGCCGGAATATTTCAGTCAATTGGATACATGCAGCTATTTTGCTATTGATTAAATCATTGAGAAAGTTTCCAGCTCCAACTGCAGGCAGCTGATCTACATCGCCGATAAAGATGATATGAGCTTTTTGTGGCATTGCCTTTAAAATTGAATGGGCTAGAAAAATATCAATCATGGATGCCTCATCAATAATAAGAAAATCAAGCTGTAAAGTATTATATTCATTACGTGCAAATTGCATGGTTGAAACATCAAACTCTAACAATCTATGCACCGTAAGAGCATGTTTACCTGTACCTTCAATAATTCGTTTTGCAGCACGTCCAGTTGGCGCGGCAAGCTTGTATGATGCATGGTTTTGTTCAAGGAAAGATAATAGTTTTTTTATAAGCGTGGTTTTTCCTGTTCCAGGACCACCAGTAATGATAGAAACTTTATTGCTTAGGCAAGAAATAATACCGCGTTGTTGATCTTCATTGAGAGAGATAGCATCATTAACATTTTCCTCGCGCAGTTGTTGATAGATTGCATTAATATTAAAATCTAAAGGAGGTGATTTTTGGATAAGTGTTTCTAGTTTATGAGCAACACCCTTTTCGGAATAATAATAACGTGAAAGCGTTACAAAATGTTGTTCATTATGAGTTATGAGCTTAATCTTTTCTTGTTGGTATAGATTGTGCAGTGCTTGTTTAAGCAATGTATGATGATCATGCTCGAGTTCAAGGAGTTCAAGGACCTCTTTTTTAAGTACATCAATTTCGGCATATAAATGTCCTTGTCCAATCACCGTGGTAATTGCAAAAATGATGCCAGCTTCGACACGAGCTGGAGAGTGTTTTTCAAATCCAATGTTTAAAGCGATTTTGTCAGCAATTTTAAAACTGATGCCCCAAATATCTTCAGCAAGTCGGTATGGATTTTGTTGAACTTTTGCAACTGATTCATGACCATATTTTTTATAAATTTTCATTGCATAAGCTGGAGATATATCCTTATCTTGAAGATAGACCATGATATTGGCAATTTCTTTTTGGTCTTGCCATGCAGTTGCGATAGTTTCAATGCGCTTGGGTCCAATGCCAGGGACCTCTGATAATTGTTCTGGATGTTGATCAATAATATTAAGGACTTCTATCCCAAATTTTGCAATAAGTTTATCTGCATAAATAGGTCCTATCCCTTTAATAAAACCAGATCCAAGATACTTTTTAAGTCCAACAAGTGTAGTTGGAAGTTGAGTGATACAATATTCTGCTTCAAACTGTTTGCCAAACTTTGGGTGAAAATTCCATGATCCAGCTAAGGTAACTTCTTGACCTGGAATAACAGCAGGAAGATAGCCTTTAACTACAGTTGAGGTTGATTGAGTTTTGATAATAAATATTTGAAAGCCTGTTTCAGAGCTTTCAAATACAACTTTTTCTATTATACCGCGTAGTTTCTCACTTGTTGTTTTCATGCTGCTGTAATAACTCCTTGAATTGTGCGTAGCCTTTAGGGCAATTATGAATAAGGTCCCCAAGGAATATTCTCAAATCGGTACAGAAGCTATCAAGTTCCTGTAAAGAATGAATATTTTTATCAAATACTTTTATTTCATCACCACCATGACAGTCTGCCCACTTCAGTAAAAAAGTATGCATACGTTTTCTTTTTTCAACCCATTCTTCCATAATTGGTAACACAATCCATTGGGTGGCTCCTACCTGATCAACAAATGGTTGAAGTTGTTCAATGATATCTTTTTTAGCTTTTTTTAATAATTCCACAAATTGTATATTACCGGGATTGTCTCGTTCAAACTTAACCAGCTGATGAATGCCATAACCAACTCCATTATATACGTAACGGCCAATACGCTTGCCAGTTTTTTTGTCTAACTTACCAACCTGCTTATCAAGAATATCTCTAATAATGACCATTGATTCTTTGATGTTCAGACCATCGATCATAAATGGAATACCATCAAGCCTCTTAAGAAGTTCATTTTCGAGCGTTATGTGATTATCCGCATTTTTATATCGTGTTGCAAAATCTGGATTATAAAACAAATATTCAAGCAATTCCATCATGAAATCATGATTAGCAAAATGGCTCATATCACGCATATTTGGATACGTAGAAAAAATCGTAAAACTTGCTAATAAAATAACTTTTTTTATGTTCACAACCACACTCCTATGTTTTTTAAAAGACTGTACACTAGAAGTTGAAAGTTAATCCAGCCATGAGTGTAAAATCTTTGCCGATACCATGATTACCTACAGTAATATCGCCGCCAAGTGAAAATGTCAAATCATGTTTTTGTGTGAAACGTTTGTAATTAACCAAACCAACCAATTTGTTCTGATGAGCAGCAGAGCGTTCAGCTTTGTGAATATATTCTCCGAGAGGGAATGTTCCTTCAAATGTAGTAATAAAATCTCCTGGTACCGTTTCTAATGGCGTTGCTTGGATTGCATATCGGTCCGTATATGTATTATTTGATTGTTCAATATTTTCTCGTTGAAGCCACCAGAAATCATATCCAAAAAGAATAGTCCAGTTATCGGTAACACGAAACTCTGGTGCAATAGTTAACTGTATCTTTGCTCTACTAGAAAGTAGTGAGTTGGATTTGTTCGGTCCAAATTTTTCTTGTACCAATTCACTCATGTATGCTAATCGATTACTTGCTTCTTGTTCAGATATTTCATCTCCTGTGTCGGGGTTAACTGTAGTAAAAATAGCTGTGCTTAATCCTTCTAGATCTCGTTTTGCAAGTATAAAGCATGTCCTTTTATGACCGAATAAATAGTCAAAACAGAAACGTGTTTTTAGTGTAACTCGTTCTTGTAGATGAAATTGTGGTTCAATAAACCAGCCCAGAGCCCATTGTTGCTCTTGGCCTATAGGTGGAACTAAGAGGTTGGCAGATAGCCAATCCAAGACACGTATGCCAAACTCTTTTTTTTGATTATCAAGATAAGCATTAATTTCTTCTTTGAGATTTTGATCAGAGGTGGTTGAGGCAACTACATAGTTACAGAAAAAGTTTTCAAGATTTACAAATGCAGGTTCGCTGATTTTTTTAAAATTTCTCCCATAAATACCTCGTGTTACAGTTGATGTTGGTATAGTAATTTGCGTTCCAAGAGTAAGAAGAAATGTATCTTGTTCCCAACATTTGTATGCTGCCGATAGGCGTAGATCACCAAGACCTAAAACATCACCGATTAAGTGATCTTGAATAAAAGATGAATCATCGTTTGGTCCTGAACCTTCGCCAAAAATATTATTAGTTTTTAACTCATTCTTTTCTTGCGCTGTTGCATTGTAGTGTCGAATGAAGTAATAGAGTGGCACTTGAAAGCCAGCATAAAGACCGCAACCAAATTGTTGTCGACCTTGAAACATAAATCCAAGCTTTGCTTCTCGCATAGTAAAATTTTCAAAGAGACGTACAACTTTCACTAAATCGAAATTAAAAATTTTTCCAAATTGACCTAGGACACGAAGAGTATTTTCTTCGCTTAATGCAATATATCCATCGATGGTAGTACTATTTTCTGAAAAATGCATTTTATCCATCCAGTTCAAAAAAAGACTAGCATAAAAAAAACTTTGTCCATTGTTGAACTTGATAAAGCAAGGTTGATCACAAATATACCGAGTTATTGGTGTATTGGTATGAAGATATATATTTAGTTTAAGTGTATCAACAAGTGCGGTTGGCAGTCCTGGTATAGCTGCAAGCCCATCTATAATAGCTATTGCACCTAAAGCGCAGGGGCGTTCAGTAATATCATCGAAGCACTCACCTTTTTCATCAGCTTCCATGCTGAATTCATCCCATCCAAAATCTTCACCAAAATCATCCACTGCAAAAATGGGTAGGCAGATGAGTAATGCAAACAAGGATGTCGTTAACTTCTTTATCATACAAAACCTGGTTTTTTTTCTATCTTATTTTTAATCATGAAGGGCGTAATATTTAGACGCTACCATATTACACATAAGATGAATATTGTTTTTGTAAAGTCCCCAAATAAATTCTTTTTTGTCATTGATATTATACCATACTTTAACTATTGTGACAAAGGTAGCCGCCTTATAAAAGGATCGTTTGCGCATACAATTATTTTTGCGATATACTAAATTTTGAAGGAAAATTTAAGATTTATATGGCCTGGAAAGGGGAATATGAGCGTTCAGACGGAAATATCAAACATTAAACGATTCATTATTGAGGGTAATATAGGGGCCGGAAAGTCTACTTTTTTAAAAATTTTAGAACAGCATTTGGCTATTGAGGGGGTCTTGGAGCCTCATGCTAAATGGCAAGATGTGGGAGATGGTGAGAACCTATTAGATCTATTTTATAAGGATACTCCACGGTGGGCCTATACCTTTCAAACGTATGCTTTTGTGACTCGTGTACTTGAACAAGAGCAGCGGGCATTGAAGGCGATTTCTTCTGTTCAAATTTTAGAACGGTCTGTTTTTTCAGATAGATTCTGTTTTGCAAAAAATTGTTATGAAATGGGTCTGATGAGTTCCTTGGAATGGCAATTGTATCAAGATTGGTTTCAGTGGCTTGTTGAGGGGTATACTATTAAGCCGGCTGGGTTTATTTATTTACAGACTGATCCTGATGTATGTTATGAACGTTTGGTAAAACGCAACCGCCATGAAGAATCATCCGTATCTTTAGATTATTTAACTAAATTGCATAATAAGCATCAACAATGGCTTGTAGAAAAGAAGGATGAAGTTTCATTTTTGCAAGATGTACCAGTTCTTGTTTTGCATTGCAATCAAGAATTTGAAAAAAATCTTGATGAACAGCAAGCGCATATCAGTAAAATTGCTGAATTTTATAAAATTTTATATCGGAATTATTCACCATTTTATTCAAGTGGTAAAGCCTCTACAATAAATATGTTGTAATTTTTTTCTAAAAAGGATTACAATAAGAAAAATCAGAAAGGTGAATCATGACTGAAGGAATTTTTCTTGCGAAGGCTGCAGCGTATATTGGTGCAGGATTTGCAGTAGCTATCGGCAGTATTGGGCCAGCATTGGGTCAAGGTATGGTTGGTAAACAAGCATGTGAAGCTATTGGCAAAAATCCTGAGGGTACAGGCAAGATTCGTTTGACGATGATTTTGGCAATGTCGTTTATTGAGTCTGCAGCAATTTATGCATTAGTGATAGCTCTCTTATTGATTTTCTACAGCTAGTTTGATTCTATGTTAGCGCTTAATATTACGATTTTCATACAGATGATCCATTTCTGGATAATTTTTTACCTACTGACGCGTTGGCTTTGGCGTCCAGCGCTAAAGGTTATTGTCAAAGAAGAGCAGGAGCAACAATCTTTGGAAGATAAGATTGCTGCACAACAAAAAATTGTTGAAAATAATGAGCATCGACAAGAACGATTGTGGAATATTGCTCGACAGCAATTTGCAAAGACTATTCCATCACTAAAACCAATTAAAAAACGGGTATATGAGATTTCTGTTATGAATGCAAATCAAAAAAAAGATATTGAGCATGATATATTAACGTTCATAGTTTCAGAGGTTGATCATGTATGATACGACAGTTATACTTTTTTGGATATTTCGTTGGCTTAACATTATCGCGATTCTTCTAGTAGCGGCATATTTTTTTCGGAAAAAGCTTTTACATGCGATAAAGGACAAGATTGCTCAAAGGCGAAATTTTTTTCAATCGTTATATCAACAATTAGAAAAAACCGTGCTTAAAAATGTGTCAATTAATAAAAGTATTGATGTTCAACAACAAGATTCAGCACAATTGCTTAAGAAAGCCGAACAGTGGTCTCATGCCGTTGCAATAGTGCAAAGGGAGTATGAAGAAGTATATGAACAGCGATTAAAAAAAATGATAAGATATCGCGAAGAGCAGCTTGAACATTTTGCAATGCAACAAGCATGCAAAGATATTGTTCCTATAGCACTCAAGGATGCAAAAGCTACATTAAAAAAGAAATTTGAAAAATCTGAAGTTCAAACAAAATATATGAATGATCTTATTTCATTTATGAAAAAGAACTAGAAAAATGAATGTTAATCAAGGTATTATTGCACAAAAATATGCACGAGCGTTTTACAATGTCTATGGACATGAAATTACGTTAGATTCGTTTTGGATATTGAGATCTGCTGGTTCATATCTTAGGTATATTCCTGGAGTCCTTTTCTTTTTGACTTTAGTAGATATTGATAATAAAGTTCGTGAAGAGATGATTAACGTTCTATTAACAAAGCTGAAACTTCCCCTTTCTTTTGCTCGATTAATTCAATTATTGATGCTACATCGAAGAATTTTTCTTTTGCCGATGGTTTTACAGTTTCTTGTGGATTTATGCCAAGAACAACATAAAGCGTTATTGTTTACTATTTCAACATCTGAGCAACTTAAAAATGATGCAGACAAGCACGAAATAGAACGATTTTTGCATAGACTGAGTGGTTGTCATATACTAGCGGAGTATACCCTTGATACAAATTTAATAGCAGGGGTTCGGGCACTTAATAAAAATTATTTATGGGAATATTCAATAGAAAGTAAAATGTGGTCTATTACAAACTCGTTGGTGTAAAGAATGGATATTAAATATACCGATATTGTTTCACTGTTTGAAAATGCTTTAGCACAAAAGCCCCAGAAAGAACTTGATGAGGTTGGCATTGTCTTGCAGGTTGGTGATAATATTTGTCGCGTTCATGGACTAAAAAATGCTCTCTATGGAGAAGTTATTAATTTTGAGGGTGGAAATAAAGGTATAATCTTCAATCTTGATGAAGATTACGTTTCGATCTTTTTATTGTATAACCATATTCCTGTAGAAGAGAGTGAAGTAGTAAAGCGTACAGGACACATGTTCAAGTGTGGTGTTAGTATGGATCTTTTGGGCCGTGTTATTAACGTACTCGATGTACCGCTTGATAGTATGGGACCGATTAAGTTTGAAGAGTACAGAAATATTGAGCAACCGATAGCAGGTGTTGTTGATCGAATGCCTATTTCACAATCTTTATCAACAGGAACATTGTCTATAGATTCATTAGTACCGATTGGTCGAGGCCAACGAGAACTGATTATTGGCAATAGGAATACTGGAAAAACCGCACTTGCGATTAATGCAATTTTGAGTCAAAAGAATAAACAAGTTTATTCTATCTATGTTTCTATTGGTCAGCGCCAAGCTAATGTTGCGCGTTTAGTGCAGACACTTCAGCAACAGGGTGTCATGGATAATTCTGTTGTTGTTGCTGCAGATGCAGGTGATCCAGTATTAACACAATATCTGGCACCATTTGTGGGATGTACAATAGCAGAATATTTTAGGTCTAAGGGTTTTGATGTACTTATTGTATATGATGATTTAACGAATCATGCGACAGCATATCGTGAAATGTCATTGCTTTTGCGTCGACCACCAGGACGTGAAGCTTATCCAGGAGATGTTTTCTATCTTCATTCACGCTTGCTTGAGCGAGCAGGAAGATTGCTTGGAGGTTTTTCTATAACCGCCTTACCAATTGTTCAAATTCAGGCAGATGATATTACGGCTTATATTCCTACTAACCTAATATCGATTACTGATGGTCAAATTTTTTTAGATACGCGGCTATTTAACCAGGGTATTCGCCCTGCCGTTAACGTTGGATTATCAGTGTCTCGTGTTGGTGGTGCTGCGCAAACACCAGCTATAAAGCGAATGACCAAATCATTGCGACTTGAGCTTGCTCAATATAATGAGTTATTGGATTTTGCTCAATTTGGAACGGAGCTTGATGAGATATCACAGCGACGTCTTGCTCGTGGAGAACGTGCGGTAGAGTTACTTAAGCAAGCGCAATTTGTGAGTTACACATTTGTTGATGAATGTCTTATGCTCTTTCTTTTAAAAGAGAAATTTTTAGATATTTTACCAGTTAAGCAGATACATGAATTTGCAACGCACTTCGTTAGCTTTGTACAAAACATTTATAAAGAATTCTATGATACCATCTATAAGTCTCAAGAGATTACTGATGATCAGTATCAAGAGATGTTTAAGATTGCACGTGAGTTTTCTAAATTATATGTACCAAAAAAATAGGTATGGTTACTGATTTTAACCGTGAGAATATTTTGTATGCTATGGTAAGGAGAACTTAAATGGTAATAGTTCTTTGCAGAGTGATAAGCGGCGCTTTATGTCTTCTGAACTATCACCACCTAAGCTTATAATAGAGTACATGAAGCTTTTGCCATCTTGTTCGATATCAGAGAGTCGTTTGCCCTCTTGAGCAAAAATACGGATATGAACGTCAGGAAGTAGCGCTTGTACATGACATTGATGCGCCAGATTAGGAATTTTGGTTACAAATTTGTCTTCAAATACTCTTAAAACACAGCTTGCAGCATATTTGAATTGTCCTTTTCGTTTGCTAGTTTTCGGTTTTTTACCCGCAGCAAGATCCATGAGTGCTCGATAGCTATTAATTCCATCAACCCGTTCATATAGATCGGCAAATTGAGAAGCCAAACGGGGGTTAACTTCAATGATTTTGATTGTATCATCTTTCGAATTATAGAAATATTCTATATTAAAGAAAGAATTATCAAATTTGGTACTTTGCATAAGTCTGATAGCTATATCGGCCATTCTATCTTGAACTTCTATGGGCAGTGATGATGGATATTCAAAACGTTCAAATGAAATCGTTCCAGGATACATGATTGAATCAGTTACACCAAAGATATAGGGTTCACCATTGTATATATATCCTTCTATAGTAACTTGTTGTCCAGATAATAATTCCTCTGCTAGTAGATAATTGGCTGAAAGTGTGTAATTGCTGTATAGCTTGAGAGCATCATTGAGTGGTTCAAGAAATTCCTTTGAAGGCATGAGCTTTGTTCCGAGGGCCTGAAGCTGCTCAAATGAATCTATTTTTTGTGCCAATATAGAAAAGTATGACTTAACTGGTTTTATAAAGAGTGGGAATGATAGTTTAATGTTTTCACTTTTTATATTTTTCGGATCAATGAGCTGAAAATTTGGACATGCTTCAGGAACATGTTGTTGCTGTATAAGCCGAGAATAGTATTTGTGGTGGTAAGATAATACAGTTTGTGGATTTGGACCAGGTAGGCCAAGCTTGTGTGCTACAAGACATGAAACGAGGTTGCCTAAATAATCACGAGAAGAATATATTCCAACGATCGGAGTATGTTTTATTTGTTCGATACACGTATTGATACAATCATTGAGCTTTGTTTTGGATGCGAATCTGCAATTTATGAGCTTGTAGTTATGTGTACCATGTAAATTTTCTTCATGATACTCATCAAGGGAAAGGGGTGCAACAATAAGAATGGCGTTTTTGTTTTTATTTCGTAAAATCTCTTTAAAAATAAATAGGAAAGTAAGTAGGATTGTAATGCTGGTTAAGCTTAAAATTAGTAATTTCATTGAATAATTTCCTTGTTAAGAAAGAGATCATTTATGATTAGATATGTTATTAAATCTGATGGCCAAAAAGAACGGTTTGATAAAGATAAGCTCGTTTTTTCATTACAGAAGGCCGGATTAGAAACACAGCATATTGGTAGTATTATATCGCAAGTGCAAAATTTACCTGATGAAGCTTCAACGCAAGAGATTTTTAATGAAGCAATACGCTCATTAAAAGAATATAAAAAAGGTATTGCTGCACGATATAATATTAAAAAAGCACTGTATCTTTTAGGTCCAGCAGGTTATCCATTTGAGAAATTTATTGCAGAAATTTATAATCAGCGTGGTTATAAAACGCAGGTTGGTCAAAATATTCCAGGTTATTGTGTTTCACATGAGGTGGATATTATAGCAACAACAAATCAGGAACATCTTCTTGTCGAATGTAAGTTTCACAATGCTCCTGGCATTAAGACTAATGTTAAGGTTGCTTTGTATGCAAAGGCTCGTTTTGAAGATATCGAAAAACAAGCGCAACAAGATCCTGAGCATGGTCAGCATTTTCATTCTATTACTTTGGCGACTAATACAAAATTTACTATTGATGCTATCCAGTATGGTGAATGTGCAGGAGTTAACTTTTTGGGTTGGTCATATCCACTTACAGATAACCTTGTTTACTTTGTAGAGAAGTATCATCTCTATCCGATAACCTCTCTGACTTCTGTGAATAAAAAGATTAAAAAAGATTTGATTCAGGCAGGCATTATTTTATGTAAGACGCTAGCTCAATCTTCTAACAAGTTGGCCAATATTATACATAATGAAAAGAAACGTAAAGAGGTCATTGAAGAGGCCCGAGACATTTGTGCTTTTGCACCGAAGAAAAAATAGAAATATAAAGAGGTTTTTATGACATATGATTATGATGTTATTGTTATTGGGTGGTTAGATAAATTAAGCCATCGATTTCTCGATGGCTTTTTTGCTGCTGGTGAGTTAGGTTTAACCTCTTGGCGATAAGTCTTTAACGAATAAGACTTATGTATGCATCATATATATCCTTGTTGCTTTCAACCAATGGTCTAATAGTTGCATATAAGGGATATGAATGTAGGTTATCAAGGTGTTTTGCTTGGCCTGCCCAAATACGTATACCATACAGAGAGTTTGGGTGTGATTCTAGAAATATTTGCATGCTTTTAATTCTTTGGTTTTCACCAGCCTTTACTTCAATAGGAACAACTTGTCCTTGCAATTGAACTAAAAAGCTCGCGCATTCTCGCTCCTTTAGGGGGGGAGTCGTTGACTTGTCTCCAAGTTGACTTCTATAAAGTTCGAGAAGCTTTTACCCAGTACCCGAACAGCGTGCGTTTTACCAACTTGGCGTGCTCCACGAAGCAGCAATGGTTTTCTTTCCTGTTGATTTTTCCACTCGAGCAAAAAGTAGTCTATAAGTCTTTTCATCAATCACTCCTTTCTGAAAACGCATAAAATTCAACCTAAGAATATCATAATTGTGTATAAAAATCAGGGGTTTAATCATGCCTATGTGTGTTTAAATCGTGGTGAAATTCGGGTGGCAATGTATATAATTCGGGGTTTGAGTTTGGCTAGCCCCAATCATTTCGACTTTCCTCGGAGCATTAGAATCAAGATTGACTTAGTGAATGCGTTCACTAACCATGAATAACAAATATACATGCCAGCTAAAAATAGTGTAGGCAATGTCAAAAAATTTGGACGCTCGTAAGCTTAACTTTTTGATAGCGCTAATTTGTTAAGTTCTAATTGTTGTTCCAAGAAGCTATCTGGCCAGTCAGCAGCAATGTCACAAACTATGTCATTTTTATATATTGGTGTTAGACGAGGGAAAATATCTGCAACACGTTTTAAGTTGCCTTGTACAGCATTTCGATTTTCTTTGAGGATTGTGATGTATTCTGGGTGGCGTACTTGTGTGCCGTAGTTTTTCATGAGATATTCAAGAGCTTGGCCATCACCAGTCGATTTAATACGTTGTACCTCAATGGCAAGATCTTTAACCGCTTGTTTTGCTTGGTTTACATTATTAACACGGATATCAAGAACTGTGTGCTCTTTGTCATCTACCATGTACTTTTCTTCAATCATCTCTAGACCACCATGATCAAGCAAATAATTAAGAATAGTAGTATCAGCTTGTGAGTGTGCTTGAACAATTTCGGTAGCACCTTCATTTTGGTTTACTAAGCGTCTTAATCCTTCGCGAGCCATATGAATAATGAATTGTTCAATAAGTTTTTCTTTGCCAATTTTGTTAGGCCAATCTTTAATAAGGCCGTTTGCAGCAAGCTCATCAAAGTTAAAGATACTTGTATAAAGTGCTATGATTTCTGCTCTAAGTTCTTCGTGCCCAGAGAAATAGCGACCAACAAACTCATTAATATTTTCTGCTGTAACTTGTACGGTATCACCAACATTGTATTGTTTATCGCCTATAACCATTGGATCATTTTCAATGAAAGTATGAATATCAAGACGTCCGCTACCATGTCCCAGTGTTTCATGTAAAAGGACATGAAGGTTCCATATATCCTTTTCTAAATGTCCTTCAGGGTCGTGAGTTTCTAACCATTGAGCATGTTCCTTGCAATAATGTAAATCTCGAGAAAGTTTTTTGTTAAGAACTTCTCCAAGGCTTTTTCCAAGTTGGTAAATAATTTGTTTAGAGCCATAATTGGAACGAATTTCAGAATAGTTTGGAAGGCAATATGCAGCAGTAATCTTTATTGGTCCTGCTTCACCTGATGCAAAAAATTTAGCGTTAACGGAAGCATTAGGAATACTTGAAATATCATCCAAATTTGGTCGTTTAAATTGATCAGGAAATGGTAATTGCTTTTCTAAAGATGGTAACAGGGCGTTGAATTGTTTCATATCGACGGTTTTAATAGTAATATCAGCTTCAAATGAACCGCGATATTGTTTTGGATCATCATAAACTTCTATAAAACCAAAATTAAAATCCAGGCGACTGTTGGATTTAAGCCATTTAATACAAAACTTTTTAAAGTCATCTTCATTTCCAGTTTCAATAAATTTGAGCATGGATTCCAAGCTAGCAGGAATATTTTCGTCAAAAGTGTTTGGATATTGCAATGCTAATTTGTGTGCTTTTGTTAGCCAATGGTGAGCAACTTCAAGCTCTTGGGAGTAACGGCCACCGATCTTGTATTGTTGTACAGATGGAACACGTTTACCATTTTTGTATTCAATATAAAAGTAATTATTAATCCCAACACGTTGTGAAGGATTAAGAGCTTGAAAATCTTGTTCAGTAAAATCTGGACTATACATATTACTAGCGCTCTTTTCTATACTTCCATCAACGGTAACGGTTGGCTCATGTGTTGCATCAAAAATTGTTTTTTCTAGTTTATCGATTACTTCTTGAGCATTTTTAATTCCGGTAGCTTTGAGTGCTGCGATAATATTATTTTTTGTAAGGGTATGAAGTTCTAAATTGTCAGGAGTTCGTTTATTATTTTCAAACTCTGATAAAAAATATTGTCCGTGATTGGCAAGAAGATAAACAGCAAAAAGTTCTGCTTCTTGTATAAATTGTTCAGCGTCAAAGATGTTTGTACATGTATTACGTATGCTATTTTGATTCTCTACAAGTTTTTGAAATAGGTCGATAATTTCAAGGCTGTGTCGATGTGTTTGATCTGCAATGATACGGTTGCCTGGAACACTTGCTCGAAACATATAATACGTAAAAATACGTTCTTCTGGGGCTAAATTATTCCATAGTTCCGGTAATTGATCGTTGCCGATGGCAGCAAGCTCTCGATACTGTTCAAGGTTGTTGCTAGGGGATTTAAGTTGGTAGGGATGTATGTTTTGCATGGCAATACCTTGTAACATAAGTAGGGTTAAAATTGCTGACTTTTGCATTAAACTATTCCTTTTTTGGGCTGCCTGAATTGTTTGCTTTTAGCATAGAAGATGAGAGAAGTTTTGCAACTTGGAATGCTTATATTTAAGGTTGAATTTTTAAATCTGGAATAAAATAGTTTTGTTGTAGGATTATTGTTGGTATAAAATTATAGTCATTGATTTTAATTATTTATGTATATTTAAATAAGGTCATGTTTAATTTCTTATATCATTAAGGATATTTATGAAAAATTTGTTACATCATACACGGATTAGTATTCCAGAAAAAAATAGAATCGAGTTGATTGCTATGCTTAATAAATCTCTTGCTTCAGTAACAGATCTTTATGCTCAGCTTAAACAAGCACACTGGAATGTTAAAGGGCCTACATTTATAGCTCTTCATAAATTATTTGACGAAGTTGCTGAACGAGTAGAAGACCAGGTTGATGAGGTTGCAGAAAGAATTACAAGCCTAGGGGGAACGGCATTAGGTACACTTCAAGAAGCAGTAAAAAATACAGAATTACGTCCTTATCCAGTTAATATTTTTACCGCAACAGAACACCTTGAACACTTAACTCATAATATGGCAATTTTGGGTGAATTAGTGCGTAAAAATATTAAAAAATCAGAGGAGTTTGGGGATATGGCAACAAATGATCTTTATATAGATATTGTACGAACATTGGATAAAGATTTGTGGTTCTTGGAAGCGCAATTACAAAAATAAATTGTTTCAATAGATGGTGTGCCTGGCAGGATTCGAACCTGCGACCTACGGATTAGAAATCCGTTGCTCTATCCTGCTGAGCTACAGGCACAAAAGATCTTTTTTAAAGTATATCCTAAGAACTGGTATATCTCAATTATTATTTCCAATAATACCTATAAATTGGTGTATTTACTATGCAAATTCTCTGACTGTGCAGCTATCGCAATTGGTAGGATTGATTTTTTCTTGTTCGATAATGGCGTCATACCTTTCTTCAACAAAGGATTGAATGCCTGCAAGAAGTCTATCTACCTCTTCAGGAGTATTATAGAAATAGAAGCTGCAGCGAATGCTTGAAGGATAGTTAAGGCGAAGAGCGAGTAAGTGAGCACAGTGTTTACTGGTACGAACGGCAATATTGAAATTCTTGTCTAAGTACTCAGCAAGATACTTCGCAGGGATGCATTTAAGGTTGAAAGCTACAGCGTGTCCTTCTCGTCTTAATTGTTCTTTTGGTCCAAGAATATCAACGACTGGTATCTGTTCAAGGCCATCTATTAAACGTGCACACAATGAAGCTAAATATTCTTTGATTGGTTGAGTAAATACTTTTTCAGTTAAATAATCGATGGCTGCACCAAGTCCTATTGCTTGAACGATTGGAGGGGTGCCAGCTTCAAGACCTTCTGGTGCAGGATGATAGATTGTATTTTCGAATGGTAATTGTACTTTATCAGCCATACCACCACCCCATTGGTATGCTGGAATTGAATCGATAAGATCCTTTTTTATATAAAGAACGCCAATGCCAGTAGGAGCAAGCATCTTGTGGCCAGAAAATACAAGAAAATCCATGTCCAAAGCTTTGACATCTATTCTTTCATATGGAACAGACTGTGCGCCATCAATCAGTACCTTAGCTCCAACTGCATGAGCAGCTGCTATAATTTTTTCAATAGGATTTGTTGTACCAATGGCATTTGATGTATGAAGGCAGGAAACAAGTTTAGTTTTAGGTGTTATTAAACGCACCATAGATTCAAGATCAAGATAGCCTTCTTGTGTAACTTCAATAAGTTTGAGTACGAGGTTTTTACGTTGTGCAAGCATTGCCCAAGGAAGCAGATTGGAATTGTGTTCCATTTCAGTAACAACAATTTCATCACCAGATTGAAGAAATTTCTCTCCCCATGTTGATGCAATAAAGTTGATACCTTCAGTTGAACCGTTAGTAAATACAATTTCATTTGTATTAGCGTTTAAGAAATTTGCTACAGTTATTCGTGCTTTTTCATATAGCCGTGTTGCTTTGAGACTTAAGGTATAATCTCCACGATGGATATTAGCACTTGCATAACGGTATGTATCACTAATCGTATCAATAACTTGGTTTGGTTTTTGTGACGTTGCACCACTATCTAAAAATGCTAACTGTTTATTATCTTTTTTTTGATATAAGACAGGAAAATCTTCTCTATGGCAGTTGAATTCTGCGTATGCACTTATACTTAAAGTATATCCTATTATCAGTCCAATTTTTTTCACATTATCTCCTTTTTAAGATTACAAAATAAGTTATCTTGATCGATAGTTTAGTATGATTTAAATTACGTGTAAATTGTATAAGTTTTTGTGTAATTATAGGAAATTAATTGATTAATGTATTAAGTTTGTGTAGTTCCATTAAAGGATCTGGTGTATTAAAGATGCCAGAACCTACAACAAATGAATCAACGCCAAGATGCGCAAGTTCTTGAATATTGTTGCTATTAATGCCACCATCCATACAAATATCAAAGGTTAGATTGTATTCTTGGCGGTATGCTACTAGTGCACGTGCTTTCTTTATAGTTTCAGGTATGAATGATTGTCCTGAAAAACCAGCTTTGACTGACATGATGACAACCTGATCTAATGTCTTTATATAGGGATAAATCTTTTCAAGAGAAATGTCAGGATTAATTGCAATACTGACAAGAAGGTCTTTTTTTTTGATAGCATTGAGCATGTGAGGAATGTCTTGCATGCTTGCATATTGAATGGAGAGAATATCTCCTTTTTTGAGTTTAACTTGATCGAGAAATTCAAAAGGGTTATCAATCATTAAGTGTACAAATAGTTGCTTGGTTGTAACACGGGCAACCTCATTAACAAAGCTTGCGCCAAATGTAAGATTGGGAACAAAGTGATTATCCATTACATCAAGATGAAAACCAGCACAATATTGTTCAAGTTTTTCTATCTCTTGCTTGGCTTCTAGTAGTTTAGCGGCTATTAATGATGGATAAATTTTCTTCATTTTTTATCCTTTTTTAAATTCCAAATAGAAGTCAAATTATAAAAAAAAAATAATTTTCTGAATGTGTTGACAGAGTCTATTTTTCTATGGTAAAAAAGAGTGATATATATAGTCCAGTAAAAAGTTTTTTCATATGAAATGAGCTTTGTACTCGGGTTATAACATGATAAAATTGGAATTAAAAATTCTGATGTAAAGGTTACACAATGTTTGAATGGGGGAAAGTAGAAAGGGAATTTAAATTGAAGAATGTATCAAAAGAAAACAAGGAAGGAAACAAGATGAAAATTAGAGGTTTGCTTGCAGTCGGATTACTACTAGCAGGTTCTTCATGTGTTGCTGCTGGACCAGAAGGGACAAAGAAAAATATTGTAGTACGTACGGTTAAAGGTACATATAATAGTGCATCTAATGGTGTTACTGGTGCATGGGGTTATGCCAAAGACAATAAAGTTCGTACTGCAGTTGGATTAAGTGGTGCTGGTTTAATATTTGTGAAGCGTGATGCCATTATTGGCGCCGGTGTAGAATTGAAGGATACTGTTTTAGGAATGGATCGTGGTAAGCAAGGTGCTTTACTTCTTTTGGGTGCTGCTGGATATGCTGCATGTAAAGCTAACCGCAACTCTCAAGCTGCATTGGCAGAAATTAAAGCTATTAGAGAAGAACTTACTACAATTGGTGGTAAAGTTGATGATTTAACAGTAATTGTTGGTAATATTAATTCTGTTTCTGCTGATGATTTAGCAACAGCTCTTAATGCCAATGAGATTCGCACACGTACAATTTTTGCAGCTCTGAAAGCGCAAAACCCTAAAGGAACTAAGAAAATATTTGCAGCTGCTGAAGAACAGCTTGCGACTATGGGTAAATCTTCTGCAGATCTATCTGGTGATGAAGGTAACTAAAAATAAGTTTTACTTTTCATAGTATGAATTTAGAGTGGTCCCTGGAAACAGGGACCATTTTTTTATGCTTTATAATAGCTTTGATGTCCTTCTATTAAAAGAAGCATTTTTTTGATATGCTACATCATAATCTATGGTATATTTCAAGCATAAATGTAAGGGAAGATATGTCTGTTGATGCGATCAAAGTTGGAATGATTATTGTTATGGAACCCGATCTTGAAAAGTCAGTTAAGTTTTTTAAGGATCTAGGTTTTCCTCTTAAGTTTCACCTCGAAGAAAAATGGGCAGAGTTTGCTATTGGTGATGTTAAGATGGGTCTTTGTCCAACAAGCAGTGAAGTAATTGAGCATCATACTGGCGTTATTTTAGAAGTTCCTGATGTTAGAAAGACATTTGAAGAATTCAAAGCGCATGGTGTAGAGTTTGTTAAGGAACCGTTTGAGGCAGTGCATGGTATCATGTGCTCATTTAAAGATCCAGGTGGAAATATCTTTGACCTTTACCAACCAACACCGGAAAAAGTTCAAGAAATGATCAAGAAGATGCAAGAGCAAGAAGCCGCAGGCAAGCCTATTGATTTGCAAGATTTCGAACCATCTTCATCTGATACAGATTCTGAAGCGTAAAAATTCGCTATATTTTTGATGTCTCTAGAGAACAAACTGAAGAGCTCTCAAGTCTTTGCATGAGAATTTAAAATCATGCTTTAGGGGGCAAATTTGGTATTTTAAGTTATTTAAATGTTTGAGTAATCCTTTGTAAAAAAAGCTTTGTTTTATTTTTCATAAAATCTGAGTGGGTTTCTATCAGATTATAATTTGCAGCTTTAGAAACAATGGGTTATACTACAGTAAAGTTGGTAGAAATATTAAATGAATATATAAGGGGAATTTTATGAGAAAAATTAAGCCATTATATGATCGTGTTTTGGTTGAACGTCTTGAAGAAAATAATAGGACTGCGGGGGGAATTGTTATTCCACCATCGGCACAAGAAAAGGCGCAAATTGGTAAAGTGATTGCTGTCGGTAAAGGCTGTATTTGTGATGATGGTTCAGTTAGGGCATTGATTGTCAAAGAAGGTGATAAGGTCTTTTTTGGAAAGTATTCTGGCACTGAAGTTGATGATAATCACTTAATCATTCGTGAAGAAGAAATTTTAGGCATTGTAGAGTAAGAACGTATAGGAGTATACAAAATATGTCAGCAAAAAAGATTTTGTTTGGGCAGGACGCTCGCAATAAGATTTTAAAAGGTATCAACATTTTGGCTGATACTGTTAAAGTTACACTTGGGCCTCGAGGTCGTAACGTTGCACTTGAAAAGTCATTTGGGTCACCTATCATTACCAAAGATGGTGTAACTGTCGCAAAAGAGATTGAACTTCAAGACAAGTTTGAAAACATGGGTGCGCAAATGGTGCGTGAAGTTGCATCAAAGACAGCAGACATTGCTGGTGATGGTACAACGACAGCAACAGTACTTGCGCAAGCAATTTTCCAGGAGGGTAATAAGTATGTTACCGCTGGAGCTAATCCAATGGACTTAAAACGTGGTATTGATAAAGCTGTTGAAGCTGTAGTTCAAAAAATAAGAAAAGAAGCAAAGAAGGTTGATAGCAAGAAAGAAATTGAACAGATAGCAACCATATCTGCAAACAACGATCGTTATATTGGTGAGCAAATTGCCGAAGCCATGGAAAAGGTTGGTCGTGATGGTGTTATCACTGTTGAAGAAGCTAAAGGGATGGAAAGTTCCTTAGAAATTGTTGAAGGTATGCAATTTGACCGTGGTTACCTTTCTCCATACTTTGTAAATAACGCAGAAAAGATGGAAGCTGATTTAAGCGATCCATTCATTCTTCTTTATGAAAAGAAAATTACAAGTATGAAATCACTTGTGCCATTACTTGAACAAGTAGCACGTGCAGGTAGACCATTATTGATGATAGCAGAAGACATTGAAGGTGAAGCGTTGGCGACATTGGTGGTCAACAAAATTCGTGGTACTATCAATGTTGTTGCAGTTAAGGCTCCAGGATTTGGTGATCGTCGTAAAGATATGCTTGAAGATATGGCAATCTTGACTGGTGGTAAGCTTATCACTGAAGATCTTGGTCTTAAGCTTGAAACTGTAATGTTAGATGATCTTGGGTCAGCTAAAAAGGTTATTGTAACCAAAGAAAATACAACAATTGTTGATGGTGCTGGTTCTGATCAAGCAATCAGTTCTCGTATTACACAGATTCGTGGTCAAATCGAAAACACTTCATCTGAGTACGATAAAGAGAAGCAACAAGAACGTCTTGCAAAACTTTCAGGTGGTATTGCGGTCATTAAAGTTGGTGCTGCAACAGAAACTGAAATGAAAGAAAAGAAAGATCGTATTGATGATGCGCTTAATGCTACTCGCGCTGCAGTTGAAGAAGGTATTGTTCCTGGTGGTGGTGTTGCGCTTTTGCGTGCACAATCAGTAATAGATTCGCTTTCTTTAACAAATGACGAAGAGCTTGGTGCACAAATCATTAAGAAGGCACTTGAGGCACCATTGCGCATTATTGCATCAAACGCAGGTGTTGATGCGTCAGTTATTGTGCATGCAGTTCGTACAGAAAATGGTGATCGTGGATACGATGCTCGCAATAATGAGTTTGTTAATATGATTGAAATGGGTATTATTGATCCGGCTAAAGTAACACGTTCAGCGTTACAACATGCAGCATCAATTTCAGGACTTTTATTAACTACTGAAGCAGCAGTAACTGAAATACCTGAAGAGAAAACAGAATCAGCGTCGCATGGCCATGGTGGCGGTATGCCTGGCATGGGAATGTATTAAAAAAAGAAAAAGCCCCGAGAAATCGGGGCTTTTTTATTGGTCAAAAACTATGAGATATTGAGAATTTCAGATTGGATTGCTTGTTGTTCTATGCATACTTTAATTTTTTTTGTAGGTAGTATCTTCAGTTCTATTTTTGATAGCAAGTATCTTGAAAAACATCATATTAAAATTTCTTAAACCATTGCATTAAGAATAGATGTGATGCTAGTATATTCAATAGAAATTTTTACAGTTTGTACATAGGGGGAACTATGAGAAAATTGTTATTGCTAGGTATGCTAGTATCATCATGTGTTTATGCACAACATCGTCAGGATATACCCGAGATTGCATGGGCATTACAGCATATTGATAGAGAGCTTAACAAGGTAGCTGGGTATATAAATAATATAGATATACAAGAGTGGATTCCAATGATGTTAGATTTACCATTGCAGACAACGCAAGAAAAAATTGCTGCTCAAAGCAAAATTCTGACAGGACTTTCCAAGGATGCTGAAGTGTTCGAGCGTGCATCAAAAAGAAGTATAGAGCAAGATTATTTGAACACCATGTTTCGTACATTGGCTCCGAAGGTAAGCATCAAAACAGAGGGTGAATGGGAAGATATACAAGTTGGGCCTACATATATGGAGCTGCAAGATATAGACAAAATAGTATGTGATAAGCTAAAGCCCCTTGAAAGTAAATTGCAACCATTATTAGTTCAGTCACAAAAAAATCTAAAGGATGGAATTGTAGTTCTTAACCTTCAATATGAACAAGCGACCTGGGCGGAACGAGCAGCACAATTACTTCGCGGTAATTTGCCTCAACAGCTAAAAGATCTGCTGAACAATTATGTTGCTATATTAAATCGTTTGAATATTGCTATTAAGAAAATTAAAGGATTACTAGCATGCGCATAACAGTCAAAAGAATTATACAGATATTATAAATTATTTTGAGCTAACATTTGTCTTAATTGTACAGCGACTGTTTGATTATTTGGATCTTGTTGGAGTGTTGTATGTAGCGCTTGTAGAGTTCTTATTCTGCGGGTTAACATTGTTTTTTCCATAGAATCTTCGTTGAGCCCTTTGGCAGTATTAACTTTTTTTTGAAGTTCTTCCAGGGTTGTATTGACTTTTTCTTCATCTTCTTCGCTGTCCCAAGGAAGAGAAGGTTCATCTCTTTCTTCAAGGTTTATAGAAAAACCATGGGCGTCAACGATAGCTAATTTATCATCATCATTACCATCATTAATACTTTCATTATCACAAGCTGATCGAGATTTTCTTGAATAGTCCTGATCTGTTGAGCTTTCTAAATCGTTGCTTGAGCCAGCAAGGCAAAGAGTACTATTATGCCTACTAATATTTTCACTACCACAAGCTGACAGCACGGGAGTATGTCTTAAATAATATTCATATCTTATTAAGGCTTCATCATCACTGCCTGAGTCACTAAAAGCACCTCCGAATAAACAATTGTAACCGCATAAAAGAATAGAAAGTAGTATAAATTTCTTCATAAAATACCTTATGTTTTTATTATAAATTTATATATAGTTTATCTATTTAAATATTTTTTGCATTAAAAAGATGCACCGAGCTTTACCCACCAGCCCCAATTGGATAGGGTACAGTTTTTATGAGCATACTCAAAAAAACCACCAATGAAGGCAAATCCTTTTACACCGGAGCATGATTGACTAGTAACTCCAACAGCACCTTGTGCAAATTGTGACAGTGTTGCACGAGCGGCGCCAGATTTGAAGTTTAAGTCATTGGCTGTAATTGGTATAAAGGTCGAGTCATTAGCAGCTTGAAAGTTTATTGCACTACCACTTGCAGAGTTGCCAACTACGGTACCATTAGGGAGTGTTGTGGTGCCTGTACCAGCAATACCATATTCTTCTTTCCACTCGTGTTTCAATTTGATGTGTTCATCACCATGTGTCCATAATCCATAAGACATTTCGGTATCCAAGCAGCGGTATTTGAATCGCATACCAGCGGCTATGGTAACAAGGTTATATGGAGATATTTTTACTTTTGGGGATAGGACGTTGATGCCTGGAATATTTGTTTCACCATTTGTTCTATTAAGCAAGAGATATCGAGTCCATGGCTTATTATATAAATCTACAGAGCGATGTTTTGTGTTGGAAAAGAGAAATATAGATTCTGCATCAAAGAATGCTGCAACGATTGCTTCAGAATTACATGGACTCAAAGGCATTTGGATATTAACCTGACTTCCCCAACCAACGTGGCCGTTGAAGCCTCGATATGCTTCAAAGATTGAATTGGAATTTATACCACCTTGACCAGGGATTGAAACGTACGTAGAAAATCCAAATTGCCAGTCACCACGATCAATAAACCGGGTTCCGAATGAGAATCGGGTTTCAGCAAGACCAGAACTTTCAGTTTTTTCTGTAAATTTGCCATAGCACCAAGTGTCAGGATCTAAAGCCTGCTTAATGGTGGCAGGTGTAGTGTTATATGTTTGTGCAATTGATTGCTGAAAATTGATTTCGTTTTTTACATCATTAAAAACGCCAGAGATTCCAATCCACATTCTTCTAAAAAAGCACCAAGGAACAAGATTTTTCAATGAAACTTTATATTGTAGGATAGCGCCTTGTTGTAGTTGTTCTGGTTTGATGCAAAAAGAGCCAGAAAAATTATTTGGTAAGCCTATCCATTCAGCACGAATATCACGATTATTTGGATTTGCTGGGGTTCCAATAGCGTTATCACCTTTAACTGTCATATTATTTTTACCGTCGATAAAAAAGTATGTGACATTTTTATTGTTTTTCATGCTGTGTTGACGATAAGGAATTAATTGTAGTGCATTATTTTTACAACCTTGATCAAATGCATAGTTATGCCAACCGGCTTGCCACATTGCTATATTGAAAAATGCTGGCCGAGTATACATAAATGATTGTGAAAATCTATTCTCAAATGCCGAAATAAAAGATGGGATACTGATAAGTAAAATCAGTATTTTATATCGGTAACATTCCATTACAATTTCCTTTTAATCTATAATCAGTTTCTGACAGTATAGCAGATACCATTGAAATGTGATAACGTGTTGAGATTATGACAGGTTTTAGTGAAAGACAAGTCTTATGCAAAAAAATAGACTGATCTTATTATTGTTCTTATCTTCAAATATATACACTATGGACTATTCTACAAAATTACAAGAAGTTGGTAAAAATGTTATAGGTTGGGTAAAAAATAGTGATTCATCATATTTAGAAAAAGGTACGCAAGTTGTTCATGCGTATGGCTATTATGCTGGTGGTACCTGTAATTTTCTTGGACAACAATTAATGCGTTATCAGTCTTCTGATAAACGTATTGCCGGGATTGCAGGACAGCTAAGTAGGCTGTTACAAGTACATGGAAGCTATGTCCAACACAAAGCACCAACGTGGCAATTAATAGTTCACGCATACATTACCTATCGAATTATGCGTGAAACATGGCGGTATGGTCAACATATGACCGGTCTTATCTTTAGAAATAAACAACCAATTGATGAGCAAGAGGAAGTGATTATTCAGCCTTAGATCCATAGATAATTTTAGCAATAGCTTGCGCAAGAATTTTTGCCTCTGCAAGTGAATATTGATAAAGATTTCTTCCAACAGCGATACCATCTGTATGTCCAAGAGATAGTTGATCCTGTATTCCCTTTAAAAACTTTTTTGGTTCAATACGTTTACCACCAGAACAAATAACCTTTGTATTACCTGCAGCTTGAACAGCTATCTGTAATGCTTTACCAACGTTTTGTGCTTTAGGTACCTTGATTTTTACAAAATCAGCACCAATAGCATTAGCAACACCAGCTGCACCAGCAATCAAGTTTGGATCTTGATCATTTTTTACAGTAATACCACGTGGATACATCCAAATGACTGCAATCATACCATATTGGTGTGCCGTGTAGATTGCTTGTGCTGCTTCACGTAACATTGCGCCCTCATATTCACTGCCAAGGTAGATTGTATAGCCAATGCCTCGAATATGAAGTCCGGATTCTTGTTTCAGCTTTACTACCTGTTCTACTGACCACAAGGAACGACTGAGCGGATCTTTTGGTGGGGGAGGTGTTAGATAGGATTTGCTATTAAGCTTTGCAAGGTAATTAACGTTTGGAAATTTTTTGCCGTACCGTGCAATTAATCCAAGCTGAGTCGCAAATACTCCCGTATCACCGGTTGCAGCAATTTGAAAAAGATGTTCGGGAAAGTTGATTGCTGGAGATAATCCATTGCCATAAAAATTGTCATTGAGATGTTCTATTTTTTGGTCACCAGCAAAGAGGAACAATTTTTCAGTTCCCTTAGTGATTGCATTATAGTTATCCGTAAATTCTTTTTCCATTGTTGCAGGTACATCTGCTGGGATAAAGACCGTCGGCATAGCTTTTTCTTTCTTTGCTTAACTTTAATTACAAAACTTTATCGTGAATAAGTACTTTTTCTGCAACACGTTCAAACAGTGGAACCGCCACGCTTGCAGCAAAAAGATTGTGTCGTGGTGAATTTTTTACACTCGTGATGATAATTCGTTTATAGTCGTCCTTTTCTACAATACCACAAAATGTATAAATGTTTTTAGTAGAACAATAGGTTCCATCGATAAGTAGGTTTGCAGTTCCTGTCTTACCCATAACATTATACCCTTTTATTTTTGCACGGAAAGCAGTTCCTGTATTTACTGTATTTTGTAAAATCTTTCGCATCATTTCTACTGTTTCAGGATTATATAATGGTTTGCTCATAACTGTTTCCTGCCCATCAATAAGCTTTGGTGTAATAAGGCAACCATTATTAGTAAATACAGACATAGCGCGGGCAAGTTGTAGTAACGTTCCTGCAATTTCATATCCAAATGAAAGTGAAATGATAGATCGTCGAGACCACTTGTTTGGGGGTGTAATAAATCCCGCTTGTTCACCAGGAAGATTGATACCTGTCTTATAACCAAATCCAACCTTACGGTAATGATCATATAATTTTGGCCCAAGACGTTGTGCAACTTTAACTACCCCAATATTATTAGATTCTTCAATTACTTGCGAAAATGAGATGATTCCATTCGCTTTCCATGTACTTATTTTATATTTACTTATGATTGCTTCCTTAGTGTTTTCACAATCAATGAGTTCTTCGGGTGTAACTACACCTTCTTCCAATGCAGCTAGTGCCATGAAGATTTTTATAACAGATCCAAACTCACATCGTTCGGTTAGCGTGCGATTTTTGGTTGTAGCTATATCAAGGTTATAGGTATCATTTGGATTGAAGCGAGGATGATGGCACATAGCTTCAATATTACCGTTGCTTGGATTAAGAACAACGACCCCCCCTTCTTCTGCATAAAACTGGGATATGATTTCACGAAGTTGTTCATCAACAAGGAACTGGAGTTCACTATCGACTGTTAATTTTATTGGCTTACTTTGTACACCAGCTTTTTGAATTTCTTTATTAAAGTAGAAACGATTAGATCGTGCGTCTTTTTCCATGGAACAGTGCATTGGTTTGCCAGCAAGCATATCATTATAAAGTGCTTCTATACCAAAGAGGCCAGCATTATCAATATTCGTAATCCCAACAAGTGAGCCCATAGACTCGACAGGATAAAAGCGGCAACGTTCTTTAAGTAACTTAATATCTGATACTTTTGCTTCTTCTATTCGCTTTATTTCAAGAGGTGTTAACTTGCGCTTAATGAACATGAAATGCTGTGTTGTATTTTTCATTTTTTCAACGATATCAGGATAATATTGTGCAAGAAATTTTTTTAACATTCCAGGATCTTTAATCTCTCTAGGTAATATAAAGGCGGATGTACTTTCTGCATTGAGTGCTAGAGGCTTATTTTTTTTATCCAAGATGTCACCTCGTGGTGGATAAATGATGCGTTCAATATGATATTGACGCTGTGCTCGTTCAGTAAAGAACGTATGTTGAATAATCTGAATGCCAAAAAAAGTTACCCAAATGATAGCGTACATTAGCACCAGAATAAAAAATATAAATGATGATCGGGCTTTGCTATAACCATTCATGCTTATTACTCAGCAAGTTTATTAATACGCTTAATTGGTAAGTTTTCCATACCAAGCTGTTTTTGTGCATACTCTTTTACGTGGTTAGGATTTTGCATAGTATACAGCTCTTGTATCAGTGACTCTTTTTTAGTTTCAAGTTTTTCAATTTCTTTGGTTAATTCTTGATTTTTAAATGAGTGTTTTATAAAGAGATTTTGTTTATAAATAATAAGGAAAATAATGGCAATGTTAACTGATACGAATACTATCAAAAATTTATTTTTCTTCATCAATCTCCTTATGATCTGGATACCCCGTGCTTCAGCTCGGCGGAGGAAAGATCATCCTATTTCAGCCAAAGTAAAAATATAATTTTG
>METK01000018.1 GCA_001771315.1 candidate division TM6 bacterium RIFCSPHIGHO2_12_FULL_36_22
GGAAAGAAACGCCCGTTAACATTCACCTCTCCTGATGAATTTGTCACTTCACTAAATCTCTACCAATTCTTTAAATAGTATATCTTAAGTTGATGGTTTTATCAAAATATTAACTCGCTTGACTCGCCCCTAAAGGAGCGAGAATGCGCGAGCTTTTTAGTTCAATAAAGCAGTTATCAATAGACTTGTTGGCGCAACACTGGGAAGTAGCTATGCAGATCTACAAATATTATTTCAGCAAATTTCCTCGAAAGATGCTAACTATGTACAATTGCGAGCGCAAACGGAAGATACCCATTATAATTTTGTCCAAAAAGAATCAGCTGAAGCAAAAAAACAAGAAGCCTCAGAAAAAGAAAAAACAAAAAGAAAACATCACATAGCAATGCAAGAGCAACGTATAAGCGACCTAAATGATGCCATTTTCGCTATATATCAAGGTAAAACTTAACTCTGCGTTGGCTTTAGTCCCGCAATAGCATACAATGCAGCAGACCCATCTGGATAAATACGAAGACCAATCTTAGCTTTTTCATTTTTTACCATGCAAAAGTTTTCAAAGATGCGATTGTCTGCTGACTGTGTAGGATAGCCATACCAAAATGATATAAGGTATGGCCCTGAATTCTTCTGGCAATTACCACTTGCTTGATATCCTCGCTCAACAAAAATAGATTGAAATGAACCTGATATTGGATAAACATTCACCTTACGCAAGCCAAGCTCTATTGATGTCTCAAGCTTAGAGTTTTTCAAAATAGTAGGCTGCATTGATTCACCTACTTGATAGATCTTAAAATCACCAGCACTTTGATTGTCTACTTCAGATAACGTTAATGATTCTAACTGTGGCGATTGTTGTTCTGCTTGTTCAGGCTCTTGAGCATTAACAACCCCAATTGCACATAAACCGATTAATAATAACTTTTTCATGATCCCCCCTTTAACCATGTAATACTTATTCAAAGATTAACCGGTTTATACAAATATATTCAACTGTTGCTTGAAGAAGTTGGCAATTATACCCTATCTGTATATATAATCTTCTTCACAGCATCAAGAATTGCTACGGCATCAATCTTTTCATAACTTATAAGTTGTTCTGGAGACCCTGAATGTGGGATTTTAGTAACAGCAAGACAATCAATCGTAATATCATGATTACGCATTGCATATACAACTGCTTGACCCAAGCCACCTTCAAGATAATGGTCTTCAACAGTAACAATCCGATTACCTGAACGTCGTGCACATGAAAGAATCGTTTCAGCATCCAAAGGCTTGATTGAGTAAAGATCAATAACCATAGTTTCAATACCATCAAGCTTTAATAATTCGTGTGCTTTAAGCGCTTCGTACAGAGTAACGCCTGCTCCAATGATTAAAGCTTGTGATTCTTGACCTTCACGAATGACATGACATCCACCAACATGAAACTCTTTCATGTTATCATAAATAATCTGTGTCTTTCCCCGTGTCGTTCGAAGATAACTTATTCCATCATTATAATCACACATGATATTAACAAGTTGGTAGGTACTCACAGCGTCACATGGATAAAATACTACTGAATTTGGTATGACACGCATGATAGCTATGTCCTCCAACGCCATCTGTGATGGACCATCTTCACCAATTGATACTCCAGCATGTGATCCAACAAGCCTGAGTGGCAAGCGAGATACAGCAGCCATACGAATCTGGTCAAGCGCACGAGTATAAAAGGCTCCAAAGGTTGCAATAAATGGTGTAAAACCACGTGCTGCAAAGCCCATGCCCATACCAACCATATTCTGTTCTGCAATAAAGCATTCAACAAATCGTTCTGGGTATTTTTCAGCAAAAAGGTATGTATATGTCGAGTTGCTTACTTCACCATCCAAACTAACAACCTTGGGACAAGTTGCCCCAAGCGCTTGCAATGCCTGTCCATATGCCACACGCGTAGCAAGCATATCATCTACTTTATATCGAGGCTGTTTTAATGGCTTACATAGTTGCGCGGTGAAGATGCCTTCTGCTTTTTCTGGTTCATTCGGCATAAATTCTTTGACTGGTTCATGCGGTTCAAATCTATCTTTAAGTTCTTGAAGTATGGATCCCATTTGCTCCTTCGTAAAAGCTTTACCATGATAACCATTTTTGCCTTCAACACTTTTGATACCATAGCCTTTGATAGTCTTAGCAATAATCATGACGGGTTTTTTGGTAATCGTTCGTGCGGTATCAAGTGCTTGGGCTATCTGAGTTATTTGATGTCCATCAATGATAATCGTATGCCAGCCAAATGCAGCAAACTTATCTGCATAATTTTGTACATCTGCACGCATTGTTTCACCACGCTGACCAAGCCCATTGCAATCAATAAGTCCAATGAGATTATCAAGCTTGTAGTAAGCACCAAGTTCAGCAGCTTCCCAAATAGAACCTTCTGCAACCTCACTGTCACCTAAAAGAACATATGTCCTATATGTAAGATGATCCTTTTTTGCACTCAATGCCATACCAACACCAATTGATAATCCCATGCCAAGCGATCCAGTAGCAACATCAACATACTCAAATCGTGGTGTAGGATGCCCTTCAAGAACAGAATTGAAATCACGTAAAGATAACAGTTCTGCATCAGAAATTACTCCTACAGCCTTCCATGCTGCATACAACACAGGAGATGCATGACCCTTAGAAAGTATAAAACGATCATTATTTGGATTGTGTGGATTTTCAGGATCATAGTCCATACCATAAAAAAATAGGACTGCTACAAGATCCGCTGCTGATAGACTCGATGTAGGATGTCCCGAACCCGCAGCTGTCGTTGCCCTGACAGAATCACGACGCAACTGATACGCTACGTCCTCCAAAAAAAGTTTTATATCTTTCTTCATCAATCTCCTTTCTCTCCAAGCTTATGTTCTTCCGATTCTAGTAGAAAATAGGAAAGATTCAATGTCCAACCAAAGGATGGTACCCAAGATTACGACTAAAAGTATTGCTTTACATTCATAAAACAATTTATTATTAGACTAGGTGTAAAAAGGGGGTAGAAAAATGAAGAATAGATTCTTTTTATTCATGATGGCTTTTTTAGTAATTAATATTAACGCAAATTATGCTTATCCACCATTATTGGGTGATTCCTTCAAAGGATACGATCAGTTCATGCAAACCAATAGATGTATTGATTGTTATATTCCTGGTATCTCAATCATGGTTGAAACTCGTCCACACTCCAATCTTCGCGGAACAACCATGTATAATTCTGAAATTGTATTAGCTGTGCTTAACAATTCAGATATATCATATGCCAACCTAGAAAATGCTTGGATGTATGCTGCACACGTTAGCATCACAGACCTTAGTTATTCCAATATGACTAATCTACAAGCAAGCAATGCTTTTTTTGTAAATGATAATTTTGATCATGCAATTTTAGATAATGCACGTTTCTTTTTGGCAGAAATGTCCAAATCAAGATTTAATTATACCTCTATCATTGGAGCTAACTTCATTCATGCAGGATTAACATTAACAGAATTTAACAAAAGCAATCTAACAGGAAGTCTACTCAATGGTTGTGATTTTGGCGGTGCAAAAGTCCTTGATTGTCTTTTAGATGACACTTCTATGAAAAAGGTTAAAGCTCGCCATTCTGATTTTTCCGGAACATCTTTTCTCCGATCCAAATTATATAGTGCTGACTTCATGCGTTCTAATCTTACAAATACAAACTTCAATGAAGCGTTAATGTACAAGTTCATAGGTAGCCATTCGAATTTCACTAATGCCAACCTACAGCATGCCGAGCTCATCGATGCAGAATTACGTTTCTGTAATCTCAAGGGTACTAAAACCGACAACACAAACTTTACAGGTGCAATCCTCATTGGTTCAACAAATTTCAATCCTGCAGAATCAGCAATTTTGTGTCAAACCATTATGCCCGATGGCAGTGTCAATAATAGTGGCTGTCATCGCTTAGATCAATATATTGAGGATCTTGTTGCAATAGAAAATCTAGAAAGTAAGACAAAAGGTTATGCACTGAATATTCGACCATATTCTACTGCTCGACAAGATGCTGGTGACATAGGACCACAACAAGAGGCTGGAGATACTGGACTGCCGCCATTTGTATATAAAAAAGCAACTCCTGTTTCAACGAAACCAGATTCTACTACAAAAACTACCGGGACATAATATCATACCTGCAGTAAACTATAGGCATGGCATTAAAAAAAGATAAAGTTATACATTGGTTGTTACAGTTTTGCTTAGCGCAGTTAGTCGTTACGCTTATTAGTTTGCCTTTGCTGATTGCCTGGGGTTTACCTCTCTCATATATGACACCCGTTAGCAATCTAATTTTTACACCGATACTCTCGGCGTTTATTAGCTTGTCCACGCTACTATTTATCTGTGAACTTCTTTCTATTCCGGCAGGATGGATCATTTACTTACTTACTAAATTAACGGATCTTTGGCTCTTTGTTTTAAACTTCGGTTCAATACATTGGCTTTTTGGTATAACATGCCATCACCAAATTCTTCTATGGCTTTGTACCCTCGGTACTATCGCCCTTCTTTTCATTACACAGTATTGTACTCTCAAACGTCAGGTTCTGTATTTTGGTATCTACCTTGCTATCTGTCTCGTTTACTTCAACCTGATAGCCCCACCACACTTTGGCACACACCAAATGACAAAAAATAAGGCCTCATTAATTATAAAACGAAAAGATGGTGCAACATACATAGACGATCAAGGCCTTTTGCAACAACGCATTAATCAACGATCATGGGCAGTTTTTACATTCCGCCCAACATTACTTAAATTCACCGGTTCACTCTCAATCGAAGATATAACCTGTAATCACATCAATCCTTCAACCCTTCAAACACTACTCATCTTATTCGATTATACCATCATCAAACAGATCACTTTAAACCTGACTAAAACCCAAGCCAAGAAAAATAAAGCTTTACTAGAATTACTTAGTAAAAAATCTGTTGTTCATAACACTTATATACTCTTGAATTATGAGACTCCAGTATGGTATAATCATAAAAAAATGGGGGAATATCATGAAAAAATTTATAGTGCTAGGGCTGCTCATACCGATGCTAATACACAGCACACCAGTATTGATAACAAGGCCAGAAATACAAGCACAACTGCGAAGTTTAAAAGATAACGAAAAGTTTCTCAATGACCCAGACTTTAATTACTTACTTACACATGGCGAATGTCCCCCAGACAAACATTGCAACTTTGATGGTATTAATCTTGAAAATATTTGGCTTTCTCCTAAAACTAATTTTAGAAATGTATCACTCAAAAATGCAAACCTACGGGGTATGTACGCAGAAGGTGTTGATTTCACAGGAGCTCAGTTTGATAATTCACTCATGAATGGTTGCTCTATGCGTGGAGTTATTTGTAATGATGCTTCATTCAAAGGGGCTAAACTATTTACGTTGTATGCCCCAAACAGCCAATTTAGAAAAGCTGATTTTACTAATGCAAATCTATACCATGCAGCATTTTATGATGATCAACTTATTAATAATATTAGTATACCATCTGATCTGCAAGAAGTTGTATTTGATAATACCATCATTCAATTTACACAACTTGCTAATACTAATATGGCCAATGCGAAAGGTATTGGGGTTACCATATCAGCAAATGGCACAGCATCTTTAGCTTATCCTGCTAATCTTTATCAAGATTCTACTAGCGGCATCAGTACTGCAGTCTTTTGTTCAACCCTCATGCCTGTTATTGGAACAAAAAAAAATATTGTTGTATCTTTGAAAGATTCATTCGCTGGTGGATCATGGTGTAACTGCAACAGTTTTTTAGGTTATAGTTTCACGATTACAACTGGAAATCAAACAATGACAATCAAATCAAACCCATTTGGCGTGAGCGGCGTGAACCCACAATACGTAACCAATATGGGTTGCATGTAAGCTTGATGTTAAGATCCTAGTTTATTGTACCAATAGAGCGCGTGCTGGAGCTGCATCAACACCAATGAGTGCTAGTGGTAAACAAATAAGTTTATAGGTTCCCGGTTCGACATGCTCTAATCGCAAGCCTTCGAGAATGGTTATACCTTTTTCTAGCAAGATTTTGTGTGTTGGATGGTTTGGCTGGTTACGCTCAATACCAAGATAATCAACACCAATCGCACGAACACCGTGCTTGACTAAATAAGCTGCGCCACTTTGTTCAAGAAAAACAAAGTTAAAATTGAATGGTGCCGTAACATCAAAAAAGCTGTTTTTTGTTTTGAGAAGGATGATAGATTCTTTTACCTCATGCTGCATAAGGTCATCTTTAGTTATGCCATCTGTAGCACTGGTTAGGTCAATAACCTGACATGACTGCATTATAATACAATCCTTCCCAACGGAATTACCCTGCTCTAACATATGTGATGGCGCATCGATATGTGTACCTGTATGCAATCCCATGGTTAAGGATGTTTCACGAACATTGTCAGATTCCCAAGTCTTAGTTTGAGTAAATAATACATCCTTACGATCTTTGTACGTTGTCATTGCTGCTGATATTGGCCAACTAATATCTATATATTTCATAATTTTTTCGCTGCATGGCCTCCAAAGACATTGCGTAGTAGAGCAACGAGTTTAGTAGCATAATCACCACCACTCTTTTGTGATTCTTTTCTTATCTCCAACGCCTTTTGTATAAGCGGTACTGGAATTTTTTCTTTCTCTGCAAGCTCGACAGTCCAACGGCCCATGCCACTCTCTGCGACCTTGCCTGAAATTGATTTCAGTTGTTGATCTTTTTCTAGTACACCATGCAATAATGTTAAAATCCAAGATCGCACAATAGATCCATGTTCCCATAGCCCGGCAATCTGCGCCAAATCAAGATCTTTAAACTCACCATTTTTTAAAAGATTAAATCCTTCGGCATAACTCTGTAACAATGCATACTCAATACCGTTATGGATCATCTTCACATAGTGTCCCGTACCAGACGATCCAACATATGCATACCCCTCAGGTGCCGCTATAGATTTTAACACTGATACAATCGTATCAAACGCTTTTTTATCGCCACCAACCATAAGGCAAAAACCTTGCTTACAACCTGCAAGACCACCCGATGTCCCACAATCAAGGTATGCAATTCCACTTTCAGAACATAGGGTTGCACGTCTGATCGAATCGGTATATTTACTATTTCCACCATCAACAATAATTTGAGTTGTTATCAATGGCTTAATAATATCTAATGTTTTATCTATTAACTCACCAGCTGGGATCATCAGCCAAACAATGTCCACAGACTTAACAAGATCTTTTAATGAATGAACTGGTGTTCCACCATGTTTTTCAAACATTTTTAATACATCATTATTAATATCAAAGCCATACACTACATGATTATCGTTAAGCAAGCGTTGGGCAATTGCCTGCCCCATCTTTCCAAGACCAATAATACCTACCTTCATCAATTCTCCTTTTGTGGACCATCAGAACCACATTCATATGAATACATTGGTAGGTGACTCGCTTCAATATCACCAATGAGTTTCCAACTCGATTCCAATTCATCAAAACTAACAGAAATCGAACGCATACCTTCAATAACTTCTTGCAATATCGTTTCATATGCCGTGGGTGTATACAATCCATAAATACATTCGTGACAAAATTTCATATCAACTGGTGTAACTTCACCCTTAGAACCAACTTTTTTTGCATTCAACTCTAAAGAAAAACCTGCACGTGGAATAACAGAAATTTTCAATTTATTTCGTTCAGATGGACAGTGAACTAAAAGGCATTTAACTTCCTTAAACTCTATCTCAATACTGGTTTCTTTTTCTTTAAGGCATTTACCAGTAACAAAATTGAATGTCACACCGTTCCAGCGCTTATTATCAATTGTAAATTCCAAGTTTGCATATGTTGCAATCTTAGAATCTTTAGCAACGCCCTTATGCTTAGCATATCCTTCATATCTCCCAAGATATCCAGACTTAAATTTAACTTTTTCAAGTACGCTTGCTTTTGCAACACGAATTGAATCACCCGTTAAATTTTCAGGCTCTTCCATAGCAATCAATGCTAACAATTGAAACATATGATTTTGCACAACATCTTTAAGCACACCAAATCGTTCAAACAATACAATCCGCATACTTACATCAAGTTTTTCTTTTAACGTAATTGTAACTTTATCAATATTATCCGCACTCCATAATGGCTCAAGAACACGATTAGTAAAGCGTATAAGTGCAATGTTTTCCACAATTTCTTTTGCAAGATAGTGATCAATAATATAAATCTGTTCATCGTTTAAACAGCTTGTTATCGCTGTATGCATCCTTTGTGCAGAAACTAGATCATCACCAAATGGTTTTTCAAAAACAACACGCTGCCATGCATGCTTATTACCGTTATTATTTTTTTTGCATGTTAATAAACCTGAAGCTGTAGCATGTTGCACAATTGGAACAAAGAATTGTGATGTAACAGAACAATATACAAGACGATTCCCTGAAAGTCCTAACTCTTGTTCTAGAACTTTGATCTCTTGAGTTAGCTGTATAAATGCTTGTTTATTAGTCACATCAAGTTGTTGATAGTAACCCCAAGCGCAACATTGATCAACAATTTCTTGATCATATTCATCAATAAACTCTCGGGCAGTTTCAAAAATTTGTTGGAGTGTACTATCCTCAAGCGCTACACCAACTAAAAGATATTTTTTAAAGTATCCAGATTTAATCAATTTATAGATTGCTGGAATTAATTTTCGACGAGCAAGATCACCAGTAGCACCAAACAGAATTATCGTAGAATCTGATTGATTTTCCACGTATCACTCTCCTAATATTTCTCGTGTCCTTATTTTATACTTTTCAACATTCGGCTGAGTAAATGGATTGACTCGCAAAAGCTTACCCAACAACATCATTTGTATCATTTGCATTTGCATAAACCAACCTAATGTTTCAGAATTAATTGCAGATAATGTATAACTACAAAACGGATTTAAACGATCAATGTATGCTTGTTGCGTTCCTTTACTAATTGCATGCATAATCTCCGTAAGGTACTTACCATTCGCCATAGAGTCGAGGTTGGGAAAAATGGTCGCTGGAATTTTAATATGATGATCAAAATTTGTTACCGTTACAAAACTTGTATAAATATTATGTGGTCCAGCTAAGTAAAGCTGCGCAACTGAATGTAAATCAACACTTCCTATCGATGTCATAGGAATAATTCCTACAGCCTTACCTTCTTCATTCTCTTTACCAATACTTTCCCCCATTAATTGGCGATACCATTTACCAAGAAATTCTAACCGCGTTGCAAAAAAGAAAAAGTTATGCACAACGCAACCATTCTTCCAATTTTCATTCATCAGTACAGCACTCGTTACCGCTGTATTATCAACTCCATTAAAGCTATTTTCTATTGCGTTTCTCGCTCCAATAAGTAATTGATCAATATTAACACCGGCTAATAGTAAGGGAAAAAGTCCTACAGCAGAAAAAACTGAGTATCGACCACCAACTAATTCCGGAACTTCTAACATATCAATGCCTTCTTCTTCTGCTATCGCAGCAAGCTCAGATTCTTTACCTGTAGTTATAACAATAAAGTTTCGATAGTTAGTTGGGCGATATGTCTTAATCAATGCATATAAAATTTTAAAATTTGCAGCAACTTCTGTTGTTGTTCCTGATTTAGAAACGACATTAATTAAAATTTCTTTCCCAGCTGTCAGTAGCTGTTCAATTTTCAATGTAATGCTATGCAATTGGTCTGGGTCAACAGTATCAATAAAAAGAACATCAATACCCTGAACGTCCAAAGCCTTAACAATTGCTTGAGTACCAAGATTAGATCCGCCAATACCAACAACAACTAACATGGCTGGTTGGAGACGCAATTTTACACTTACAAGCTGCTTAACTTGGGCAATCATCTCTTGATCAAAAGGACAATACAAACTTGCAAATTCAGAGCTATATTGCTTTTGTAATGCATCATGCATATGTGCAAGCTCTGGCTTAAGATCTATTATCTGTTTTTGCATAATATCCGACGCAACGCGAGCTGTTTTTTGATACTCAAATTTGATCATAGAAACTAACCTCTAAATGATAGCAGTTTGTTTACTAATGATACATTATATGCAACCAACATTGGATCAAAAATGAAAATAAGCCCTAAAAAGCCTAGAACAACCGCAATAACTTTTTTTATAGTGGTATTAGCTAACCAATAGTACGCCGCTGCACTCAACAAGATCAGACCATATAGTATCGGTTCTGCAGCATCTGGGATAAAAGGTAAAATGAAATTCACACCAATAAATAAAATTAAAAACCCCAATGCTCGATTAATTTCCAACATCCACATACCAGCTCGTGGTAATTTGGACAGTATTGAAGAAAAGGTTCCTACAAGCAGCAACAATGAACTCATACCAAGCGTAAAAGCAAAAAGAGAAAGAATTCCAACTAATGGCCGCTCACTATGCGCTACAAACCCTAAAATCGCAATCAATGCTGGTGATACACATGGCGATGCAACTGTCCCGCTGACCATTCCAACAAGAAAGGTATAAATAAATGAACCACCCTTCTTTATCGATGCACGCTTACGTGTTAAAACACTTGGTAGTTTCAGATCATAAAAACCAAACATAGAACCTGCTAGATAGAGAAAGAAAAGAAACATAAATAATACAAACCAAGGATTACTAAGCCAGTAACCAAAATAGTCGCCACTCATAGCAACAACATAACCGAGG
This sequence comes from candidate division TM6 bacterium RIFCSPHIGHO2_12_FULL_36_22, assembly GCA_001771315.1. Taxonomy (GTDB): domain Bacteria; phylum Babelota; class Babeliae; order Babelales; family UBA12409; genus 2-12-FULL-36-22. The sequence goes on from METK01000018.1 coordinate 10,820, forward strand.
GCAGAATAAATACTGGCAATACCAAGGACATATGATAAGGCTAGAAGAAAGTTGTGCCAATGGTTTTTCCCATGATGCGCTTGCAAAACACCCGCTGTAATAGGAATCATTGGGTAAATGCATGGAGTAAAGCTTACTGCAAGTCCGGCTAAAAATGATGTAATTATGTAAACCCACAATGAATGTTGCGTTGTAAATAATTCTTCCAAAGAATCTATCGGCAAGCAACTGAAACAAACACCAGATAATACTAAAAACATCAAACTGTAGCGTTGTATAATACGCATAACCGCCTTTCTATAAACGAGAAATATATTATTCTTTTCATCAAAGCTTGTCATAGCTTTACAAATTATACTAGAAGTTATTATAAAGATAATCAAAAAGGAGAAATAATGAAACTTAAACTCATCGCTTTATTTTGTCTGAGCAGCGTCACATTTTCAATTGTATCACAACAACCAGAACCATATCGGGCATTACTGCAACAACGTATTGATAGAATTCCTGGTGTTATAGAGTTTGACGATCTGTTGAAACATATTCCAGGTCTCAAGCCACAACAGTTAATGTTAGAAGTTATTAAAGTGCCAACCTTCATCATGTTTTACCAAACTGATTGCCCAGCCTGTGATGATATGCATGAAGTGTTAAAACAACTGGATAAACAAATGAAACAAATTCACTTTAACGTTCGAGTTATAACTGTAAATGCTGCAAAATATAAAGAAATTGGCCGTCTATTTGGTGTATCACGTACACCTAAGTTTGCTATGTATAACAAAGGTATGCTCATTAGAGGTAGTGAGTTTTATGCTAGAAAAGAACTACACGAACTTATTAACCATGTACGTGTCTGCCTCCAATAAGTTTTACAACTCACAAAAAAAAAGCTCCGATATAATGTCGGAGCTTTTTTTTTGTGAATTGATAATTTTAATATTTAACTTCAGTTGTATGATATTGCATTAATTCTGGTTTTTTTTCAAATGACTGAGAAATCCACTTAAATGGGTTAACTTGCTGAAATAATTTTGGAAGACCAATCTGCTCTAATCGTGTATCTGCTATATAGTCGATATATTGACCAAATTGTTCCGCATCAACACCCATAATGCCATACGGACATATGTCTTCAACATAGTTTTTTTCTAGTGTCACAGCATGCTTAATCATGCCCATAAGCTCATCCTTAAATGCTGGAGTCCAAACTGTAGGATTTTCAATACAAATTTCCTTAATAATATCACATCCAAATGCAACATGTGTAGTTTGATCCCGCATAATATTTTCAAACAATTGTCCTATTCCAGCAAGCTTATTTCGACGACGCAACATAAGCATCATGGCAAAACCAGTATAGAAAAAAATCCCTTCCATAATGATATAATATGCAACAAGATTAAAAATAAATTTTTGGATATTCTTTGTTGTATCCAAAGAAAAATTTTTATCAGAACTCATTACCGCAATCTGTGCAACAAAGTCATCTTTAGCACTCATTGTTTCAATTGTTTGATGCATGGAATAGATTTCTTCTGGGTCCAACCCTAATGTATCACAACATTGTATAAACGCTTCAGTATGAATAGACATTTCATATGCTTGTCGAAGCAAGTACTGTCTACATTCTTGATTGGTAATATGTTTGTAAGCAGTCAAAATAATGTTATTTACAGTAAAAGAACTGGCTGTTGAAAAATAACCAATAGTACGCAAAACCATGACACGCTCGTCATCAGTTAACACCGTTGCAGAAAGCCACTGATTCAAGTCACATTGCATGGATATCTCTTCAGGCGTCCAGTTACGAACAATGCTGTTTCTATAATATTTATGCGCCCATACATATGACATTGGAAGTGCTTTATTTTCATTCTTGCGACAATTGATTATCGGCATACAGTCTCCTTTCTCTTGACCTCCATTTATTCATCCTTCCAAGAATAGCAAAGTCAACCCCTATAAAAGAATAAAAACAGTCAAAGCAAGTACTAATGCTTATATATCAATTCTTTAGTTATATTAGAACAAAAAAATAAAAGTTTCTTAAAGTATTTAATCAGATCTTCCAATTGTTTTTTGTTACATATAGTAGAGCGTTGTGAAGTATGTACCATTATTGTTTTTTTTTGTAGACTGGTACCGAAGTTTGAATATTATACATAAGGAGAAGTAATGAAACAGTATCGCATTCTGCTTGTAGTAGCAGCATTTGTAATCTCTACAGGAACCTATTGTAAACAAATGGAAATATCAACAACGGATGTTACAACACAAGCAGCCTTAGATCAGATATTAACAGACGCTCAATTTTCTATATTAAAATTTACTGCACCATGGTGTGGCGCATGCAAGAGTCCTATCTTCCATGAACTTGCCGAAGCTAATCCTGATATCAAATTCCTTATAATTGATATTTCCAAAGGCGAAGGAGCCAAGATCGCCAAGCATTATAAGGTTCAAGGATTTCCAACATTTGTCTTCTTTTCTAATGAAGAAGAAACCAAGCGCGTCGTTGGTGACTATAATGCATTAAAAAAGAATGTCGCTTCAACTGCTGCGCAAGCAAAAAAAACAAAAACGGTTGCTCCTGTTCAAAAGATTGCTCCTATTCAAAAAGAAGAGCCAAAACCAGTCATTGGTACTTATATTACATCAATTGCTACACTAGAAGAACTTGATAAACATATGAACAGCGATAAGCCAGTAATCATTAAATTCTACACCAATTGGTGCGGATACTGCAAAAAGATCAAGCCTGTATTTGAAGACCTTGCAACTACACATAATGAAGAAATTACATTCATCGAGGTTGATGGTGACAAGGCTGCAGCATTAACAGAAAAATATGATGTAGAAGGATTCCCAACCTTTATCTCATTCCACAAAGGCAAAAAAATCAAAACAATTTCTGGCGCTGACAAAGAAGCCCTACAGGAACACATTCTTGAACTTAAAAAACAAAAAAGTAGCCCAACGGTACCAAGCAAAAAACGCGTTCCACAAACCGCTGTAGAAAAACCAGAGCCGAAAAAAGCTGCAGTTGCCCCAATCAAGCCGCAACCTGTAATAAAAAAGAAAATCAAAGTAGTTCAAAAAGAAGAAATTACCCCCCCAAAAAAAATTAAAGTTGGCCCACCTCACGTTGAAGTAACAAAGATGAAAGATTTAGAATATTACATAAACCAAGAACAACCTACCGCTGTTAAATTCTATGCTAGCTGGTGTGGACCTTGCCAAGTAGTTAAGCCAATATTTGAATCCTTAGCTGATCAAAACTACGAAAAAATGAATTTTGTTTCCATCAATATTGATGATGCTCCAGAAATAGCACAACAGTACCGTGTCA
>METK01000019.1 GCA_001771315.1 candidate division TM6 bacterium RIFCSPHIGHO2_12_FULL_36_22
AACGTTTTTCAGCTGGATTAGTTGACGGACCTTTGGGAACAGCCCATGAAACTAAAACTCCATCAATCTCTAATCGAAAATCATAATGTAAATGACTCGCTGCATGTTTTTGAATTACAAAAATATGATCATTACTTTTGCTAACCTTGGCCTCTGGTTCTTTGGTCTTTTTGAAATTACGCCGCTTTGCGTACTCTTTAAGTTTTGACATACAACTCCTTTTTTCCAGTACTTAGCATCTTTTACCGCTCAACCACAAGAACATTGACAATGGGCATGCAATATTTCTACAGTACAAAAAAGTGTGCAAAGGAAAAGATATGATCAACTATTTTGTATTAAAAACTGACGTATTAACCGTCTTTAAGGAAGTGTTTGAAATCGCAGGCATTGCTATCATCTTTTACGGCGGCGTCCGCTCAATACTCGCATACATCATTGCAACCTGTAAAGGTAAGTCCGTTGTAGAACGATTCTGGCAATTTAGAACAGAATTGGGACAATCAATCATCTCTGGCCTCGAACTCCTCGTTGCAGCAGACGTCATATCAACACTGATGAGCGTAACATACGATAAGCTCGGGATAATTTTTATCCTGATTATTCTACGAACGCTCTTGTCCTATGTCCTCATGCATGAAGTCAAAACTGTCAAAAAAACCGAAAAGTCTTTCCCAAAAAACCTCTAATAACGCCTACAGAAGAAATAAATCAATATAAAAAGCTCAACAAACTGTTGCAGTTTGTAATTTGGTTATATTATACTGTAATGAAGGAATTAAAATTAGGAGGTATAAATGAAGAAAAAATTACTATTTTTAGGTTTTATTATTACAGTACTGTTTGTAGTACAAAACAGTATGGCTTTTGCGGAATTTTCATATGAAGGAGGCACCTGTCTAGCAAGCTGCAATAAAGCAAATAGCGCTAATCCGCAAGATTGTACTATGATCTGTACAGCTTCGGAAAAAAAACGCACATGTCTTTACAATTGTTTTAAAGCTGGCAATAATGCTACTCAATGCGCAACGGCTTGCAAATAAGTTTTGATATTTGCTGTTTGTCGCTAAAGAATGTTTTTGTTGTTCCAATCAATTGATACTCATCAGGCCCTTTTCCAAGAATTGCAATTATACCATTTGGTCGTGCATTTTCTAGAGCCCGTGATATTGCTTTTGCCCTATCTTGCTCAATAACTACTTTGTGAAAATGTTCTTGTGGAATACCAAGTAAAATATCTTGAATAATGCTATCAGGATTCTCCATGCGAGGATTATCGTTAGTTAGATAAATCTTGTTACAATAGCGTGCTGCAAGTTCACCCATGATAGGCCGCTTGGATTTATCCCGACCACCACCACAGCCAAAAACAACTGAAAGATCTTTTGTGTTAGTATGAAGCATTGCAAAAAGAGCTTGAAACGATGACGGGTTATGAGCATAGTCAATGACTGCTACAACGTCGTTAAGCAATTTGAAGCGTTCAAGACGACCAGGAACTACCGTAAACGATTTCAGAGCTCGTCCTATAACCTCAGAGCTGATACCTAGTTGTACCGCGCAGGCAAACACACCAAGAATATTTTCTGCATTATATGGACCAACAATCGTATTTGATTCCAACAGTGCTGAATGTGATCCATATACTACTTCAAACAAAACCCCGGTCATATCTGCTTTTTTGAGCGTGCCAGTAAACTTAGCCGGTGAAGTAAGACTAATGGTTGTAAGCTTATCGTATGCAGAAATAATCCTTTTAATCCACGTATCATCAGCATTTACAATGCGAGGCGCACCTTCTTTGCAATGCTCAAAGATCTCACACTTGGCCTCAAAATAGTCTTCAATGTCCGCATAAAACTCTGAATGCTCTAAAGAAAAATTGGTAAATACAATAGCGTCAAAATTTATGCCCTCTAAGCGATGAAGGCTAAATCCTTGTGCCGATGCTTCCATGACAACATACTCAACATTTTTGCGTACACATTGTTCGAAAAACATATGAATATAGTCTGGATGCGGTGTCGTTAATTCCGCTGAAAAACTTTGATCACCAATTTTATTTTCAACACCGGTCAACATAGCAACCTTATGTCCAGCCTGTTGCAGTATGTGGTGTAAAAGATAAACACTCGTTGTTTTACCCTTTGTTCCCGTTATACCAATGATTTTGAGTTTACGTGCTGGATAATCGTATGCCCTAGCACTCAATTGAGCAAGTGCCAAGCGAGCATTATCAACAACAGTTATAGCAATACCTTCATTGAAACAGCGTTCTTGAACAGAAATGTCGAGCTCAACGCCCTTCTGAACAACTATCTGCTTTGCTCCACGATCTATTGCTGTGTTTATGTATAGTGCGCCATTACTTACCGAGCCTGGAATTGCTACAAATGTAGCCCCGGGTCCAACATGGTCAGTATGGCATGCAACTTTAAATTCTTTTGGTAAGTGTTTCATATTCTTAGTTTACCAAAATATCGAATCTTACTCTATTATTTTATTAATTAAAACAAATACTTGAAGTTTTAATACTGTTTTTGCTACCTTTAAGTTAAATAAGATTATTATTTTTACGAATGAGGTTGATATGAAAGAAGATAAAAAGCAGTTAGCCGATGAAATTCATATGCTCAATAATACATTTGCCATTGTAACGGCCTCTATTGATGCCTTTGCTAAAAGGCTTGATGAAGATCATGCCGCACAAATCAAAATTATGAATAATGATTTACGTGGGCTACTCAGAAATTATAAAACTCTAGAACGTAAAATAAAAGAAATGGTCGCTGCCTGTGATCCTGAAAGACTCTGTAACCCAAAAAAATAAATTATGCTACTTAACCTATATAAAAATAGAAAATGATATGAAAAAATTAATATTTTTACCAATCACTCTCATAGCCCTTTTTTCTCTCAATAGTGCATATGGCCTAGCTCAAGAAGAAAATCTGGATAGTGAAATAACAGTAGATTCTACACTGCTTGATATAAGGCAAGCGATTGAAAACAACAAACAATTAATCGACAAGGTAATACACAATCAAACAATACTGAATAAACATCTAATAGAACTTAAACAAGAAACCCGTGAAAAATTCTTAGAAATCCACCGTAGTCTAAGAATGTTGCATCCAGGACGTTCCATTATCTAAGAATAATACATACAGGACAGTGAACTACTCGCCCCTAAAGGAGCGAGAATGCGCGAGCTTTTTAGTTCAATAGCTAATGCCTGTGGATTTGTGAATCTTTTGTAATAAATATGGCCATGTATACATGGCCATATTTTATTTATTTTTGAGCATGTATTTAAGTAGTTCACGTTTAATTAGCGGCATAAACCATGCAATTGCATACAAGTTCATTAGCAAAAGGCTACCGTTAACAAGGTCATTAGTATTCCAAATAATATCGATTGTTGCTTGAGTTCCAAAGAAGGTCACAGCACAATAGATAACTCCAAAGAGCCAACGCGCTCGACCACCAGTTAAAAATTCCCAAATTTCTGCTGTAATAAACACAAAAGCAACCAATACACCTAAACCAAAACTTACAGATACAAGTGTTACAATCCATGCACCGTAAACACCGTACAGTGTATCAAATGCCGCACTTGTCAATACAACTCCCGTATAGCCACTGTCCCAAACACCACTGGCAACAATACTTAGCGCAACACCAAAACATACAATAAAGTTACTTATAAAAACACTAAGCATGGAAAGTATCGAATCTGCTACCGGCTGTTTTGAACCACTTGAACCAAATAAAATACCTGCGATACCAAGACCAGCTTCATGAGAGTTAACCGAGCGAGCTGTACCAATACGAATCATTTCTTGGATAGTCACGCCCATAGCACCGCCAGCTATCGCCTTAGTAGAAAATGCTGAAGTACAAATTAACACTAATGAAGGCCATATTGCTGCATAGTGATAAAGCAATAAAAAGAATGCTGCAACAATAAATAATCCAACCTTAAACGGCGTTAACCAATCTGAAATTTTTAAAACACGTTCTGCGCCGCCCAAAATGACGTACACAATAAAAACGAGTAGTGCGACAGCAATATAAAGCTTATCAATACCTAAAATATGTTGTAATCCAAACCCAATTGAGTTTACTTGCATAGCATTACCACTAGTCAAGCCATAAAAAAGCATAAATACCGCAAAAACATACGGCAAGAAAGCCCTGCCAGGTAAAAGGTTAAGAAAGACTATTGGGCCACCTTCGGCTTTACCAAGTTTATGCTTACCAATAAAATGCGTTGAAAGAAAAACCTCACAAAATCGTAATGCCATACCAACAGCACCAGCAATTAACATCCAAAATGCTGCTCCCGGGCCACCGGCATACATAGCACAACCAATACCAGCGATACTCCCGTTACCGGTACCAGTTGCCAAGGCATTCAAAAACGCTTGAAACGGAGAAATATCATTTTTACTTTTTTTCATTTCTTCTTTGGATGGTGTAAATACCATCTTCCAGGATGTAAAAAAATATCGAATCTGAACAAAGTAGAGAAATATCGTCGCAGCAAAGCCAACAACCAAAAATGAAGCTAGCAATGGCCAGCCCCAAATAATATTACGACAATGAACTATTGATTCATTCAGACTTTCTAAATACATAAGAATCTTTCGTTTTAAAAGCTACTATGTTACCATTGTCAGTATAGAATAAGATTAACCCATACGCAATTCGACAGAGGTACCCGTGAAAATTTTAGCTCTCGATCTAGGAGATGTCCATACAGGCGTTGCAATCTCTGATGCCTTGGGTATTACATGCCAACCTTTAACAACTATCCCAACTTATAAACTTGAAAATGACCTTGGAAAAATCTTATCCAAAGAACAAATCAAAGAAATTGTAGTTGGGTATCCTAAGACGTTGCGCGGCACAGAAAGCCAACAAACAGAAAAGATTCTGCAACAGGTTGATCAACTCAAAATTCTATTTCCACAGTACACCTGGAAATTATGGGACGAAAGACTGACAAGTAAACAAGCAGGATCTATTCAAAGATCTAATAAAAAATCTAGAAACCCTGAAGACAAACTAAAAGTACACGCTATTGCTGCTGCTTTAATACTTCAGTCTTATCTGGAGTCTCTGAGATTTTAAGGAAAATGGTTGACGGACTTAAATAAATTTCGTTAGTCTGGGGCTGACTATATTTGTACGCAAATATAGTTCATTTTTTTCATAATAATTTTTCCGCTACATGAATGTTTATTGAAAGTATGGAGTTATAAAAAAAAAGGAGAGGAACACCCATGAAATGCCGTAAATGTAAAGGCCTCATGGTTCAGCAAACGTTCTTTGATAATTTTTTGAATTTTGATGGGTGGAAATGCCTAAATTGTGGTAAAGTAGTAGCTAGAAAAGAAAAAACAATCGAATTTGATGCCTTTAGCATCTTTTATCAACAACAAAAGTGTAAGAAGAAATCATAAACATCATGAATTACTCTCTCATCGTCCAAAGCACCTATAATGAAATTCAAATCGCACTCTTTAATGCTGACCAACTAATAGAAACTGTCAGTGAATCCAAAAAAACAGCAAGTAAAAACATCTTATCAACTTTAAACCGCTTGCTTGATACACATGGTTGTACAATTGATGCTATTCAATATATTGGCGTCAACCAAGGCCCTGCCCCATTCACCACATTGCGCGTTCTTATTACAACTATCAATGGTGTTGCTTTCGCTAAAAAAATACCCCTCATCGGAATCAACGGCCTTAAAGCAATGCTCCAAGAAAATCATAATGCAGACTTTCCTATAACTCTTTGCTTATATAACGCATTCAACAATGATGCCTACTTTGGCATCGACGCATTAGACAAATTAGAAAATGGCTGGAAAAATATCGATATTCTCTTATCCCGTATTCAAGTTCAATTTCCTGATACAATGGTACGCACAATAGGCTGTGGTACCGAATTCTTTAAAGAAAAACTTATTGATGTCTTTGGCGACAAGTTATTTATTCCCGAACCATTACCAGAGTTTCCATCAGTAAAGTTTCTTCACCTGCTTGTGAAAAAAGAATTTGAAGCCGGAAACACTGTTCAAGAAATATCTCCTCTTTATCTTAAAAAAGCTATCTAACTAATTAAGACAACGAAGATATCCAAGTGCAACCGAAACAGCCTGTACAGAACGTAATATTGTTGGAGTTAAACGATAAAGTTTTACATTACTATTTTCAAGTAATTTCTTTTCTTCATCGGCAAGATCTCCTTCAGGACCAATGATAATAGTTACTGATTCTCGCAATTTTTGGTTAAAAACTTGCCAAATTGGTTCACCATTAACATCACAAAACATAATTGTACCGCCCTGTTTTAACAATTGTTGTAAGCTAATAGGTTGATGGATTGGAGGCATCGCAAAGTTTTTTGATTGTTCTGCAGCGGCAATCGTAATACGCTTGAGACGTTCCATTTCTTTGTCGCCACCCCATGAGCGTTGTGCTTTTTGTGTTTCAATAAGTTGAATTTCGCTGCCACCAAGCTCGGTAATGTTGTAGATAGATTCTTCAAAAGCATCCTTTTTCAAAATAGGTAGTGCAACCCGGATTGATGGTTCAATCTTTTTATTCGAACCACTGTTAAGGATTTTAAAAGCAACTTCCTTTTTAGATAAAGCACTAATAGTAGCTGTCGCATGATTTTGTTCATCAAAGAGAATAAGAACATCATCAACATACAAACGAAGAACGTGTGAGATCCGATTAATGATTGTCTTGTCATTGCACGAGATGCTGTCAGCATTGAGCGTTTGTGTTAGGTCTGGGTAGAAGATAGCAAACTCATGCTTATTTTTTGACACGCAAGATCCTCATCGTTTTATTCAATGAAAAACGAATACCCTTTTCAACTTGATAACAGCAATATAACAAAAATGATCCAACCTTAAGACCTACAAGATAGATTGGTGGATATGGATCACCTGCAACGAGAAAATCGTCTCTCATTTCATCAAGGCCCCAATCATCACAAAAATCTTCTTCCTGATTAGTATTGTTATCCATCATCACTATATCAAGATCAAAAATCTTGTTTTCTTGAATCTCTTCTTCTTGATTATTCATTAAAAGCGTGGTTGGATGACAATATTGTATAATTAGTAATAAAAAAATTAATTTTTTTAACATAAGATTCACATATTATCCTTAATATCCAAACTATTATACAAAGCAGTATACCTTTGTATTGAAAATAAAAAAAAGCAAAGACACAATTATGCAAAAAAAACCTATCGCGCTCATTATTCTGGATGGATATGGTTATGCTTCTGATTCCAAATATAATGCTGTAACTCGAGCTAACACACCACATTTACATCATTGGTTCAAAGAATATCCGCATGCTCTACTCACAGCGTCAGGTGTTGCTGTAGGGCTTCCAGAGGGCGTCATCGGTAATTCTGAAGTTGGACATATGACAATTGGAACAGGTCAAATTCAAGATCAGCCACTTGTTATGTTAAACACTATGATAAAAAATCATGGCCTTGATAATAATCAGCTTTTAATTGATGCATATAATACACTTAACAATACGGATAATGCGCTTCACATTATCGGCTTGCTTTCTGATGCGGGCGTACATGCCCACATCGATCACATGATAGCATTTATAAAAAATGCTCAAGCAAAAGGTGTTAAAAAAATATATGTGCACGCCATTCTCGATGGCCGTGATACTCCTCCAAAATCAGCAAAAAAGTATCTGGAAAAGCTTGAAGCTGCTTTAGGTAATGCAAAGCTTGCATCAATTCATGGAAGATTTTTTGCTATGGATCGTGATCATAATTGGGATCGAATCACTCAATCAATGAACGTATTGCTTGCAAAAGCAAGTGAAACAAAAGATTGGCAAACTCAACTCAAAAAATATTATGATAATAATATTACGGATGAGTTTATACCACCAACTTTACTTGACCCTCGGGGAACTATTAAATCTGGAGATGGCGTTATCTTTTGCAATTTTAGACCAGATCGTGCGCGCCAGTTAACAGAAAAAATTCTAGAAGCTGTTCCACTTTCATTTTTCATCACACCTGTACCGTATAGCCCAGAATTACATACTTTGACACTCATCCAAAAAGAGGATACAAAAAATACGTTACTTCAACGCCTGATCAATAAAGGATTATCTATCTTTGCCATTGCAGAAACAGAAAAGTATGCACACGTTACATATTTTTTTAATGGTGGCCGTGAAGACAAATATGATAAAGAAGAACGTATACTTATTCCTTCGATCAAGATTAAAAGTTATGCCGATAAACCTTGCATGTCTGCAGTACCAATCACAGATGCGATAATTAATTCATTAGAAACTAATCCAAAAGATTTTTATCTTATTAACTATGCCAATGCGGATATGGTTGGCCATTCTGGCGATTTTGAAGCTACAAAAAAAGCGCTTGAATGCATTGATCAGCAACTAAATAGACTTTATAATGAAATTGTCGAAAAAAAAGATGGCACTATGTATATAACCAGTGATCATGGTAATGCCGAAGTAATGTATGATGAACAGGCACACCAACCTGCTACAGCACACACGACCAATCCCGTACCATTCATCATGATTCAAAAAAATCTTACTGGTGTAGATAAAAATTTACCTTTAACAGAACTTAAAGATATAGCATCATTTATTATAGAAAGAATTAAATCGTGAAAAAACTTCTTCTCATCTTACTAAGTTTTTCTTTAATTGCATCCTATACTGAAGCAATATATATCGATCCACGCGATTTGCTTGCGATACAACAACTAGTAGAAAAAACGGTGAAAAAATTAAAGCATATTAAGAAGCTTAAAACGAAATAGATGCCATTTTTTTAAACTAGCCTGTAAATTCTATGCTTACCAACCTTGATACACATATCAGGTTTCCAATTTATTTCAGCCTTAAAATCTTGAATAACAGTATCATCAATCTGTACTGCACCAGATTCAATCAAACGCCGAGCCTCTGACGATGATTTAATAGCACCTAAAAGCTTAAGCAATTCTACAATCCACAATGGATTTTCTGTACCTGACGGTAATTCAATTTCTTGTCCTGCAGAAAGATCTTTTTTCTGAAAAAGAGCTTCAAATGTCTCTTGCGCTCTTTTTGCCGCAACGTCGGACCAAAACTTAGCAACAATCTCATGAGCCATTCTCTTTTTCAAATCCATTGGATGTATGGTACCTTTTTCTATACCAACCTTAAGCTTATCAATATCTGTTTGAGAATAACCAAGAAGTAAAAGATAGTAGCGCCACATCAATATATCGGAAACCGACATCAATTTACCGTATGCGTCTTCAGGTGTATCTGTAAATCCAATAGCATTTCCCAATGACTTAGACATTTTTTGAACACCATCAAGTCCTTCAAGCAATGGCATAGATATAACAACCTGTGGATTTTGGCCATAATGTTCTTGTAAATGTCTGCCAACAAGCATATTAAATGTTTGATCGGTGCCACCCAACTCAACATCTGCTTGCAAGGCTACAGAATCATAACCTTGAAATATTGGATATAAAAGTTCATGAAAACTTATTGGCAATTTTTCTGCAAGACGCTTTGAAAAATCATCTCGCTCAATAAGTTGTGCTACTGTAATTTTTGAAGCCAACGCAACAAGATCAGACATCGAAAGTTTAGCTAGCCACTCTGAATTATAACGCACCGATACTTTTTCAGGATCAAGAATATGTCCCACCTGCTCAAAGTATGTCGTAATATTTTCTGCGATTTGTTCACTGGTAAGCGGGGGTCGTGTTTTTGAACGGCCAGTTGGATCTCCAATGCTAGCTGTAAAATCTCCAATGAGAAATATAACTTCGTGACCCTGATCTTGGAAATTTTTTAATTTTTGCAGTACAACAGCATGACCCAAATGAAGATCGGGAGCTGTTGGATCCATACCAAGTTTTACTTTAAGTGGCTTTCCTGTTGCTAATTTTTTTTCAAGGGCATCAGCTGGCAATACTTGTGCTGTACCATGCAATAGTTGAGAAAGATCTTTTTTAATATCACGCACCATACAATGTCCCTTTTTAACCAAATAACTTCACTAAAACTAATCGAATATAATGTCCAATAATTTCAACACAAGAAAAAATGAACCCAAGTAAAACTGGAAATACGATCGATACCACTAAAAATGCCATAAAAAACACTATTATTTGAATCCACAATCCGTACTTTTCAAACAAACGCCATTTATGTAAGTACTCTGTCATTACAAATTCAATAGCGCCCAAAATCAAAAATAGTACAAGCAAATAAATATTGAACAATAAAACAACCCTAAATAGTTGCATAATAATTAATGAATTTGCTGGAAAATACGTCAAAACATTTAACGCCTCAAGCAAACTACCAAACAATATTAATGCAAAAACGATTGCCCCATGAATTATTGCTCCAGAAAAAAATAATAAAATACGTCGAATATCACGAAATGAACCAAATATATTATGTGGGTTAAGTGGAATTCGTTGTCCCCATCCAACCCCAAGGCCAGAAATCAATTGTGAATACACTAAAAGTCCCAAGCCAAAAAGGCTGACATGTTTCAATGGATCTAGTGTTTGAAAACCAAGCTTTTGTGCAGTATTATCACCAAGTTTAGCTGCAAACCATGCTTGAAAATAACCGCTAACTGTCACGGTAGGAAAATAGGCCATTAAAATTGCAATAAGGCCTATTGCACTTTGTAAAGTCGTAAAATCAGTCACGTCTTAACTCTTTTATTTTGTTATTGTACTAATATAACCACCTATAATATTGTCAGTTTAGCAAACTAGAGCAATCTCGACAAATCTCACTATACCGATAGACTTGAAAAAAAAGCAATCGTTCACTTGAGGAGTCTTAATGCTGGAAAGCAAACACAAAGCACTATTTTGGTATCTTGCGTCCCCAATTATTCTTGCCATTCTTACAATAGCAACATATCTCCCATCTTTACGCTATGCTTTTCAGTTTGATGATGAGCCTAATATTCTAAAATTTTATGAAATTCGCTATCTCAATTTTCGTGATATTTTCTTATGCAATTCTCGGTGGATAAGCAAATGGGTTAGCGTTTGGAGTTACCATCTTGGTAAATTCGAACCATTTTTTTACCGCTGCGCTAACGTTTCATTTCATGTTATCACAGGTCTGATTGTTTATTATTTCTTTTTTATTGGATTACAAAATCTCGATAAAAATAGCTTCTTTCAAAAAAATGCCCGCATCCTTGCATTCCTTGTATCTGGTGTATTTCTTTTACATCCAGTACAAACCCAAACAGTTTCTTATATTGTTCAAGGTCAGATGGAAGGCCTTGCTGGACTCTTTGTTATGGCAACCTTACTCTGTTTTCTTTTATTCAATCATGTAAAAAGCCCGGCAGCCTCATATTCCTGGGGCGCTGCAATGTACATTTGTGCTTTCCTTTCATGCGGCACAAAAGAAATTGCTATTGTAACACCCTTTTTGATTCTATTAACCGATTGGTTCTTGGTTGCACAAGGTTCATGGGAATCATTAAAAAAGCGCTGGGTATTACACGCCTCTATCTTTGGGCTTGTATGGGGAATGTATATTTGGTTTCTTGGTAAAAATTATTTTATCCAAGTGTTTGGATTCCAGCTTCAAACCGAAAATATCCCTGGAAACTGTCTAACGCAAGAAGTTGGTGAAAAGATTGTGCCATTGTACTATTTCATGTCTCAATTCAAAGTTATTCTTCATTACCTGGCTATATTTCTTTGGCCATTTTCGATATGCATGGAATATGACTGGAAGCTTGAGCCATCTATTGATTCATTCGGTTTTATTGTTCCATTTTTTGGCGTACTTTTCATCGTTGCATTGATTGGATATTTATTACGTGGCAATAAAAAAAATCTTGTTGCATTTGGCCTTTTATGGTTCTTTATCTGCATAAGTCCCCGATCTTCTATCATTCCATCATGGGAGTTGATTGTTGATTACAAAACTTACCTTGGTTGCATTGGATGGCTTTTTATCCTCGTAAGTGGCCTACTTTACTTATACCAATCACAAACAAAACACTTACCAGTATTGCAAAAACAGGTTTCAAAGATTGTCGCACTGTGTTTACTTGCAGCCATTCTTATTATGCTAACAGTTTCTCGTAACTCCGTTTGGGAATCAAGTTACAAATTTTGGGAAGATATTGTACTCAAGGCACCGGGCAAAGCACGATCTCACAACAATTTTGGTTGTCAATTATTAGAAAAGGAACGATATAGAGAAGCACTTCCTTACTTCAAACGGGCTATCCGAATGGAAAAAGGATATTTTGATCCTTATAATAATTTGGCATTTGCTTATGGCGCTCTTGGAAGAATTGATCAAGCTATTTGGGCATTAAAGCAAGGATTACAAATATGGCCGTACCAACCAAAAGTATATAACAATCTTGCAACATACCTCATTATGAAAAGTGATTATGATATTGCTATAAAAGCTGCTGCTCAGGCAATTGAGCTTTATCCATATTATGGCAAAGCATATTTCAACAAGGGACGAGCACATTTAGCATTGGACCAAAATGAAGAAGCATGGGAATGTTTTAAAAAATGCTGCACAGAAGCTGATTTTGATAACGTAACTCAAGGTTATCAACTCTACGGTGATTTGAGCCTCAAGCTCGGCAAGCTTGATGACGCAATTTTTGCATTCAGCAAGCTCTTTGAAATAGAAAAACAACCATCAACACTCTTTTATCTTGGTAATGCTTATTATCATAAAAAGGATTATCCTCAAGCCATTAAATACTATACCCAATCATTGGCTACCGTACCCAATAATACGAATATTATGCATAACCTTTGCGAATGCTATCTTGAAGATCAGCAGCCACATATGGCTTTGAATATAATTAAAGATCTTGAGAAATTTCCAAACAGATATCCTGATACTCCTTTACAAAAAGCATGGGCACACTCTCAATTAGGTAATAAAAAGTTGGCTATTCAAATCATCAATGAATTCATCAATAGCTCGCCATCGGGAGATTATTTAACGCAAGCTATGCAAATGCTTCAACAGATTCAGGCAAGTTAACATTATAACAACTGATTTTTGACCGATTTGTGCTTTATTAGTAAACTTAAAGAAACATTTAACTACTAAAATCCGTGATGTGAATGGAAAAAAAGTATAATTTCGAAGATCAACAATCTACGCTAAAGGCACAGTGGATTCAAGATAATATTTATCAATTTTCACAAAAGGAAAGTGGGTCTGTCTACAGTATTGATACCCCTCCTCCTACAGTGTCTGGTGCTTTACATATTGGTCATATTTTTTCATACACACACACAGATTTCATTGCGAGATATCAACGCATGAGCAATGCTCGTGTTTTCTATCCATTTGGCTTTGATGACAATGGCCTTCCAACAGAAAAATACATTGAAAAAAAATGTAAGGTAAGTGCATACAAGCTTGGTCGAAGTGCATTCATTGATCTTTGCCTCAAAGAAAGTAAACCTGTTGAGCACGAGTTTCAAGAACTGTGGCAAGCCATGGGTCTTTCTGTTGACTGGAACCTCAAGTATGAAACCATTTCAGACATAGTTAGAAAGATATCGCAAGAATCATTTATTCGGCTTTTTAAACAAGATTATATTTATCGTCAATACGAACCAGCTTTGTACTGTACAACATGTCGTACTTCAGTAGCACAGGCCGAGCTTGATGATGTAGAACAAGATTCTAAGTTCTACACAATCATATTTAAAACCAAGGACGGTCAGGATCTCAACATTGCAACAACACGCCCAGAACTCCTATCTTCTTGCGTTGCTATGTTTTATCATCCGAATGATGTTCGCTATAAAGCACTTAAAGGACAGGAAGCTATTGTTCCATTATTTGGTAATAATATTCCAATCCTTGCTGATGAATTAGTTCAACCGGATAAGGGTACCGGACTGGTTATGTGTTGTACCTTTGGTGATAAAAATGATGTTGAATGGTACAAAAATCATAAACTTGAACATCGACAATCTATAGGCCTTGATGGTAAATGGATTGAAAGCACCGGATTTCTTACAGGCTTCAATGTAGAACAAGCACGTGCTGCTGTTGTTGAAAAATTACAGCAAGAAGGTTTGATTACTGATATCAAACCAATTACGCACACAGTCAACACACATGAGCGCTGTAAAAAAGAAATTGAATATGCAATGCTCTCACAATGGTTCTTGAAAATCTTGCCATACAAGCAAGAATTTTTGGCGCAAGCTGATAAAATTAACTGGCATCCAAGCTACATGAAATCTCGGTTCATCAATTGGGTAGAAAATATTAATTGGGATTGGTGTCTATCACGACAACGTTTTTATGGTATCCCATTTCCAGTTTGGCATTGCACAGATTGTTCCACTGTTATCTTACCTGAGATTGATCAACTCCCAATCGATCCACAAGAAACTAAGCCTTCTCGTGATGCATGTCCTGAATGTAAAGGTCGTAATATTGTTGCAGACACTGATGTTATGGATACATGGAATACTTCATCATTAACGCCACAAATTTGTTATGCATTATTCAATCCCGATACATCATCAGCATTTGATAAAAAATCTCTTGAGTCCTTTATTCCCATGAGTATGCGACCACAAGCACATGATATTATTCGTACATGGGCTTTCTATACTATTGTAAAATCATGGATGCATTTTGGTTCTATACCTTGGAAAGATGTTGTTATCTCTGGACACGTATTGAGTGGAAGTAAGGAAAAATTATCTAAATCAAAAGATAACGCTTCCATGACACCAGAAGGCTTACTCAAGCAGTGGCCGGCTGATGCTATTCGATATTGGACAGCATGTGGCGCGCTTGGAACTGATGTTGCTTTCTCTGAAAATCAACTCAAAATTGGCAACAAGCTTGTAACAAAGTTATGGAACGCTTTTGCATTTGTTAAGCAGCATATCAGTGATAATAACTTTCAATCTAAACCTGAAAATCTTGGTACAGTTAATGAGTGGATGCTCAACAATACAACACTGTGTTTTGAGCGCTATGATATAGAATTTAAGAAGTTTGAGTATGGTGCAGCACTCAATCAAGTAGAACATTTATTTTGGCATGATTTTTGCGATAACTATCTTGAATTAGTTAAGGATCAATTTTTCAACCCCGATAATTATCATCCAACAGTTGTACAGGCAACAAAATGGACCTTATATACCGTCGGTTTAAGAATTTTACAGTTATATGCACCGTTCATACCGTTTATAACAGATGCAATTTATCGAGAAGTATATCTTAATACCGTTGATGCCCCATCAATACATTCGACCATTTATGCAACAATTCAAGTACCATTGCTCAATCCAGCAAGCGCAGCAAGAATGGCTAGTATTTTAGATATTGTCAGTAAAGTTCGTAAGCTTAAAAGTGAAAACCAACTTTCATTAAGAGTGGAAATCAAAGAGTTAAGCATTATAAGCGATAAACCATTAAAAACAGAATTGGCTGGTGAATTACAACTACTTAGTGGCGTTACAAAAGCTCAATCTATTTCATTTAAGTCTGGCATGGAATCTGATAAATTAGTTGCTGATGGCGATACATGGATTGCGAGTGTAAGTATACAATGATTACATTAAAAAATACTCAAAGAAAAATACCTCTCGATACTAAAAAGATAAAAGAAACTGCGCAAAAGATATTAGATCTTTTGAATTACAGTGATTATGATCTTGGTATTTGGTTTACAACAAATAAAACCATTCATGAGTACAACAAACAGTATCGACATAAAGATAAGCCAACAGACATTCTTTCTTTTGCATACCACTCAAATTTACATGCTGGTGATAGAATTATTGTTGAATCGGAAGAAGATAAAAATCTTGGTGATTTAATTATTTCACCTGCATATGTACAAGAACAACTTCCTGAGCTTGATACAACACTAGACAAGCGTCTTAATGTGCTTTTAGTTCATGGTATTTGTCATCTTCTTGGCTATGATCATATAAGTGATGAAGATTATAAGATCATGGATAAGCAAGAACAAGCATTATTAAAAAAATTATAAACAAGCTAGTCACAAAGCTTCCCAAGAACAAAGATCAAACAATATATAACTATCTATTGAAGTTTTATCCTCTACCTTGATAAAGTAATAAATTAAAAAGGGGATAATTCTATGAAAAAACGTTTAGCTTTTGTTGGATTGTTAAATACATCGGGCATCCAATGTATATCTGGCACTGGCATTGGTGGCGGCATCAGCTCTAGTTTTGTTGCTCCTCAAATAACCATCGATGCTCATGCAGACCTTGTAAATCACTTACAAGAAAGCGCTCGCATGGCCAGCCGAATAAATAAGGATGTTTTAGGTAAGAAAAAAGCTAGACTGTTAAGAAAAGCAGAATTCCATGCTGCCAAGGCCCATGAACTTCTCATGAAAGTCTATGCAGTATAAATATCTATTATCCTTGTTAATCACTTTTAAACTTTTATCCGTTAACCCTGATATCAGAGAAATAGCTTCATTCACTGGTGCAAACTTCAAAATGGAAAACGTTGTTAATGTATTTGCACCACCTAAAGAGGCAGACATTCGTTCAGGATTCTCTCTATCGAGCCTCCTATCCTTTAGTTCGATACGGGATATCAGATCAAGAATCAAACTTGTTGCTGGATTGAGTATTATTCCAGCAGCCTATATTGCTTATCTTGTGATTAGAACCAACAAACTCATGAATAATGAATCTAAATGGATCAATTGGCAATCAGCTCTATCCTTGAACACCCTACTATCTAAACCAATACAAGAAACTAGCTCGGAACTATTGGGCGCCATCTCCTACCGCTATCAAGAACCTGGCAAAGAAGTTAATCTAGCCTATGCTTTTTTGGCCTTTTCAGCCGATATTCAATCAGAATCGATACAACTGGAGCGCTATCTTCAGGCAACTAAGCTCCTTAAATATCTAAAATTCAGTACATTTCTTCAATTTAATGAACTCAAAGAACAAAAAGCCCTCGATGCTATCAGAAAACTGACATACCTTAAAAATGTTGCTGCTCAAGGTCTATCAAAAGGCTATCAATCATAGCTACTACTGATATTATTCATCTGGAGCTTTAAGCGGCTAGAAAATGGATTAAAATATCTTGCTAAACTAGCTGGGGTCTATGTTGAATATATTGATCCTCGCTACACATCCCAAAGATGTTCTCAATGTGATATTGTTAAGAAAAGCAACTGAAAAAATCAGGTATATATGTTCGTGTGATTTACAGCTTAATGCGGATCTCAATGCTTCTCGAAATATAAAAAATATATGGTTTAGGGCCAATGGCTATACATCTGGGCCCGAGTCAACGGGCCGTTAATTCCTTAGCTGCAAGCTCCCTCCTTTAGGGGGGAGTCGTTGACTAGTTTCTATCTAGATATGCAAACTCTTGCTTTTGAATGACAATATTTGCTAATATGAATTTTGTATATATTTTATTTTTTTGAAACTGGAGACATTGAAATGAAAAAAGTATTGTTATTTATATTTCTTATAAGTGGTATAGCCATATCTGTTAATGCTGATAATGGTGGTGATGCTTCAGATATACAACATCGACGTACAACAGGCTGCGATAATGGAAAATGTCCACAAGGTAAGCGTTGTGTTCGTGGTTGGTGCGTAAGCTAATAACAAATTTATATAAGTAAAAAATATGAAAAAATTTATATTGCTAAATCTTATCATAGTTAGTATAACAGGTTCGATTCAGGCTGGAAATGCAAACACCGCAGCTTTTGGCTTTCCATGCTCAGAAGACGGTTCATGCCCAATTATAAAAGAAGTTCAGTTTATCTGTTGTGGACGTACCAAGGAAGGCGGAGGATTGTGTATAGACCCCAGAAAAACAACCTGTCAACCATAATATTATATAAAACTATAAAGGAATTAATGATGAAAAAATTACTCTTATTAAGTCTTATCATCAGTAGCGTAGCAATTTCACTACAAGCTGATGATGCTTCTAATCTTCCAGACAGTCCGGCTTCTAAAGGTAGTGCACCTGAACTCTATCCTCTTGGTGCACCATGTACAAAACATGACGATTGTTTTTCACCAAATATTCACTTCGTATGTGATAATGATGTATGCGCAGTAATGAAGCCAAGAATGAAGCCAAGTACGATTGATGTTAAGTAAAATAAACCGGCCTAATTAAAGCGGAGATCGATACCTTAGAAGGCAGTCGAATTCGGTTTACTAAGGTCGGTTTAATATAATTAAGGAAATAATTATGAAAAAGTTTATGTTATTAAGTCTTACCGTAAGTAGCATAGCTATTTCATTGCAGGCTGATTTAGTTGGTTGAACTACCTATACTTCCTAACTTAGAGAACAAGAACTTCAGATCATCTTCACCAAATCGAAGCCCCATACCCAAGAAAGCATTCGCATTTGATTTACTAACGAAGTCATCAGCACCGAAGCATGCATATGCATTTCTAAAGAAGAATACTTTGTTGATCCATTTCAAGTGAGGGCGACGATCTTCTAAGAAGTGATTTTGACCATAGAAGTCATATATTTCAAATGACATAAGCCAACGGAAACTATCACATGCAAAAGGCATGTTAAAGTCAACAGCAATACCACCAGTACCATCAAATAAACCTCCTCTAAATGCTACATCTTTAAAGCATTTACCTAACTGCAGATTCCATGCCCAACTATTACGCATGATACCAACAGTTGCTTGCTGACTTGCTCGTTGTAAGGTGCCTGATGGCGAAAGAATAAGATCACAGCCCGATTGACTTAACGGTCTACCATTTTGATTAAACCATTCTGACTTATCGTATCTACGTTTTGGGAACCCTTTAACAGAACCTACCATTCCTAGAAGCAAGAAAGTATCATCATTGAAATGTAATCGCATATCAAGATAGCTTTTTGCATCACGGTGATCATAACCATCGCATGCTCTAAACATTGTCTCATTATGAAAATCAAATACTAAGCTAATACCATCAATAACCGCAAAGTAATCTCTCAAACCTTTTGCTGCAAACTTGAGATCATCATAGACGTCATCCTCATTGATAAGTTTACCAAGCAAGCCTTCCCCATCGTCAATTTTCTGTGCAACATTGGCAATATTTTTAAATCCGTCTTGTGCATGTACAGCTGCACTTTCTAGTGCATGAGTTGTGTCTTTTAATTCACGGGCAACTTGACCAAAATCACGATCAAATACTTCGGAAATACGGCCTAAACTTTCTTGGAATTGCGGAAAAACATCACTGTCTAATTTATCAGCAATACGTTTAAAATCATTACTAAATTGTGGTACTGAATCACGCATTTCTTTTGCAAAGGCAGCAACATCTTTCAACATACTATCGATGTTACCTTCATTGGCTGCAAAGGTTCTTTCAAGCGTTGAAGAGAAGTGTGATAATTTTCCAGAAGCTTCGTTCATATTTTTAATAAACGTTTGAATCTGTCCAGCTTCTTTACCGCCAATAACATCTTTTAATGATGTTGTAACTGATTCAACGTTGTCAGCAATCTTTCTGAACTTGTACATAAGATCTTCAATAGATACGGATGATCGTCCCGGTCTGCCAAGGGTGGCACCTGATGGTAAAATTTTTACTTCAGGGTCTCCTGGAGCTATTTCAAGATATTTAGAACCAAGCACACCTTCTTGCCTAATGATACCATAAGCATCATCATGCAATACATATTGCTCTTTTATTTGCACCTTAACCCGAGCTTGATTCTCTCCTTTGGTTAGTGCGATTTCATCAATCCAACCAACTTTAACACCAGCAATTTTAACGTCAGCTTTCTTCGTTAATCCCGAAACATCTTCAAAGTAAATCGTGTAGGGTTGATAGTCTGCAAGATGAAAGCGAAACACTCCTAGCTTGAATGTCATGTAAAAGAGAATAGCTATCGCGATAATAACGAAAATTCCAACTTTCGTTTCAATTCTCATACGCAAGGCTTTTCCTTATTCGTTATATCCAATACAATTTTTTTATTCTATATGGTATATCACCATAAGAATTACCTGATCTTACGACAATAGCAAATACTTTTTGTATAATTTCTCCAGCGATACCATAAGATACCACAGAAAAAACTTTTGGCCCAAATTTTGTCGCAAGCATTCCTTCAATACCCTGAGGCAACGTTTTATAGTCTACCCCGTATACCTTGCCTAGGCTAGTATTCCACTCTTGTTGCCATTGTACAGTCGGCTTGAAAAGTTTTATCCATGTTTGCAAAGATTCTTTTTTCGACTCAATGGTTGCACGCGCTGCACCCTGTAAACCTAGCACATCTGCCATAGATTGTGAAAACATCCATGGCTCTATTCCATCCTCTTGGGACCATGTTGTAAATAAATCAGTTAACACAATTTCAGGATTCGTTATATTCATATCGGGCTTTACAAAAACCTTATTTGCAAAAATAATATACTCCGGCCTTTCCAAAAGTTGTGTTACATCATTTATTCTATTTTTTTTGAAAAGTTTTTCTAGCCCTATAAATAAATCTGCATCTGTATGCACAATTGACTTAACCTTATCTAAAATTTTTTTTCTAAACATTTCTTGTTCTTGTTTAGTTCCCTTAAAATCTTGCTTTTCAAAGTCATACAAATTATTGAGATTAAGTTTACCATCTTCACATGCAATATAAATTTTCATATCACCATCAAGGCCGCCCTGATGGACTGATATGGTTTGCCAGCGATTGAGTATCGGCAATACCTGTTTCAAAAAAAGCGCCTCTTCAGATGGCGGTTTTTCATCTTTACCTTGTTTTTGTTCTGGCTTTTTAACGTAGAGCTGACTTAAAGCAAGACGTACCCCACTAATCGCCAACATCTTTGCTTGTTCACGTTTTTCAATGGTTGTCGTGTATGCCAAGTATGCAGATCCACGGTTGAATATTTGCGTTACCATAACAACTAATAAACTTACCAATGTAACCGTTAATACAAGAATATATCCGGGTTTTTGTTGTCGCATTACTTACCTCCTAACTTTCCGAATAACTGATTTCCATTCGGTTGTGGTGGACCCGCTGCACGCTGACCTGTAGGTTGTTGTGCTTGTCCAGGTCGCGAACCGGCTGGCCGTGGCGGACCTGGTTGTTGTTGCGCTTGTTTTGGTTGACCTGCTGGCGGTTGCTGAGCAGCTGGCGGTTGTTGTAGTTTTGGTTGAGTCACTACACCACTATCAAATGCAAAAACATGGTAGAAGAATGTATAATGTCGTGTTTGTTCTTCATCAGGATTTTTACTTTGCCATAATTCTAATTCTACCTTTATAAAAACAGGCAATAGATCTTGATATAATTCTTTATTCTCTTTGAGTATAGAATCATTCCATTCAGCAAATGGCACAAGCTCTGGCACTTCTTTTCGTTCCTCTTCGCCATCTTTCTTTTTTTCTTTTTCGTTTTTTTCGCCTTGTTTTTGCTTCGGTTGTTTTGCTGCTAAAAATTCTAACGAAAATTGCTTAATACTATCTGCTATTTGGTATGCACGAGGATTAGCTTCTTTAAATGCATCCATTTCAATTTCTATTGACTCACGACGAAATAATTTTAGGTGCTTATTATTGGTATCAGGCTCTAAGTAATATTCAACTCGAACCATACGAGGTTTAGACTCACCATATACTTGCAATGGATTATTCGTAATGAATGTAAGACTCTTCATACTTTTACCATCATTGGAACTTATAAGTGCATCTTTAACACGTGCTAATTTCTTTTTCGGCTTTGGTGGTTGAGCAGGTTTTGGTTGTTCTGCTTGTGGTTGAGAGCCCTCGGCTTGCTGAGTAGCTGATGGTTGCTGAGGCTTGTTAGATTCACTGGTACGATCATCAACAAAAACCTGTGGCACAAAAATCCCAGAAATATCTTTTTCCAATTGATTATAAATAATAGAATCTTCAAAATCCAAATCTATAGTCTCATTAATACGACTAACAGATCTTTGAGTTTGAAGATAAATGTTCAACAATATGCCACCCAAAATACTCGTGATGACAATAGCAATCATCATCTCTATAAGTGTAAAACCAGGCTTATTGTTTTTCTTTATTACCATTATTTTTTCTTTTCCTGCTGAGGCTCTGGTAAAAAGCTTATCAAACCAAGCTCTGCAGTGCTATCAATATCAAATACCCCAGTCCAACTCGCACGAACATGCTCCACAAAAACTTGATCATACTTTTCTAATTGTTTATCTCCGGGAATAAAATCAAGCTTTAAACTTGTCTCAGGATCTGCAACTTTTTGGCTTACCGATTCCTTATTTTTTCTTTGCTCCCAAAACTCCGGCCCAAAAAACATATTTTTCATAACAGCAAGACGCACAAAGTAGCCGTGTGCATGTACCACTTTACGCGCTAATGTCATTTGTGATACAAGCACCGTACTCAGTATCAATCCAATAATAGCGGTCGCCATCATAACTTCCATAAGTGTAAATGCTTTTTTGTTATGGCCGTTGAAACTCATTGTACTCCTTAAATTGGACATAAAATGGGTTAAGAACCAAGGAAACATTAACCGTAAACTCACTCGCCTCAGATGCCTTATCATCAACAAAATTAATGATAACACTTTGTGCTAGACCATCTGGAACAACAAAGAACCACGCTGTCTCACGCTCACCAAATCGCATTTGATCCTTATCCCCAATATAGAAATTTACAATGCGATAATCTTCAGGCCATGACAATTGATTCAACGTAACATTATTTCCAACCGGCTCAAACTTTTGCTCATCTACCTCTTTCAATCCGCCCTCTTTAGCTTGCGTAAGCATGATAGTTTGTCGACCAAAGTTGAATTCAATTTTTTGCAACTTATCGGTTACAATGGCATTTTGCCAAGCATTTTGCATGAGCTCATTAAGTGCTGATATTTTTTTGAAACGCTGTTGATCTGGCGTTGAACGGCGAAAGGTAGGAACCATAACGGCTGCCATGATACCAATCAGTACCATGACAACCATTATTTCTATTAACGTAAATCCAGGCTTATTATTTTTGCACAAGAACATAGTCGCTCGGATCTGCCTCTGTACCTAGTGGCCCGTATGAGTAGAGTTCATATGGCGGCTTAGCATCTTTCGACTTACGCTCATATTGATACTCTTCACCCCAAGGATCTTGAGGAATCTCATCTTTCTCTAAATATTTACCACGCCACTTTGTTGCAATTGCAGGATCTGATGGACGCTTGAGTAAATCTTGTAACTGGGCCGGATATTGACCCGTATCATTTCTAAATTGTGAAATATCTAATGCTAATGTACGTAATTCAGCTTCTGCTCGTGTTACATTTGCTCGTCGCTGATATCGTGTGTATTGTTGTATTGCTAGACCACCCAAAATACCAATGATCGTAATTACGATCATAATTTCTACTAATGTAAAACCCGATTTTGCATGTTTCATATTTTCCTTTCTATCGTACTTGTGTCAAAACTTCTGCCATTTGCATCATTGGTAATGCCATTGCAATAACAATGAAACCAACAACACAAGCCATGACAATTAACATAATTGGTTCTATCTTTGCTGTCAGACCGTCTGCATATTCCGACAACTCAAGCTCATAATTCTCTCCAACAGTCAAAAGCATCTCTGCCAATTTACCACTTTCCTCTCCCGTTTTCATCAAGTATATCGCAATTGGTGGAAAAATGTTTGTTTGCTTTAAATACTGCGTAATTTTACCTTCCTTAATAATCTTATCGCGTGCTTCAGATAGTGCTGATGCTAATACTCTATTCGTTGTAATCTTTACTACAATATCTAATGCCTCTGATAAATTTACACCACCTTCAATCAACATACCAAGTGTTTCTGAAAATTGTACAATTGCTCCATACCGAGTAAAAAATTTAACAACCGGAATACGTAACTTTATTTTATCAAGCAATAAGCTTCCAGCTGCTGTTTTAGACCAATAGATAAATACACCAACAAATGCAATGATACCGCCAACCAATATAATATAATGATTTAAAACAAAATCAGATATACCCGTAATAAAGCGCGTTGCCCATGGCAACGTTGCCCCAGCTTGCGAAAAAGTAGCCGACATCTTTGGCACAACAAATGTAAGCAATACAACAACGACCAAAAATACAATTCCCATCTGTATCAATGGTCCACGCATTGCCGATTTGACTTTCTTATCAATCACTTGCTTTTTTTCAAGGTACATTGTTAGTCGCTGTAGAATAATTTCAAGCTTACCTGTTGCTTCGCCAGCGCGGACGAGCTGAACATAAATATTGCCAAATACACGAGGATAACGAGCAAGACATTCTGCAAATGAACTTCCCTCTTTCACGCTATCTTTAACATCAATTAATATAGAACGTAATCGTCCTTCAAATTGTTCAACAAGTAATTCAAGCGCTTGCAATAATGGAACACCTGATGAAAGTAGTACGGCAAGTTGTTTAGTAAAAAGTATTTTATCTTTGACCGTTACTTTGCCAAGCGTCATACGCTTGAACAGGCTCATTTGTCCTTCGCCTGTTGTAATACTAACTGGAAACATCCCCTTTTGCGTTAATGCAAAACGAGCATCAGATTCAGAAGCAGCATCGATCTGCCCCTTAACTTTTTTTCCATTTTTTGATAATGCTTGATAAAGATATAGCGCCATTCACTTCCTTACAATTTAGCAACGGAATATTTATCTTGCATTTTGAGCAATAATTTTTCTATGTTAAACTGCAAAACATGTATCACTTTAGTTTTTGTAACATATAGAGGAGTACTAGTATGAAAATTTCTCCTTTTTTAACCGTAATTTTCACGTTGCTTTATTGTAACGTGAATTTTGTTTCGGGTCTAGAAAATGTTCCAACGAGGCCACTATCACCTTTGGATTTCGATCAAGATAGTAATAGAATCGTTCAAATCATTAAACCAGAAACAATAGAAGATTATGTTGAAGATTTATCACAACCATTAGACTTTAGTCAACTTGGTATTGATGAATTTTTTCATCGTTTTAATCACAAGCTTTACGCTCAGTTAGTATTGCCACACGGCGCACTCAGCGTTCACGTTATTGCATTTTGTCGTCAAGGTGCAGAAAGTGAACAAGGACCAGATTTTTACAACTCACTCTTTAGGATCTTTACTCGTCGCATCAAGGCAACACAGTATATGGATGCACTCGATGTCGAATATTTCATTACCAAACTTCCTGATTTACTTTCATACCTTTATGAAGCAGAACAAAAAAATAGTTCCGCAAAGCTCGCTGTTAAAGATATATTGTATGATGATTTAAGTAATAAGTTTGAATTGTTGCAAGAACAACCAGAAACGTTTTTAGAAAATCTTTCTAAAAAAATCTGTGCTAAATTTATTCAATATGATTCTGCTCAAAAAGGCGATGTAACTATTCATAAGCTGCGTATTACCATCATGAAAATTCTTGATGCATGTTTATCAAAACTTGCATGGTCACAACCATATGATCGTGATATATGGGATAACTTCAAGCTGATTCTTCAAGCAATTCTCCATTTAAAACTTCACCACATTATCACTGATTCTGAAGATATTAAGGATCTTATTGATACGGCAACCATACGCTTTTGCCATTTTGTTAACCTTACTGGTGGATTGTTACCAGTAGATTTTTATCATGCTGTAAATGAAGATCTAAAATCTCATATAATGGGTATTGATGATTTTGAAGAAGAATTAGATTGCATCTCTACAATGCGAGAAATTATTCAAGCGACTATGATAGAAAATGTTGGCAAAGCGGTAGCAAAAGAACGTTTTGGTTTATTAGCACAAGAGAATATGCAAAGTTTATAAACTCCATTACTACTCAGCCTTTTTAAGCTTCATTCCGCTCTCGTATCCTGTGAATTGAGTTGTATTGTCCGGGTTTAGGATATTAGAGATAATTCTAAACCAAAGATTGATGTTGTCAAACCTTATATAGTGACATTTTGATACGTAATACAGGTTTGTATTGTATACAAGCACATACTAGAAGCTTAAATTTCTTTTACGTTTTTTACTCTTCGACTGTTCGACAATAGGTTCCTCTTCGAGCTTGCATGTAAACTCTTTACCATCCTTGTAGTTGGTAATAGGACGTTTCTTCATTTCAGCCAATAACAAACTCTGTGCATCAGTTAACATAGTCTTTTTTGTTTTTTCTTGTATTGATTCTGATATCGATATAGAATCATTATCATTACTAATACCGGCAACAATCATCTGCATCTGTGCATGCATAAGACTCGACAAAGCCATCCGCTCTTGCAGAAGTTCTACATTCCAGCATTGCATTTTACCTTCTCTGCTTACGGTTTCCCCCGGTTCTAATATTGCTAAGGTGTCAATTGGATATTGCGTATGAATTTTACATAATTGCTGCTCAGAGATCAGGTCCCAAAGAATTATTCTACCAATGCTATCTCCAGAAAAAATTTTGTTACCATCAAATTTGACTATAGAAGATATAACACTATTATAATCATTTTGTTGCAATCTTTTTGCCGGTTTATTACTTAAAATAGTTATAGATCCATACGCCGATCCAGCAGCAATGGTATCTTCATCTAACATCGTAAGACAGGTTATATCATCTCCTGGCAAACAATATTCCTTAAGACTGCCATCTCTTCTATCCCATATTTGTACCATTCCGTGTCTTGAACTCAAATCTTTATATTTTGTACGCACAAGCGTGGTGCAAGTGGTATCGGAAGAATTATTATTTTTATACCCATATGCAACTTTAGTACGTTTTCCTGTATATCGATCATAAACAAATACCACATCAGTACCGTGTACAGACAGCAGAACATCATGGTTGTTTGCCAGTACCCGCAGTGCTGTCCTATCCTCTTCTTTTATCTGAGGTGAAACGTTTATTGGCTTATTCCACCTATCAAATTGTGACGCCAGACCCTTTTCATGTCTGGAAAGCCATAAATAACGCATTGCCGCATTAACATATGGTTTATTAATTCCAAGCTGGCGCGACTGTAAGGCATTGGTTATATTAATATTTGATGGACCACCATACCCAATGCCAAAATAAAGTAGGGTTAAAAATAGGAATCTCTGTTTAATCATTTTTTCTCTCTTGAAATTATGTTGTTTTAATTAGCTTGACCGTCATTAATAACGACTTGTTTTATACATATTTTTTATGAATAAAGTTTTTATTAATTGCATGTTAGATCTCCGATGTTAATACTAGAATGTCCGAGCTACATCCTTATTATATAGATCAAGAACTTTAATTAGAATCTTGCCCATAAATTCCTATTAGCCTTAATTGTGCCGCCATGTACTCGGGCGTAGAATTTTTTCTTTCACAATCATCACAGTCTATTCCTGCTGCAAGCATTTCATGCTGCGCTTGTTTCAAGCGTGATAAAGAAACATTATCTGTAAGAAGTTCTGCATCCCACACACGCACCGTTTTATCACGAGATCCTGAAACTATTTTATTTCCCAATCCTGCTGCTGAGTTAACCGTGTCTTTATGCCCTTTCAGTACCTGCAAGCATTGACCATTCTCATCCCATACACGCACCGTTTTATCATGAGATCCTGAAACTATTTTATTTCCCCATCCTGCTACCGAGATAACCCCTCTTTCATGCCCATGCAGTACCTGCAAGCATAGACCATTCTCCCATACACGCACTGTTTCATCAGAAGATCCTGAAACTATTTTATTGTCCCATATTGCTACTGAGTTAACCTCGCCTCTATGCCCTTTCAATTCCTGCAAGCATTCACCAGTCTCATCCCATACACGCACCGCATTAAAAAATCCTGAAACTATTTTATTTCCCCATACTGCTACTGATCTAACATCACCTTTATGCCCTTTCAGTTCCTGCAAGCATTGACCATTCTCCCATACACGCACTGTTTCATTAGAAGATCCTGAAACTATTTTATTGTCCCATATTGCTACCGATAAAACATCGCCTTCATGTCCTATCAGTTCCTGCAAACATTGACCATTCTCCCATACACGCACTGTTTCATCAGAAGATCCTGAAACTATTTTATTTTCCCATATTGCTACTGAGTTAACCTCGCCTCTATGCCCTATCAGTTCCTGAGGTTTATTCCACTCAACAAATTGTTTTTTCAAGCCTTTTTTATATCGTGCAAACCATAATTCTTTCATCGCTTTATTAACGTTAGGACATTGCATCCCTATTTCACGCATGGAAAGTACATTAACTAGATTGTTACCTGAATATTTATGTTTCTCCATGGCAAACATTGTTGTTTGATTCAGGAGTAAAGTTAGTATGAATAAAGTTTTTATTAATTGCATGTTAGATCTTCGATGTTAAAAAATAGTAAAATTATTTATACACATTAGCCACTCTATTAGTCTACAAAATACAATTTTATACCAAACACTTTACGTGTTACATATAAGTTTGCAAACAAAGCCCCTACTAAAGGCACAACCCAAAACCAAAAGCATACCGTTTCTAGTAAATAGTGTTGAAGAGGGATCGATAAAAATTTAATAATGAAAACCATCAATCGATACACAAAATAATAACTCGACATAATACAAACAAGCTGCAATAGCATTCGTACAACAAATGGTATTAATTTAGGCAAAAAGAGCTTAAAGCCATGATGCTTATGCAAGTAATAGTAAAAGAAAACTGTTTGAAACATACCACCAATAGTCGTTGCTATAGCTAAACCAGTTGCAGCCCAAAATTGCATAAGAATGATATTAAGAACCACATTAAGCAGCGTTGCTGCAATTGTAATAATAGTTGGACGACGTGTATCATGTAATGCATAAAAAATGTTAATAAGAATCTTATTAATAGAAAAGAAAAAGAGCCCTACTGTAAACGCAATCAAAATATTCTGCGTCAAAAGTGCATCAACAATAGTAAACTTCTTTGATACAAATAATGTTGAAAATATTTCATACGAAAAGAAACTCATAATAATAGAAGCTGGTAGCGTAACCCAAAGTATGAGCTTACTCGCTTCAAAAAGATAGAACCATAAGCGCCGAGGTGCATAATGTGCAACTCGAGAAAAATGTGGCAATAAAATTGTTGCAAATGCTATAGCAAAAATACCTAATGGAATACCCATAAATCGTGATGCATAATAAACCCGAGTCAAAGAACCTGCAACTAAAAATGATGCTAAAGAGGTATCAACAAATAGATTCAGCTCTAAAACACTCATCCCCATAAAACATGGTAAAAAGCGCTTCATTAAAGTCTTAAAATTGTCTTTAGCTTTTTGGTCAATCGGTAGAAATTTAAATTTAAGTTTAAAGTAAATATAGATGTGCATTAAAAATTGTGTAAAAGCACCTAGCAAGATAATGTAACACAATCCGGTAACTGGCAACCCAAACTTTAATCCTAAAACAAGTCCAAAAACAAAGAATATGTTCAAAACGACTGGTGAAAATGCTGGTACAAAAAAATGATTTATCGCATTGAGTGCACCTGCAAGCAATGCACTACTTGAAACGAATAAAATAAACCCAATTAAAATACGTAAAAATGGCACCGCATAGGAAACTTGTTCAATTGAAAACCCTGGAGCAATAACACGAATGACATACCATGCAAACACAAATATAAATGTGCATAAAAGAAAAAGTATTCCTTCGAAAAATAGAAATGCAAGTGTCATAAGACGACTTACATCATCCCGAGAATCTTTCTTAAAGACGCTAACAATGGTCGGCACAAATGACGCTGTTAACGCACCTTCTGCAAATATTTTACGTAAAAAATTTGGAATCTTGAATGCGGTAATAAATGCGTCAGAAACAACACCAGCACCAAGATAGCGCGCCATAAGTGCTTCTCGTGCAAGGCCTAAAAGTCTACTTAAAAAGGTTGAAAATCCAACCTCAACCGTCTTTTTTACAATTGATCGTTTACCTAGATTGTGTGCCATAATATTTCTTTAGGTTTAAATTTTATAAACAAAAATTTCCATCATGAAGCCGTAAGACTATATCCATTGCTTGCGCAACTTGCGCATCGTGCGATGCTATAATGAGTCCCATACCCCACTCGCGTTGATATTCACATAACAAATCAACAATTACACGCCCTGCTATATCATCCAAATTTCCCGTTGGTTCATCTGCAAGCAAAAATGGTGGCTTATTAAATAGCGCTCGCAATATTGCCACTCGTTGCTGTTGCCCCCCAGATAATGAACGAGGATGCATATGAGCTTTATCAGCTAGCCCAACCTTTTCTAATAATTTAAGTGCATGAGCATGCGCTTGTGCATATTCATATCCAATAATAAGTCCTTTAAGCATGACATTTTCAATGACTGATAATTCCGTTAATAAAAGCGGTTCTTGAAATACAAGTCCTACATTTTTATTTAAAAAAAAAGAACGCTGACGTACGTCAAATTTGTTAATATTAAGCTTATCAAAATAGACCAAACCATCTGTTGGTGTATCTAGTCCACATAATATGTGCATAAGTGTTGATTTACCACTTCCTGAAGCTCCAGTTATTGCATATGATCGCCCAGCGTCAAATGTATACGTAAGGTTATCAAGCACTGTTATCGTTCGCTCACCTTGCGTAAATGCTTTAGAAACTGAATCCAATATAAAGGTATGCTTTGTATTCATAATTACCTAAGAGCAGAGATTAAATATCATTTTAAGCTTAACAGAAAAAGCTGCTTAACATAAGCAGCAACTTTGAGTATTATAAAGTAAAGACATGCACATATTACACAAGGGAGCTTAAGTGGTAAAACTTAATGTTGGTGTTTTCATGGGAGGCAAGTCCATGGAAAACGAAGTTTCATTTAATTCTGGTCGTACAGTTTGTGATCATCTTGATACAACACAATATAATATCATACCAATCTTTCAGCGATTCAATGGTGAGATTTATATTCTTCCACTTCGCTTTTTACATCGTGGCAAAATTTCAGATTTCGATCATAGACTCCCTGCCGAAGCACAACGTTTAGAATGGGAAGATCTCAAAAGCATGGTCGATTTTATCTACCTTGCAGCACATGGTAGATATATGGAAGACGGCAGTATTCAAGGTATGTTTGAAATGCTTCAAATACCATACTTAGGCTCTAAAGTCTTTGCCAGCGCACTTGGCATGGATAAACTAATTCAACGACACTTCCTTAATGCTGCTAACATTAAAACCCCAAAATATATTGCCCTCAGCGTTGAAGACGTTAATAATTTTGATAAGCATAGCGAAGTAATTTTAGAAAGCATTGACCAAGCCGGTATCAAATTTCCACTCGTCGTTAAACCAGTTCGAGAAGGCTCCAGTCTTGGTATTTCAATTGCAAACAATAAAAAAGAACTTGCCATAGCCTTAGTTGACGCGGCTTACATTTATCCAAATCAACCACAATCGGTTATCATTGAAGAAAAAATCAATGGCATGGAATTTACAAGCATTATCTTAACTGACCCAAAAAGTGGTAACCCTATTCCTCTTCCACCAACAGAAGTTATTGCAGAAGCTGGAACACATTTTTTTGATTACCAACAAAAATAT
Source organism: candidate division TM6 bacterium RIFCSPHIGHO2_12_FULL_36_22 (assembly GCA_001771315.1). GTDB lineage: Bacteria > Babelota > Babeliae > Babelales > UBA12409 > 2-12-FULL-36-22. The sequence continues at coordinate 31,669 of METK01000019.1, forward strand.
ATGCCGGGTCGTGCACATAAATTCACTCCTGCTCGCTGCACAGATGAACAAATAAAACTCATTCAAGATGTAAGTGTTAAAACAATGCAAACTCTTGAGATGGAAAATCTTGCTCGCATTGATGGATTTTTAACTGAAAATAATGAAATCTTTATTATTGATCCGAATACTATTTCTGGCATGGGGCCATCATTTTTTCTCTTTCGACAGGCTGCAGAAATCGACATGAGCCATACACAGCTCATCAATCATTTAATTGAAACAGAATTATATCACTACAACATGGCACAGAATCTTGAAGCTCGTAAACTAGAAAAGAAAACTGCTATGACAAAAAAATGTGTTGTTGCTGTCCTTCTCGGCGGCCGAACAAATGAAAAAGAAATTTCTTTAGAATCTGGACGCAATGTCATTTATAAACTCTCTCCTGAAAAGTATGCTGTTATCCCGGTCTTTGTTAACAAGGACTTAGATCTTTACGTGATCAATCAACGATTACTCGTAGCTAACAGCACCAAAGAAATTGAAAATAATATCACACCAGACATGAAAATAAGCTGGACAGAACTTGCTGAAACAGTAGATTTTGCATTCATTGCACTTCACGGCGGCGAAGGTGAAAATGGTTGCGTTCAAGGTACTTTAGAAATGCTTGAAATTCCTTACAATGGTTCTGGTGTACTTACAAGTGCTATGTGTATGGATAAAGCAAAAACAAATCATTATCTTAAACAACGCGGTTTTGATGTTCCTAACAATGTTTTGGTTTCAAAAAATGACTGGAAAAAATCTCAAGAAAATACTTTAGATACCATTCAAAAATCTTTACCATTATATCCTCTCATTGTTAAACCTCATGATGATGGTTGCAGCGTTATGGTACAAAAGGCAAAAAACGATACGCAACTTGCAGATGCTCTCAATAGTATTTTTGCTGAAAAATCATACGCCCTGATTGAAGAGTGTATTGAAGGTATGGAATTAACAATTGGCGTTATTGGTAATACACAACCATATGCATTACCTCCAAGTGAAACTGTCGTTTCTAAAGATATTCTATCAATTGAAGAAAAATTCCTACCTGGAGCAGGCGAAAATCAAACACCTGCTCGATTACCACACGATACATTAGAATTTGCACAACGCACCGTTGAGCGTATTTATGCAGCTCTAGACTGCAAGGGTTATTGTCGAATTGATTGCTTTTATCAAAATGAACATCAATCACCTACCAAAAAAGAACGTATCGTCTTTATTGAAGCAAATACACTTCCAGGCATGACGCCTGCTACATGTCTCTTCCATCAGGCTGCTGAAATTGGAATCAAACCTATGGATTTTATTGATATCATTGTCGAACTTGGACTACAGCTACATAAATTGCAAAGCGATGAGACAATGTTACCATTACAAGATATACTCAAAGAAAAACAGTTATAGGAGATTGATGAAACAAACAAAAAAAATGTTTAGCACTTTAGCATTAACGTTATTATTGAGTTCATGCTCATGCCAAAGCGAAAAAAAAGAAGTTGCAGAAAAGAAAGAATTTGCTGACAAAAAAGAAATGGTAGAAAAGAAAGGAATCCCAACCATGCAACGTACAGAATCTGGCCTTAGATACGAAGTCCTCAAAGAAGCCCCTGAAGGTGCTGTAAAACCTCAAAGAGGACAAATGGTGGAAGTCGATTATACAGGCTGGCTCAATGAAGGCGAAGATAAACAAGGAGCTAAGTTTGATAGCAGCATCGACCGTGGTGAACCATTTGTATTTACAGCAGGTATTGGCCAAGTTATTCGCGGCTGGGATGAAACTTTACTTGATATGAAAGTTGGCGAAAAGCGTCGTGTATATATTCCGTCCGATCTTGCTTATGGTGCTCGTGGTGCAGGCGGTATTATTTCACCAAATGCTGATCTAATTTTTGATGTTGAACTCCATAAAATTAGATAAAAATTAAATAAAAAAGCGGACCGAAAAATGGTCCGCTTTTTTATTTAAAGGACAATGTAAACTACTCGCCCCTAAAGGAGCGAGAATGCGCAAGCTTTTTAGTTCAAGAATTTTTTTTACTTAAAAACTTCTTTATCTCACTATGCGATCGATCTAACAGCTTCTCTATTTCTTGATAACAGGAGTCACTTTGTATAACTGTATCAACAGCATTATTATCCCAATTAGCCCAAGTATCACTTGGTGGAATAAGATTTCTAAGTGATAATCTAACTATATGCATATGCGCTTTAAGTTGCTGCTCTGCCGTTCCATGTTCAGTAGCTTTGGTATAAAACGATAAGGCCTTTTCATATTCACCACGTTTTTCAGCGTTGCTAGCTCTAGTATCTAAAGCTTTATATTTATCCTTGGCATATGTAAACCAAAACAAACCGTCTTCACCACAAAAAAACCATTGAATTGTGCGATAGCCATTCAGAGAGTCTTTTGATATAACCCATTCCTGAATCTCTTTCGATGGCACTCCTCGAATGCATCTACTCCATACTTTCCATGTAGCTGGCTCATCCGCATACTCTAAACTCCTTTGGGCTAACCAAAGTGCCAATTCAGGCTCATTCCGCCTAACTGTATCTGCTAGCTTCGCCAACTCCTTCGGCTCATCTTGTACACGAATTATTCCATCTGAATTTTGTGAAAATTTAGAACGAACTAACAATTGTTGTCCCTTCTTATGATACTCTGGAATACTCTCTAAAATATGCATATTAACCGAACAAACAAAAATAAAAAACAGCGAGCGCAAAAAAGAACTCTGCATATAAAGATCCTCATTTAATGTATAGAATATAAAGGAAAATATACCAAAAATAAATTGCCTTTAAAACAACTTAAATAATTACAAATTTTTTATTAAACTTCCTGCCTCTTCCCAACTAACAATATTTCCTTTTTGACGCGATTGAGTGAGCTCTCCCCCATATATAAGATATCCATTTGCTGGATCAGCTTGAGCAAGCTCATTCCATCTTTCTAAACTATTAAACAAATTGCTTTGAATCGTTGCACCAGATTTTATTTCTATAGGCACCAATCGTGTCCCTTGATTTACAATACAATCAATCTCAATATATCCATTTTTATCTCGCCAAAAATATAACGGAACCGGCAATCCTTGGTTATAAAATTGTTTGTAAAAATCAGCTATGATCAAATTCTCAAAAAGATGTCCCCTAAAGGAACTAATCCCCATCTCTTTAGCTGATGTTAGACCCAAAAGTGAACCTGCAAGACCTGTGTCATAAAAAAATAATTTAGGTTTTTTTATGACACGCTTATTAAAATTTTCATGATGAGGAGACAATAAAAAAATAATATAGCTTGCTTCAAGAATAGAAAGCCAACTCTCTGCTGTTTTTTGGGTAATGCCACAGTTCATTGCTAAATCAGTTACATTGAGAAGTTGACCTATTCTAGCTGCACATAGCTTCATAAATTTTCTAAATTTACTTAAATTTTCTACATTAATTAACTGGCGTATATCACGCTCTACATAAGAATGGATATATGATGGATAAAATTCTTCATTGCTAAAATTTTCTGTATAAATCCTAGGATAACCTCCTTTAACGATTAATTGATTTAATACCGGCAAAATTTCATTTCTTTCAAGTTCGTTAATAGATAAAGGAAGTAATGTTAAAATACCAATTCTTCCAGCAAGAGACTGAGTAACGGCTTGATTCATCAAAAAATTCTGCGATCCTGTTACTACAAAATAACCGGGTCTGCTTTTTGCATCCGATTCAAGTTGAATATAAGAAAGTATTTGTGGCACATATTGAAACTCATCTAAAATAATCCCATGCGAATTTTCATACTCTTTTAAAAAGCCTTTCGGGTCCGAAGCAGCAAAATCTCTTGTATCAGGATCTTCAAAATTTAAATATGTATGGTTTTTGAAAACGTTTTTAACCAAAGTTGTCTTGCCAGACTGTCTCGGCCCAAATACACCGACAACAGGAAACTTTGAAAATCTCAGAAGAGTATCAGTCAAATTTCTTTTTAGAATCATTCAAACCTCCCTTTATGCTAAATTAAGGCTTTTTATTTATTCTAACATCAAACAACCGATAAAAACAAGAAATATTGTGCTATTTAAGTAGTCGACTACGCAAATAGCACAATATTACAGCTAATTCCCACTAATTATTATGCTATTTACGCACCTAACTGCGTGATTAGCATAATTAACGATTTGTTATTTTCAACACTTTGATTTGAGTTATATTACTTTTTTAGCATCTGTGGATAGCGCCATGCGATCATTAAAAGACCAATTAAGTGCGGTATCGCTACAAGCACCAATACAACATCCATAACTTTCCAAACAAATGGGACTGGCACAAGCGCACCAAAGAAAATTATAACTGCTGAAAAAACGTAATATGAGTTCATAAATCGATATTGGCTAAACGATGCAAACGAACGACTACCATTAAAGGTATTGCCTATAAGTGTCGTAATAACAAAAAAGATAACACTTATAACAAGAATATACTTACCATAGTAAGGAGAGTAAGCACTGAATGCTTGATACGTCATGGTCGATGTAAATCCACATTGTTGCCATAGCCCTGTAAGTAAAACAATAAGACCTGAAATCAAACACAAAAATGTGTCCGCAAATACAGAATACATTGCCATAATAGCCTGATCTGATATCCGCTTAACATCTGCAAATGAATGCGCAATAGAGGAAGTACCAATACCACATTCTGTAATATATGCTGCACGATGAGTACCAATACGAACGGCGCTAAAAAGTGATGCTCCAATAAAACCACCAATTGGTGCTGCTGGAACAAAGGCATACTTGAACATCAACTTTATAGCAGCCCACAATGCAAATGGATCATAAAATAAAATTGTTAATGCAAATGAGACATAAAGGAAGAACATGATAGGAACTATTTTTGTAGTAAATGAACCAACACGTTGAATACCACCTATCAATACAACCAAAACAATCACAGCAAGTCCTAATCCAGTCACCCAATGAACAATACCCTCATTAACTAAGATCGCTGCTAATGTATTGGTTTGCAATCCAGACCAACCCGCGAAAAGAAAAACCGTGCTAAATCCATACCAATGAGCAAGGTTATTACTAATAAGTTTTAAATATTGCGCTGGACCACCAAGAATTTGTCCGGTTTTTGTTGTATCTCGTGTGTGTAAGGCAAATGAAACTTCTGCATATTTGGTAACACATGAAATTATTGAATAGGCAACAAGCCAAAATAATGCACCTGGACCACCCATTAAAATAGCAACAGTGGGACCAACCATGTTTCCCATACCAATGGTACCGGCCATTGCAGTAAAAAGTGCCTTATAGGGACTAACAGTTTTAATACCAGCTTCGCGCTCTTCTTTCGGACCACCTGCAATGATCCTGATAAATCGTCTAACAGAACGAAATTGAATAAATCTAGTCTGAATAGTCAGAATGACACCAGTAGCCAAAAACAAGGTTAGCGCTGGAAAAGCCAAATAGCCATCTATCATTTCAAAAAAACAAAACCAATTCATAATTATTTTTTTTCTTTATTGAATATTTATATCTATCTAAAGTTCTTAGATTACACTTTTTTTGCTAAAAAGGCTAAAGCTTGTCTCATGAGAACATCAAATTTCGATGCATCATGATCCTTTTGTTCTCGTAAGTGAGCCATTGCTTGAACAATCTCTGGCTTTGAATAATTGAGTGATGATAATGCATCTGAAACGGTAATTAGATGCGTAGCCCCACCAAATTCTTGTCCTGGAAGATTGGTCAGTTTTTTGACCTTGCTATGAAGTTGAATAACAATCTGTTCCGCTTTTTTTGGTCCGATGCCACTTACTTTGCTCAGAGCTTTAAAGTCATGACTTGTAACAGCATGTACTAATTGTTCTGGTGAAAGTTCATTAAGAAGCGATAAAGCCATCTTTGGACCGACACCATTACAGCTTAAAACTATTGAAAACATCTCACGCTGGGCACGCGTCTCAAATCCAAACAGGCTTGGACCATTATCCTGACTCCAGTGCATATAAGTAACCAGCTCTATTGCTTTACCAACAGAAGGTCCTACACTAGCAGGAACTGCCAAGGCAAATGTAATACCAGTTTGCTCTACCTGGACCTCAATCATCGTATTATCAACCGATTTAATAATGCCTTTTAAAGCACTTATCATAGATGAATTTCCTTTCGCTCTACTGTTTACAGTATAATGCAGATAAGAACGTTGACAATATAACTGGTTTTGGTACCATTTTCTATATATACAAAGTGATGCGGGAATAGCTCAGTGGTAGAGCGTTGCCTTGCCAAGGCAAAGGTCGCGGGTTCGACACCCGTTTCCCGCTCCAGTTTTGCTAAAATCTCATTCATTTGTTATTTTAGAAATGTATAGAGTGCCTAGGGGGATGGGCTAAATCAAGCAAAACGAAATCGTTCCTTGTCACAAAAAAGAATCCTAGCTAGAATCGAATCTGTAATATCCCATTAATAATACAAGGGACAGAAAAAGGTATTTTTCCAATGAAATCTATTATTCAAGAGGCCTCATCAATCATAAAGGCGATTGAGCGAGGACTACAAAAAGCAGGCAATCCACTCGAGTTTACCGTCTCTATATTAGAGCAGCCTGTTAAAAATTTTTTTGGTCTAACAACCAAACAAGCTAAAATTTGTTTAAAATTCCATGAACAACCTGCTGAAGGTAAAACTGAACCACGTAGACGACCATATCCACAAAAGCAACGTCAACGACATGGCGGTCAACAACAACGTACAGATCAACCTAAAACATATCCAGAATCTCGAGGACCGCGTCCACAACAACGCCCAGAACCTCAAAAACATCCTCAAGAAGGTGATGGTCAACGTCAATCGCGAGTAGAGCAGCCACGTCGTACGGAACAACAACCGCGTACCGAACATCCTCGTCGAATAGAACAACCTCATCGTACGGAACAACAACCACGCGTGGAACAGTCTCGTCCAGAGCAACCACGAACTGAACAACAGCCTAATAGTGTTCAAGGTGAACAACAACAAAGATCTAAAAAAAGACGCCGCTATTATCATCGTCCAAAAAAGACCCAAGATAAGCAATAATCGTATACTGGGAGGTTATGTGAATACGTTTATAGCTCAAGACGAGCAGACTATTGTTGCACAATCAACGCCATCTGGCACTGGTGCGTTAGCTATTATACGGCTATCTGGCAATATCACAATTGCCGTAGCTGATAAATTTATCTCTTTTGCATCGAAGAAAAAACTTACAGACCTTGATTCTCATACCGTACATTATGCAACTATATGCAAGAATGATACGATCATCGATCATGTCATGGTTACTTTATTACGTGGACCAAAAACGTTCACCGGACAAGATACTGTTGAAATCACGTGTCATAATAATCCATTCATTATCGAAGCTATCATTGAACAAGCTATTACGCATGGAGCTCGACTAGCTCAAGAAGGCGAATTTACCAAACGTGCAGTGTTAAATGGTAAAATTGATATCGTACAGGCAGAAGCGATCAATGAGCTCATTCATGCACAAAATAAATACATGCTCCAACAATCATTAGCGCAACTTGATGGTGGTTTTTCACGCTGGATTGGTGATATTGAAAAAGATTTACTACATTGCATCGCTCTTTCTGAAGCAAGCTTTGAATTCATTGATGAAGAGATGGAATTTGATAAACAAATACGACAACTCTTAGAACAACTTCAATTAAAAATTATTGAAGTTCAAAAAACATTTGATATTCAACAACAAATTCGTGAAGGCATTCGCATCGCACTTATTGGAACAGTAAATGCCGGTAAATCTTCTCTCTTTAATGCATTACTCAATAAAAACAGATCAATTGTAACAAACATTGCTGGCACAACACGTGATTCAATTGAAGCTGGCGTCTACCGCAAAAATTTTTATGTCACATTCGTAGATACAGCAGGTCTTAGAAAATCAGAAGATACTATTGAACAAGAGGGCATTAACCGCGCACTGCAAGAAGCGCACAAGGCGGATATTGTCTTATTAGTTGCAGATGGTACACAGAAATTGTCTGGACAGGAAACTGAAATCTATTCACAATTACTTAAACAATATGAACCAAAAATAATTTCTGTAACAACTAAATCAGATCTCCCAAGTAAGTCATTATTGTTGCTTAATAATTCAATTGCAACATCAAGCAAAAATAAGACAAATCTTGACGTCTTGGAACAAGCAATAGATAACAAAATTGCAAAACTTACAGCAACACTAGAATCGCCTTTCTTGCTTAACAAACGACAATTCAATTTGTTGTCTGTTCTTAAAAAGCAACTTGAAACTATTAACGAAAATATAAAACAACATATCGATTATGAATTACTTTCATTGCATTTAAAGGAAGCTCTTGAGCAACTCAGTGAACTTTCTGGTAAGACAATTACCAAAGATAGCATGGATGCTATCTTTAAAGAATTTTGTATCGGAAAATAATTACCTAAAATGCTCTAATGCATCTTATAAAACATTTTTATATTGTTTTTGGGTGGCACTTCCAAGCACGATCCAGATGATACTTTTATCGCATCAATAATTATAACTAACTGACCAGGAGCCAGCAATTTGATGATTAGAAGATTGACTGAGCCCATTTGGATGTAATACTCTATTCCTTAATGCACGATCCCGCATTCTGATCATAAGCCAAGCATTAAAAAAATTTGATTCAATGTTTGCAACATTTGCTACTGTTTGTTTACAATCATGCAATTGTTGCAACACTGTAACTTCTAATTCTTTTTCATTTTGTGCATCGGTCATTTCTAAAAAAGCTTGAAGGTCATCCTCTGATACTTGAGCAGCTTTACTCACTACATCAAATCGATTACACAACCTCTCCAATATTTGATAATCAGCTGATTCGATTGCTTCATCTGTATCCATTTTTACACATAAACAATTTGTATTATAATCACTATCATTTTCGGTTGAAATTTTGTCAGGAAAAAGAAAACTACCAGCATCAACATTCAAAATCAAAAAAAGAATAGCTACAAAAAAAACCTTTTTCATGTTTTTTCTTTCAATTTTTATAATCCATATTATCAATCAATTGTATCGAATATGACGTAACCAAGACAATTATTCGATCACATCATCAGATTATATCCTATTAGAAAAACAAGCTATCTTTTAATCAATATTTGAGTAGACAAATTTCGTCTCTGCACGCCTATTAACTGATTGAGCTTCCTTTTCATCATCAAAACAAATCGCTTTGGATGCACCACGACCCACTATTTTCATGTTTTTTCGAGGAATACCTAGCTTTTGATATTCTTTGGCAACGTTTTCTGCTCGACGGTGAGACAAGGCTGTATTATATACCTCTGAGTGAGAAATCAAACATGCATGTCCTTCAATAAGTACAATGGCCCCAACAGATACAGCCTGTTTGGCTTCTTTGGCATTCTTTTTAAGCTTATTCCGCTCTGATGGCTGTATTTCATCACTATCGTATTCAAATTGAATTACCTGTCCATTTTCTTGATCGACATCCTCGAGCTCCTGCCATGCAAATTGATCTGCCTCAGCTTTTAGTTGTTTTGCCGCTGCACCAGCATCTTCACCAAAAATATCGAAATCTGTGTCATCTTCTAAGACAAATGCACCAATCTGGTCATCATATTTGCTCACTCGTGCTGATCCAGCAGCTTGAGAACCGGCGGCACCACGGCTAACTTTTTGTTTTTGCTTGCCACAACCAGCCAATCCAAGCAATAGCAGCAAATATACATAAAAACGTTTGTCCATTCTAACTCCTCTAGGTCAAACCCCCCAACGGGAGGAACTGTATCAATTGCATAGAATATAGGGTATAGTAAAGAAAAACAACTTTTAAAAAGTAAAAGAGAAAAAAATACAGGAAAATATATATTAATGAAAAGAATCTTAATTAGCGAAAATCCGTGGCAAGCTCGTGCGGCCATCACGGATAATGATCGGCTGCAAAATGTTTATTTTGAGCCACGCACGACAGAGCATTTAGAACGCTCATTTTTCAAAGGTGTTATTACAAAAGTATTACCCGGAATTCAAACAGCATTTGTCGATATCGGCAAGGAAAAAGCTGGATTTTTGCATATATCAGAAATTGATAGAGAGCTTGCCCTAACACGAATGGGCGAATCTATTGTAATCGAAGAAGATGAAGAAGAAGAAGAAAAAAAACCCATCCGCAACAAACGTCCGGCTGACATTTCAAAAATTCTCAAGGAAGGTGAACCTATTATCGTACAGGTTAATAAAGAACCGGTGTATGAAAAAGGTGCAAAACTTACAACATGCTTTACGCTGCCTGGTCGCTTTATTGTTTTAATGCCAAACATTCCACGTATCGGAATTTCTAAAAAAATAGAAGATCGCAATGAACGTCAGCGCCTTAAAGAATTACTTCGTAACAATCTTCCTGAAGGCATGGGTTGCATTATTAGAACTTCTTCCGAGCATAAAAGTGATAAAGAAATTATCAACGACCTTACATTTCTCGTTCATACTTGGAACAAAATTTTACAAAAATATGCCAAAGCTGAACCAAAAGAAAAAATTCATACTGATGTAGGACTCCCTTTACAAGTAGTTCGTGACTATCTTGATGATGATGTTGATAGCATAATCGTCAATAATAAAGAAACCCAATATCAAATATACGAGTTTATAAAAGAAATCGCTCCAGAATATACCCATAAAATAAAGTACTATTCTGAACCCCCTGCCCTATTTGATAAGTATGGTATTGAAAAACAAATTCATGAGGCCTTACAAAAAAAGACGTCTTTACAATCTGGTGGATCAATCATTATTGAAACAACCGAGGCTATGACAGTTATCGATGTTAATACAGGTAAATTCACTGGTTCAAGCAACCTTGAAGACACAATTTTGCAAACTAATTTAGAAGCTGCACAGGAAATTGTTCGCCAATTACGCTTAAGAAACATCGGTGGTCTCATTGTTATTGACTTCATTGATATGTCTAGCAATTCTAATAGGCAAAAGCTATATCGACATTTAGAGCAACGACTTAAAGAATACGATAAATTCCAATCTGTGGTATTGAAAGTATCAGAGTTTGGTCTTGTTCAGATGACTCGTAAACGTTCTGGAAAAACGTTACAACAACAATTAACACAAACCTGCTCTTGTTGTAAAGGACTTGGCGTCGTTAAATCAACACGAACTCAGTGCTACAGCATTTTACGACAAGTTAAAGCCGACCTTGAAGCCCAGAGTAAAACAGCTTACACGCTCTATATCAACCCAATCATGTTTGATTTCCTTAATCATACGGAATATAATTCCATTCTTGATTTGGAAAAAAACAATAACTGTACATTGACATTAGCTGTAGATAATAAACTAGAAACTAATGATCACAGGCTCGAGTCTTAGCCAACAGATTTGTCTGTTTTTCTGACTCTTGGTATACTTAATGGTAAATATTACAATAAATTCTTAAGGACGTGTTGATATTATGTCAAAAACACCTTCAATTTTAGATACGTATACGGACTATGAAACCACCATTGGTATTGAAGTTCATGTTCAATTACAAACAAAAAGTAAAATTTTCTGTTCCTGCTTAAACACAGTGTCAGATCAACCAAATACAAATATTTGCCAAATATGTTCTGGCTATCCTGGAGTACTTCCAGTACTTAATAAAGAAGTGGTAACAAAAGCTATACTTGCCGGATTGGCAACCAATTGTTCCATTAGTCATTTATCACATTTTGACAGAAAACATTACTTCTATCCTGATCTTCCAAAAGGCTTCCAAATTACACAAGGTGCACATCCAATTTGCACAGAAGGTTATGTTCCTATCACATTAGAAAATGGTTCTATTAAAAATATTCGTTTAATGAGAATTCATATTGAAGAAGATGCTGGTAAGAATATTCATTCAACAAATAGCAATGAAAGCTTTGTAGATCTTAATCGTGCTGGCACACCATTATTGGAAATTGTTACCTATCCAGATATTTCAAGTACTTATGAAGCAAAAACATACTTAAAAGCATTGCGCAACATCGTTACGTATTTAAGAATTTGTTCTGGTAACATGGAAGAAGGAGCTTTTCGAGCTGATACAAATATCTCCGTTCGTAAAAAAGGAGAAAAGAAGCTTGGAACTCGTTGTGAACTTAAAAATATTAACTCATTCAAATTCATTGGTGATGCAACTGAATATGAAATACAGCGTCAAATAGAGACGCTTGAATCTGGTGGTAGAATTATACAGGAAACACGTCTGTGGGATACCAATAAAAAACAATCTTTCCCTATGCGCTCTAAAGAGGAAGCAGCAGATTATCGCTATTTCCAAGAACCAGATTTGCCACTTATTGAAGTTGGTACAGAATGGATTGAACGTATTGCAAGTGGCATGCCGGAACTCCCAGCACATAAATTTGATCGTTTAATTCGCGAATATAATCTTTCTGAATATGAAGCTGATATTTTAATAGATAATCCAGAAATTGCAGAGTATTTTGAAGCTACAATCAAAGTATTCAGAAGTAAGCAAATCATCAACTGGGTGCTTCGCGATGTTCTTGGTTATCTTAAAGAACAAAAACTTACTTTTAGCGACTTTAATGTTACCCCAGAAAGATTAGCACAAATTATTGAGCTATTAGAAACAGGCAAAATTAATAGTAGTGCCGCTCGAGAAGTGTTTGAAATTGTGGCTAAAACTGGTGGTAATCCAATAGATATCGTCAAAGAAAAAGGCCTTGAGCAAATTGGTTCTGCCGATGAACTTGAAAAAATTGTTGCAGAAATTATTGAAGCTAATCCAGAACAAGTTGAACAATTTAAAGCTGGTAAAGACCGCATTCTTGGTTTCTTTGTCGGTATGGCTATGAAAGAAACCAAAGGTAAAGGTAATCCTAAATTATTACAAGAATTAGTAAAAAAATATCTAACTAAATAATCACATAAGAAAAATCGTCAACTACTCCCCCCTAAAGGAGGGAGCTTGTAGCTAAGGAATTAACTTGCTACAGTAGGCCAATTGACTGGTGCCCAGATGCATAGCCATTGGCCATACACCATCTCCTACTTATATTCCGAGCTGCATTGAGATCTGCATTGAGCTCAAGACCACACGAACATCTATAAGTGGATTGATTCTTTCTATTACTTTTTTTTACAATTCCACACTGAGGGCACTGTTGTGATGTATATTGAGGATCAACATACTCTACATATACTCCGAGAAGCTCTGCAAAGGATGTAATAATATCTGCAAGCCTTTTAAAGCTCCATCTATTGAGATACTTTCGATGCTTCTTCCGAGCCTTGCCCTTGGTTCCACAACTATCTCTAATGCCAGTTAATTTTTCAAGTACAAGCGTATCTCCTGGATTCAGAGTCGCAAAGAGCATCTTTACTAGTCGGTGATCACAATTTACCTTAAACCGTCTCACTCTGCCTGATAGCCACTTAAGATGTCGTTTGGCAGATTTCGTGCCTGCGGATTGTAATCGTGAAATCAATAAATAATATAATCTTTCTTTATTTTTCGATTCTCCTTCTTCATAGAACTTATTGTCTGATGTAACAAAGGCATGCTTAATACCCCTATCAATACCGATAACTCTACCGGTTCTTTCTGGCTTTTCAACTTCTTTTACAAATGTCAGCCATAAGACTAACCGTCCACGACTATCAAAGCCAATCCTACCTGACTGACAATGCCATTGCTCAAACCTTTTTGCATGTTTATGCCATAGCAACGGTACTTTGATTCTCTTGCCTTGAGTAGTTATCGAAGCTGTTTCTCGTGTTTTATCAAACGATAGAGTATTTTTATCTAAACGTATTGGTACCAAGCCAGACTGAGGCTTAGATGCCTTCTTGCCTTTACGCAAGCGAGCTCTTACTGAAAGCACTGTTTCGCATGCTGTATCACGAGCTACACATAGATATTGGGATTTAAGGCCTAATAATTCTTTTAAGAAGTAATATGTTTTTTCATGCAGCTCTTTTTTTACCGGATGGTCCATCGACCAAGCGTAGTCTAAACAAGCGTTGTATGCTTGTGAAAATAGTTTAATCGTCTGAATTAATATTTCTTTTTGTTGCTCATTTAGATTAAGTGGAAACACAACTGTTTTTTGTGCCATCTGCCTATCTTCAATTACATACTCTTTTAAGCTATATTTATGCTACCATATATGCTATATTTTTACCAGTTAAAATACAGTCAATCAGCCAAGCAAAATTACATTTTTACTTTGGCTGAAATACCTCCCCGAGGTGAACCACGGGGTATCCAGGTCATAGGAAGAAAATGAAAAAACTACTGCTTATTTCTACGCTTCTAAGTTTTAGTTGCATTCAAGCCGTAATCGAAGGTCCCGCAACAGATAAATCTGAATCTGCAGCTGAAAGATTACTCGCAGCAGCTCAAGACAAAACAAGCCAACTCAATAGAATACAACTTTATATTTTTGATAACCACGCAATTCGTTCTTTTAAAGAACATGGAACTGTTAATGGTCTTCCAAAATATGGAGTCGCTATAGCTAATGTAAGGAGTGGCATGTTTATACATGTTCCAGCTCGTTTACGTGGGTCTGGAGTAAAACCAACTGATAATGAACTTGATAAACTGGCAAAACTCATTGGCATTTTGCCAGAAACATTAGAATCGGGTGACAATTTGCAACTTGCTGATGCAATCTTGATAGGAACCAATGATCGCAAAGCAATAGAGTTATTTTTAGCACGAGAAGAACTACATAAAAAGTAGCTTCTCAATCATTTTTGATTGTAATAGACATTGGTTTGATTTGTTAAGTTATAAACTTTTTTATGCTCAAAAGCCCAACTTCTAAAATTGTATGCAGCCTGCATCGTTGCAGCTTCCCAAAAGAAAGTTAAAAAAAGCTTTCGTGGGTTATTATAATGTTGAGAAACTTCTTGAACCTGCCAATACTTTTCCCATGACCATAGTGCAAAAAGTAATCCTTGAGCAACATGTTCATGATCTTTGCATAAATTTTTTACAAGTGCTTGCTTGAAAAGGCATGTAGCAAAGAATGGGTAGTGATGGATGCTTATAAACGAAGACTACTTTGTGAGAATGAGTACGAACGTACTTCTTGGTCTTGTTAACGTAAGAGCTTTTAGTAACAAGCAGGAATGGGTAATAAAAGGTTGTATAAAAACTTCATGATGATTATAACTTTCTGTTTAAAGATTCAAATAACTATAACTGCTAGTTGAATATTTGTCAAAGCAGGTCTAGACTAAAGCTAAGAAAAAAGGCCGCCGATGATAAAAGAATTTTTGTATATCGCAAATTGGAAAGCTTACTTTACACACAACGAAGTAAGCACCTGGATGACTCAATATAAGAACCAACTAGTTTCCTTAAGCGTTAATAAAAGTGTAGTTATTTGTCCTTCTTTTACTGAAATCACAACCATCAATGCTTGGTTGAAAGATACGGATATTAAGCTTGGTGCTCAAGACTGTGCCCCTGAATTAACCGGGGCTTATACTGGCCAAGTATCCGCTAGTTCACTGAAAGAGCTAGGATGTGATTATTGTATTATTGGACACAGTGAACAACGAAATCATCAAAGCGATGGAATTATTGCCGACAAGGCACAAGTTCTTATTTCACAAGGTATCACTCCTATTATTTGTGTTGGAGAAACACATGAACAACGGGAAGCGCTCCAAACAAATCAAGTAATCAAAAATCAACTTGAATCCATCTTGAAGTTAAATATGAATAATCTTCAACCAATAATAGCCTATGAACCTATCTGGGCCATTGGGACAGGAATATTACCAACGAATACTCAAATTATCAAAGCAATAGATTTCATCAAAAGTTGTTTTGAATCGACTGATATACGCATGATTTATGGTGGAAGTATTACAAGTGAAACGAGTGAAGCGTTAAAAGAAATTGAAAACTTGGATGGCTTTCTGATAGGAAAAGCAAGTACCGATATCCAAGAGCTGGAAAAAATAGTATAATACATAAAAATGGTTATCCTAAATACATGCATGGAGAAATAAAATGTTATATGGTTTACTTGCTACGTTATTTGTGTTTTGCTCAGTATTAATTGTACTTCTTGTGTTACTTCAAAAAGGTAAAGGTAGCATGGGGCTTGGTGCTATGGGTGGTAGTCAACAACAATTATTTGGCGGATCTGGTGGTCAGGATATATTTCAAAAAGCTACCTGGATTTTGGGCATAATTATCATGTTTGGATCATTTGGCTTAGCATATTATCGAACACATCATGTATCATCATTTGCAAGCTATCATGTACCAACTTCACAGCAACCAATTCAAGGCGAATAAGACTTAAAATAAAGGAGCTCTTTTGATAATTCAAATTATTAATTGGATTGGTCAGACGAGTCTTAATCTTTGTGGCTCTATTGGCACATTTATTTTATTTTTCGTTACGACAGTTCGTACACTTATTTCAACACAACTTCGAATCACCAAGCTTTTTGAACAAATGGATAGGATCGGTGTTAATTCACTAATTATTACCGTCATTACCGGTACATTTGCAGGCGCGGTACTTGCAGTACAAAGCTATAAAGGTTTCAAACAATTTGGTGGAGAAGAATTTTTAGGACCAGTGGTCGCATTAAGTATGGCTCGTGAAATAGGTCCTGTTCTTACAGGACTTATGGTTACAGCTCGTGCAGGCTCATCTATAACAGCCGAGCTTGGAACAATGGCAATCACAGAACAAATTGATGCATTAAGAACATTAAGTATTAATGTTTTTCAGTATCTCATTATCCCACGTGTATTAGCTGCTACAATTATTCTTCCTTTCTTAACGCTCTTTTCCATAATATTTGGGGTACTTGGTGGGTATCTTGTATCAACCAAAGTTCTCGGACTAACTACAGAGCAATATACCTCAGGCATTAAAGAAATGGTTGAAATGTATGATATTATTGGTGGACTAATTAAAGGAAGTATTTTTGGTCTAATTATGGCTACCGTTGGATGTTACAAAGGTTATGCAACAGCTGGTGGCGCTCGTGGTGTTGGTATATCAACAACACAAAGCGTTGTACTTAGTTCCATATTGATTATCATCGCCAACTACTTTTTAGCAATCATCCTCTTTGGTCCGTTGAGTTAAGGAAAAAGATGATAGAGATTATTAACTTACGCAAAAAATTTGGAAATCGCTGGATAACCAATGGTGTTAATCTTGAGATCCCTAAAAATAAAATGACCGTCATTATCGGTCGCTCTGGAGAAGGAAAGTCTGTTCTTCTTAAACAGATTATTGGCCTAATTAAAGCAACTTCTGGAAAAGTTATCGTTGATGGCGTAGATATTACCAAGTTGAATGAAACCGAACTACAAAAAATGTATAAAAAGTTCGGTTATGTTTTCCAGTTTGCAGCATTATTAGATTCTCTTAATGTTTTGGAAAATATTGGTCTTACATTACTTGAACACAACAATATGCCAATGGAAGAGATCATTAAAATTGTTCGTGAAAAAATATCATTGGTTAACTTGAAACAGGAAATTTTGTACAAGTATCCTAACGAACTTTCCGGTGGTATGAAAAAGCGTGTTGGCTTAGCACGAACATTGGTTCGTAATCCCGAAATTATTTTATATGATGAACCAACAACCGGCCTAGATCCCATAACATCACGCATCGTTCACGAACTTATGGCAGACATGCAAAAACGATTTCAAATTACATCTGTTGTTGTATCTCATGATGTTGAAATTTTTAAATACGCTGATTATGTTGCACTTCTCAATGCCGGTAAAATTCGCTACTTTGGCGAAGCTAAAGATATTTGGGAATGTGATAATCCATATGTATATCAATTTATACGTGGGCTAGCAAACGGACCTATGGGTGTCGATACACCAGTCGACCCATCTTATGGCCAAGAAGAGGATTTGTAAAAATTATGAATAAAATTAAAGGCACACAAGACTTTATCGATCTTCAATTATTTAATTTTATTATCGATAAAGCACGACAACAATGTGAGCAATATAATTTTTCGGAGATTGCAACACCAATTTTAGAACCTACAGAGCTTTTCAAGCGTTCATTAGGAACCGAAACTGATGTCGTATCGAAAGAAATGTACACCGTAAACACTGGACCTGATGGCGATAACATTTGCTTACGTCCAGAAGCAACAGCTTCTACTATTCGTGCATTTATAGAAAATAGTATTCAACATACGCCATGGAAAGTCTTTTCATGGGGCGCAATGTTCCGTCATGAACGTCCACAAAAAGGTCGTTATAGACAATTTCATCAATTCAATCTAGAAGTAATCGGCTCTAATGCTATTGCAGAGGATGCATTATGTATCAAAATGCTCGATTCTCTATTCTCTGATAGCTTTGGTCTTAGTGAATATGCATTAATAATTAACTTTTTGGGTACACCTGAAGAACGACATGCTTATGTTGTAATACTCGATAAGTATCTTGATGGTGTCATAGACAAAGCATGTAAGACATGTGCTGTACGTAAAGTTAGCAATATTTTACGTGTCTTTGATTGTAAAAATGAAACCTGTCAGTCACTTTATAAAAAAGCTCCAAAAATTATTGACCATTTAACAGAATCAGCTGAAGAATGGCAACAATTGCAAGAGCAGTTAACTCTGCTTTCTGTTTCTTATACTATAGACCCAAAATTGGTTCGTGGTCTTGATTATTATAGCAAGACAGTATTCGAGTTCGTTAGTTCAAATCTCGGTTCACAGAACGCATTCTGTGGCGGTGGTCGCTATAATAATCTTGTTAAAACAATTGGTGGAAAAGAAGATCAACCATCAATCGGGGCATCCATTGGTATAGAACGTCTGATGATGGTACTAGAGCCGATCAAGGATAAACTTGCATTACCACAACCAGCGGCGTTAACTATTCTCATTCCGCTTGCCGTAGAACAACAAACTTTGGCATTGTTGATCGCACAAAATTTACATACCCACAAACTTTCATGCGATATTTTGTTTGAAGGTTCGGTTAAAAGTATGATGCGTAAAGCGAATAAGATGGGTGCTACATATACCGTACTACTTGGATCTGATGAACAAGTGACTCGTACTGCAACTGTTAAGAATATGATAACAGGCACGGAAGAAAAAATGGACCAGACAAAGCTGGCCCAATATCTTAAAAAAGTTTAATCCACTTTAAAATCAGGTCTCATCGCTGGCTCTGTATTTGAACGTCGTCTTTTGGTTTCATTACTTTGATTTTTATTAGCATGACAATATAACTGTAACACTGGAGGTGCTGAAGAAGGACCACCTAACTTAGGAGATTGTAACGCACTTGATTTATTAAAATCATTCATAGATACTCGTCGCTGTATCTGCGCCCGCTGATTAACAACAACAATTTGCCCATTCTCACCCACATACATTTCCATTTCTGGATCAAGAACACCCAAAGACATCTTGGATAAAATTAAGCAGACAAGTTCTTCTTGTCTTTCTCCAAAAATTTTCCCCACACGTTCAACTTTCTCAATCAGTCGTTTTCTTTCTTCGGAACTTACAGATGGAGGAGGAGGAGTTTCAAACTGTCGCTTACCACCCTCTGGTGTTCCAAAACCTTCATGTGACACAAGAAACAATGACAGAATAAACAAAAAATTAAAAACAATTTTCATGCACACCCCCATAGAAATTGTATAATAAAAAATTAATACAATTCAACCTTATCATAGAATTATCTACAATCTCAATGATTTTATTTATATTTGAATAAATGCGTTTTCATAAAGCAAATAAAGCGGGTATGTCAGTTACATCTAATAGCAGCAAATTATATTCGAATGATTAAAAATATGGGGAATAGGCTCAACAAAATATTGGACCAGACAAAGCTGGTCCAAATAATATTGTAAAAAAAATTAATTTGTTTAACTGTTGACTTACTCTTATTGTCCTATAGTTTGAAGCTTTTCTGCATCAACTTTTGCTTGAAATAATACTTCAACTAAGCTACGACGTCTGCCAGTAGCCGTTACAGGGCGGGTTGATTTGGTTGTTGGTCGCTCTGTTCCATTTGGTGCCGGCACATAGCCACGTTCACAGTCATGATCGGCAACAACAACACGATTGTTATTTTTTTTTATAGCTAACAGTGCCTGTGCTGCGGTAAGGCCTTTATCTTCAACGCCAAAGCTCATGCAAGGCATAAAAAAGATTGTAAAAATAAATAAAGCATTGAAAGAAAGTTTCACGGATACCTCCAAGAAAATTGTGGAATTAAAAAAATCTAATTTGGAACAAATTTACTATAGCACAGAAATTCATATCATTTCAAGTTTTTTATTTTTCATTTGAATCAAAGTTTTTTACAACTTAACAATGTTATAGTACAAATTATTAATTTAAAAAAACGATTTAATTTCTTTTTAATTAATATATTAACTGCAATAGACAATCTCTTAACAAATATACAAAATAACTTGCAAATAAAATTGAATCAAAGCGATCTAATAATCCTCCATGGCCTGGCATTAGTACACCTGAATCCTTTATATTCGCTCTTCGCTTTAACATAGACTCAAATAAATCACCTAAAAATAATATAATCGATAAAAATAAGGTTACTAAAAATAATGGCATGAGGGATCCAGTCAATCTTTGCCAATAATAAAAGATCAACATTGTCAAAGTTGCAAACACGCAACCCCCAATAAACCCTTCCCATGTTTTACCTGGGCTTATTACTGGACACAGTTTATGTTTGCCAAATAACGTACCAACATAATAGGATCCAATATCGAAACTAAATCCTATAATAAAAAGGAATAATAATAAAATTCTATATTGTAGTGATTGATTTAAAAGGATAAGAAACATAAATGGCAAAATGGGATATACAGGTAGAATAATCCAAAACAAAACCGTGTTAGATTTGAAAATATTTTTCCACTCAAAAAGAACTATGAGACCTGTAATAAAAGCCAATAGTAATGAAAAGTAAATCGTTGGCACATAAAAATAAACGGCAAAAAATATAACCCCACCAATAAGTCCAATAACATTACGAACTATAAAGTTATTCATATTTTCCTTTAATTTAGCACACAGCTCCTTGATCAACACAAGCTTCTAATGCTTCCTTATCTGTAAACAATCTTGCCAATTCAGTCACCGGATCAATACGTAAATTGTTAAAAAAATTATTCCGTTCTACATACCAATCCAACTCTTGTTGCAATGTTTCTGGTAAGCCTTCATAACCATTTTGATGATATTGTTTTATATCCAATAGCATACTACGCATACGTCTGCATTGCTTTGTTGTATATATTGTTGCACCAGTATACAATAAACCGCCTAGCAAAGGGATATTTCTCACTATAATATTATCTGAACAGCATCCCAATAAAGCAACGTTTTTAGAAGTTGCTGCAACATAACTATTCTGAATTACAGTTTTTGCTACATAGGATCGTAGAACATATGGTTCTGCTCCTTCAAGCGCTTCAGACATATCTTCGTCCAATAGCCGCGACCAATTATCATTATCTCTAACTTGGCGCAATACACCAAATCTATCAAGATTTCTAATATCTCTTTTTAACTCATCAGATAGTATATCAAAATTTTCTTGCCGCAAACGCTCCCCACCGTGCCATGTAGCATTATTAAAATAGTAAGAAACAATGTCACTTCTTGGATTATTCGCAGATATACTACTGCTCAGCAGGAGTATAAATCCTAATTTCTTTATCATACAATTATCTCACGTGATGTATTTAATAACAATGTTCAATTTGTATTTAATTTACCTCAAAGAAAAGTATTGTCTATAAAAAAACTTTAATTAGTTTTTAAGAAAATCAGAATTAAATATTTACGTTAGAATTTTTTGACATAGTCAATTTTTTTACGCTTTTCCTGTTTTTCAATCTCTTTAGATTTGTAGGATGGATACTTCTTTTTTAGCTCACGCTTTTTTTTCTGTACCAACTCATTATCATTAAGAGCTGCTGCAAGCTCAAACTCTAAAACGATAATCTCAGGAGCAAGCTCTGGAAGAACTGTAGTAAATTCTTTTTTGATATGGTCTAATCGTCCTTGTGCCGATATATAACTACTAGTATTAAGATAGAAATAGAAAGTAAGAACCTCACTCATATACAAGGTCTTATATGCTTGTTCAATAAGCTCGGCAACTTCCTGATTGTAGGCTACATTGCCCTCTGCCTTACGCTTAAGAAAATCTTGCCCTTCACGAATCACTGCACGTGCAGCAGATGTATCACGATCTGGCGCAAGAATTAATTTACTATGACAAAGAATGGCTTTATACGCTGCATATTCAGACTGCTCACTTCCAGGATAAAGTTCTGCAAACGTAGTATAAAGACGAGCTCCTCGTTCATATTCACCCCAATTGTACATTGCATCAGCCAGCTTAAGACGCATAGTACG
This sequence comes from candidate division TM6 bacterium RIFCSPHIGHO2_12_FULL_36_22, assembly GCA_001771315.1. Taxonomy (GTDB): domain Bacteria; phylum Babelota; class Babeliae; order Babelales; family UBA12409; genus 2-12-FULL-36-22. The sequence goes on from METK01000019.1 coordinate 54,214, forward strand.
GATTTCACGTTGATCATTAGAAAGTTTGATAAGACGATCAAGATACTTAACAACAAGATCCCAACGCCCCATTTTTTCATACTCAAGGCTTTGTTTTTTCAGTTGGGCAAAGCTCATACCTCGATACCATGCCGGCCCCTTAACATCATATTCATCGGCTCGATAACGCTTATCTTCTGCCGCTGCTTCTTTGTATGTAGCTAAGCCACGTGTAATATCACGAGGTTTTGGAACATTTCGTGAACGTCGACGAGTTATCTTTGCTCTTGTCTTGCCATCTGTTTTACTTTGTTTTGCACACTGCGGTAGCAACAAAATACAAAATATTGATAATAATAATATGAGCATATAATGCGGCTGACGTTTCGCCATGAAACCACTCCTTACATCTATCTATTTTTTAGCTTTGAGAAGGGATTTTCTATCTTTTTTAGTATAACAGATAGCTATAATTGCAGCAAGCCGACCTCCTATACTTCCTATAATCTCAGAAGTTTGCTAGGTTGGTTGTGAAGCGTCGAAAAAGAGCTATCACAAAGGGATCTGAAAGATATGTTAAAGTCATTAGGTGACATTCTTGTTGAACAGAAAGCGTTAACTCCAGAGCAAAGGGATACCTATACCCAAAAAGCCCAGGAGCTTAATCAGCCTCTCGAAGAATATCTGGCCAAGGAAAATTTGGTAACTTCTGAGGTTCTGGCCCAGGCTGTCGCAACACAACTTCACCTCCCTTATATAGACACTATTACAGAACAGAATGCTGATCCCAAGCTCATGAGCAAGGTCCCATTCAATTTCCTCCGTGCTAATAGAATTGCTCCCATTAAAAAAGATGGGAAGGTATATCTTTTAACTGCTGATCCGCTCAACTATCAGGCTATTGATGAAGTCAATATGATGCTCGACGAAAAGACACAGCTAGCAATATCGACAGAAAAAATCATTAGTGATGGCGTCAACCGATTTTATCCGGTTGAAGGTACTAAAGAGATGATGGAAGATTTGGCTGAAGAAGAACAAGCCGAAGAAACAACACTAGAATTTGGTGAAATGGAGGAAACCGATATTCTTGGTATGGGACAAGAAGCTCCAATCATCAAACTTGTTAACCATATACTTTTGCAAGCAGTCAAACGTGGTGCTTCTGATATTCATATAGAGCCATATGAAAAAGAAATTCATGTACGGTATCGTATCGATGGCGTCATGCATGTTGCTTTTACACCGCCTAAGCGTGTACAAAATGCTTTAATTTCTCGTATTAAAATTATGGCCAACCTTAACATTGCCGAAAAACGATTGCCACAAGATGGCCGTATTCAAATTAAGGTTGCAGAAAAAACTATCGATATTCGTGTATCAGTTTTACCAATAACGTTTGGCGAACGTATCGTAATGCGATTACTTGATAAATCTAAAACTTTTGGCAATTTACAAAATCTTGGATTTAGCAAACGAGATTATCAAATTATTCTCTCTAGCATTGAAAGACCAAATGGTATTATCCTTTTAACTGGTCCAACCGGCTCTGGTAAAACTTCAACATTGTATTCCATTTTAAATAAGCTTAACCGTCCTGAAGTTAATATCATTACTGTTGAAGATCCTGTTGAATATCAAATAGCTGGCATCAGTCAGGTGCAAGTTAATACAAAGGTTGGATTAACATTTGCAGCAGCACTTCGTTCAATCTTACGTCAAGATCCTGATATCATCATGATCGGTGAAACGCGTGACTTTGAAACCGCACAGATTGCTATTCAAGCTTCTTTAACCGGTCATTTGGTACTCAGCACTCTCCATACCAATAGCGCGCCCGGAGCTATTACTCGACTAACAGACATGGGTATTGAACCATTCCTTATTGCATCAACAGTTTCATCTGTCATTGCACAACGCTTGGTACGTAGGCTTTGCGATAAGTGCAAAGAAAAATATAAACCATCTACGGAGCTTATCAAAAGTCTTGGCATCTCTCAAAAAGAAGCCGATACAATTACATTCTATAAAGCCGTTGGTTGTCCAGATTGTAGCAACACTGGATATAAAGGTCGTATTGCAATATTTGAGGTTATGGCTATGACACCTGAGGTTGCCTTACTTACTATGGATCGTGCAGACACTCATCTCATTCAAAAAGAAGCTGAAAAACAAGGTATGAAATTACTTATCCAGGATGGTATAGAAAAAATTAAAGAAGGACTAACCAGTATCGATGAAGTACTTTCAGTTGCAGCTGCGGATAATGCCGTCACAGAATCAGATAATCCGATAACAGATAACGAGAGTGAAAAAAAGTAAACTCGGTTTTACCCTAATCGAATTGGCTATAGTTCTGTCCATCCTGATACTTATTGTAGCTATCACATTGCCACGCCTTGTTTCAGATGATCGCATGATAATCGTCAATGAACTCAACTCGTTATACACTGCTGTATTAGAAGTTCAACATAAAGCCTTGGTTTCCAACACACAGCAAGTACTTACTATTGATATTAATAAACATTGTTATCACTGGCTTGGAAAATCACACTCACTTCATCACTCCAACCAATTTGGATATTTATCTGGTGTGAAAGGACCACCCAGCAATCCAACAATGCCTTTACAAAATTCATGTAGCTTTTACAAACACCAAATAGTCTTTTATCCTGACGGACATATAGATCCTGGTTCAGTCTATATGATAGGCTTAAAGTCAAACTTGATGTATGCTCTTTGTATAGGCATAAGTCAGGTATCATTTGTCAGAAAGTATTATTTTAATCGAACGTGGAAACTGGTTTGAACAAGAAGGTACGGTTGCTTTTAATCTTGGGCCCTTTCATAATGGCTCTAGTCTACATACCTATTTTCTTTATAGAACGGTCTGAAACTGTCCGTCAATATCTTGAGCGCAATATAACAGAACTTCTTACTAATCAGGTAGAAGGACAAGGCCATGTAAAACTTGATCATTTTTCTGTTATTTTTCCACGAGTGTTTATTAAAGAAGTTTCTCTTTATTCACCAATACAGGGCCAATGGTCTATCAATGGAAAAGATGTAACTGTTTCTTTTTCTTGGCTTAACTTTCTATTCAAAAGAACAATTAATGGTAATATTCACGCCTGCTCTGTTAAATCATCATCTCAAATCGTTAATAATGTTCTCTTTATTAAAAAACCCTTAATTTCTTTTTTTGCACAAGGAGAAATGACATTTCCATTTGATTGTAAATCTCTCAAAATTGATGAGGGGCATATGATCATTAATAATCTTGATTTAAACGATACTAATAGTTTTAAATGGAGTAGTTTTACTAAAAAAGATATTGGCGATCTTAAGTCTGTTGCATCACTTTATAATTGTGAATTTTTTTTCCACAACAAACATATTTGTCATAATGGGCACATGCTAATTTATATAAAATGTTTAAATACAGGACCGATATCAGCCGAAATTACTGCACAATATTCGATTCCATTATTACAAACGAATAAAATAAACTTTACTGCTCATATACATAACAATCGTGGCACTTATACCTTTAAAGATCAAATGCAAAAATTCGATCTTCATGGACTTATCGAACTCAATAATACAACAATCAGTGCTGATATTTGTGGGCTCCTTGCACCGAAGCTTCTTGAAACAGTGCTGCCTTTTCATTTGCCATTTTCTATTGAAGGAAATGGCTCAATACAAGCACATGCAACATTAACTGATCGCTGTCTTGATTACTCCGGACAATATACACTTGATAATTTTACATGCGGTAGTTTTCAATTGCTCGATAGATTAACGGTAGATTTTACTGCAACTCCTATGATCAATGCTGGTTCATTAAGTATCTATAATAATGCTCACGATAAAATTGCACATGGATCTTGGAAATTTGAACATGTAGAAGATCATGGAGTATTTACATTATGTAATACACATACTATTACCAAATATCTTTGGAATATACCCCCTAATCAACTTTTAATATCTGGCTGTTTTTCTGCTAAGGAAGGGCTAAAGGGAACCATTGTTGCACCTACCGAGCACACTATAACCAAATCACTTTCTCAAATTTGTAGCTCCTTTTCATGCTCAGCATCTGATTGTTTATTGAATGGTTCTATTGGCAATTACTCCATCGATACTCACATGACATTATCACCCTTTTCAATTAATCATATTAATGTAATTAATCAAGAATCTAAACAAGAAGTCGCTCAATTGACCACAGAAAATAGAAAAGTAAGCAGCGCCATAGATTATTCGATTCTTCATAGTTTTTTACCGGAAGAACTTCAATCAATATTTTCTGGTGATGGCAAATTTACTTACACTGGCGACCTCGATAACGGAATCATTACAGGTAAACTTTGTCTTAATAATGGTTCTATATTTTTGGGGCATACTGCCAATCTAATATCGCAAATTAATGCAGATGTTAATCTCGATTTCAATAAAAGTTTTATCGGTATACCAACTAGTTTTTGTCAACTACACAAAGGATCTATTTCTATCAAAGATGGTTATATTTCTTATAAAAATTCTCTCTGGCCCCTATCGGCATCACTCCCATTAACAATCGATGAATTATTTATCGGTTGGCAAAAAATGGCTGGTATTTTTTCTGGTAATATTGTTGTATCAAGTGATGGAAAAGAGCCACCATGCTTATCTGGTTTTATTTCTATAGACAAAACATCGCTGAATAATAACATTCTATCTGGGCGCTTACGCAAAGAAATATCTCATCTTTTTCATCAATCAACGCAAATAGAATCGCCCCTTATGCTTGATGTTATATTACAAAGCAAAGAACCTATCACAATTCAAACAGACCTTCTCTCAACCAAAGCACTTGTAGATTTAACTATAAAAAATAGCTCCATCAATCCTAATATTTCTGGCTCTATAGAACTACAAGGAGGTTGGATCGCTTTCCCTTATACAAAACTTAACATTAGACAAGGAAGCATTCATTTTCTACCTGAACAACCTTATAACCCGCTCATAGAAATTATTGCAAAAAACACTATTAAAGATTACAAAATCACATTATATGTTACTGGCTCAACACAAGATCCAATGATCAATCTAAAATCCACTCCAGCGCTAACTGATGAACAAATAGGCTCTTTACTTATGAGCGGTTCAGAAGATATTTCATTAAGCATGTTAATGCCTACATTACTTTCTCCATACATAAAAACATTTATTACTGGTAATCGAACTTCGCAAAAATTAGCATCAAAAAGACTTGCTCAAATTATCTTAAAGCCATTACGCCATATTCGTCTTATTCCAATATTTACCGACCAAACAGGTCGTGATGGCTTTAGAACAGCACTGGAGATCAGAGCAAGTGATCGGCTCCATGCAAGAATAGAAAGAAGCTTTACTATCACAGAGGATACAGCATTTGAAATTGACTATGCTCTGACAGATGATGTCCATGCCCGTATTATTAAAAATGAACTTGGAGATCTTGGTGGTGAAATCGAAATGCGTTGGAAATTCTAATTCTTTCTTTCGATCATGTTTCCAGTTATGCTATAGTTAAATTTATAATTTGAATATGGAAGCGAAAGAAAGCCATGCAAATAAAAAAATGGTGTTTATTAATAATCTTATTCAGCTTTTTTATTGTATATCCTAAAGTAACTGAAAAGAAAATGAGCGAAATCAAACAACAACTTGATGCTATTTCACAACGTAATAAAAGTGATAACCCGGCAAAAACAAGGGCAACTGTGCTACCTCTAAAAACAGCACAAACTGCTGCGGTTAATAAAGCTGCTCAACAAGTAGTCAAAAAACCAAAGCCTGAAATTACAGAAACGGCTCCTATACCTGCGGATGATTATCTTTATCATTTTTATTTTACACTTAATGTCGATCCAAAGTTGGTGCCTGAGCAAGTCGAAGGGCAATTTAATATTCTTCCACGTCTTGTTTTTTCATTCTTAGATGAAAAAGGGAATCTTGCCAGTCCACGCTTCGGTGAATTTTTCGACATATCTCCAGGTAAAAGTGGATATAAAATAGAAACAACATCGCGAGGTCCATTTTATATTCGATATGTAGATTCAAACATCGATGGATCAATAAAGGATGGTAAACTTTTCCCAATAAAAATGGAAGAAATAATCCTGTCAAAAGAAAATCAAAGTCGTATACCCAATCTTGATCTCAAGGGTTTTGGGCCATTTTATGTTAAACCGGATGAATTTGAAACTGGATACGTTATCAGCGTTGATGAAACACCGCAGTCTATAGAAACAAATCCTGAAGGTATTTTCAGTCATAAAAACCTTCGGATTGCGCGTGGACAACTAGAAGACTAGAACTTAGTTTTTCTTAAAGTATCAAGAGCCTTTTGAAAATCAGCAGGAACATCATGTGTAAAACTATAACGCTTTCCATCATATTCAAATACCAATGATTGTGCATGTAATGCCTGACGATTTATTAAAGACGATTCTTGCCCATAAACAACATCACCTAATAATGGATGTCCTAATGATGCAAAGTGCACACGTATCTGATGTGTACGTCCTGTTTTTGGTTTAACCTGTACCAGTGCCGCATCATCATAATACTCAAGAACTTCATATTCGGTTTCTGCTGGCCGGCCACCCTTACCATCACGCTTAATCACCATCATCTTAGTATGTGAAGGATGTGGAGCAATAGAAAGATCAATCACACCGCTCTTTCTTGGATGACCTTTGACCAAAGCTAAATACGTTTTTTCGATTTTACGATTTTGAAACATGTTAGAAAATTGCATGTGCGCATAGCTGTTACGAGGAATAATTACCAAACCAGATGTATACTTGTCCAAACGATGAACAATACCAGGTCGCTCATGCTCACCAACTGATGCCAAATTGGTAAATTGTGCCAGCAACCAATCGACCAGTGTAATCTCTGTATCATGCGTATGAGCAGCGTGCATAGTAAGACCGGCTGGCTTAAAAACAATAAGAAAATTTGGATTTTCTTCAATAATCGCTGCACCAAGATTATCAACAATCTTTTTTAGCTCTTTCTTATCTGGAGCCGGGGGAAATGTCATCACAATTTTATCAGAAAGCTCAAGAGGGTATGAAGGTTTGGACATTGGTTTACCATTAATGGTAATACATCCACCTTTTATTAAAGTTTGCAAATATGAACGTGAGTATGCCTTGAGCTGATTTGCTAAAAATGTATCCACTCTCTGACCAACTGCATCATCAGAAATGGTAAAATCAACCGAACTATTGGGCTCCATAAATATAATCTCTTCCATGCGTAAAACCCTTATAAATATTGCATCTTCCATTGCATATTATTAGACTTGAGTTAAGTATACCAGATTTTTATGTATTAATAGGGGTAAAACGATGAATCCAGAAAAGATTTTTGAACAGATCGATAAACATTTTGATTCTGTTGTAAAACAAGATTCAGAGTTTGGTCAAGAACTCTGGCATGCATTGGTCCATCTTCACCCCGCTGATATAGCGGCATTTTTAAGTAATATCAGCAAAGAGAAATTCACGCTTCTATATGCAACCTTTTCAGAGCAACTTCAGGTTGAAATTTTCCATTACTTATCAGATTCATATAAGGCTTATACACTTTCCGCCGTTGAAGATAAACTCAAAGCAAAAATTCTTGAATCAATGTCACTTGATGAATTTACAGATCTTATAGATTTAGTAGAAAAAGATGAGCTTGCACACTATTTCAAGTTAATGCATAAAAAAGATAGAGAAAAGGTCATCTCGCTTATGAAGTTTGGACCGGACTCTGCTGGCGGTGTGATGGATATTAACGTTATCAGTCTCTCTAAAGATTTAACCATTAGTAAAGCCATTGTGCTTTTACAAAAATTACAGCCCAAAAAAGAATTGCATGATGTTATCTATGTGACCGATGATGATGATAAACTTGTTGGACATATTAATCTTGAAGACCTGGTCATGCATAGCCCGAAAACTCAACTGGTATCAATTATAAAAAGTAATGAATACGTAGCTCATGTGGACGAAGACCAGGAGCTCGTAGCACAAAAAATGTTACACTATCACCTAACAACGATTCCCGTTATTAGCAAAGAAGATCAATTTTTAGGTGTAATTTCAAGTGAAACATTAGCAGAAATTTTGGAACAAGAAAGTGCAGAGGATGTGTATCGTATCTCTGCCATGTCAGCCATAAAGCATACTTATTTTGAAACACCCTTTTTTAAACTTTTATTTGCTCGTGGATATATTCTTGTGGTTTTGCTGCTAATTGAATCATTTTCAAGCATCATTTTACATATACATGAAGCTACTATACCTGGATGGTTATTGGTATTTCTTACTATGCTTGTCAGTGTTGGGGGTAACACCAGCAGTCAGACATCCGCTGTGGTTATTCAAGGTTTAGCTTCAGGTGAAATTAATTTTAGCAATGTATTTAGATTTTTACGCCGCGAATCTTTGATGGCTCTAATGTTGGCTATCGTACTTGGTGTAACGGCTTTCATTCGCGTTTTCTTTTCAACTTATAATATAATGGGAAGTTTTATTATAGGACTTACAACAGCTGCTATTGTCCTTACGTCTGTTTCTCTCGGAAGTCTCGTACCACTCATCCTTAAACGAATCGGTAGCGATCCTGCATTTTCAGCTGGCCCATTTCTTGCCACCGTAATGGACATTCTCGGCATTTTGATGTTCTGTTATATCATTAAACTCATGATCATTGTCTAGAATTTTAATTTACTTCTAGACAATATAAAACAAGACAACTAATATATTAATCATATTTGCACCTTAATTTTTATTATTATAAAGAAAGATCTGAATGTTTAAAAAATTATTTTTTGTTTTTAGCTTTATTACTGCAATAGCATCCAATGCTACACCCGATAAAGAATTATCCAAAGAAATTGATGAAAATAATCCAATAATAGAATATCACCGAATAACAAGTGAACTGAAAAAAATTAGAACTACGATTGAATGTAGCTCCTCCGCCTTCAATGTACCTATTAAAAGATTAGGCCTTCGCTACAATCAACTTCGCAATAGACGTAATCATTTGGAACAAGAAATGTCACAGGATAATATTTAATTAACAAGCTAAATTGAGTGGAAATAGTATTGATTTACGGGTCATGTTTCTAGTATTTCAACAAAAAAACATTCCTTCAGTCACAGATGCCATAGAATCATCCCAATAAACACTCCAAAAATGGCACTAAATCTATTTAATTGTATGGTATTATCTTGACAAAAGGCCCTGCACTAGATAAATTATTTATATATATTTTCAATATATAACCACGTATAATTATCGAATATAATATATATGTGGGCCGTTAGCTCAGTTGGTAGAGCAACAGCCTTTTAAGCTGTGGGTCGTTGGTTCGAGTCCAACACGGCTCACCACTTTTTGACATGTCCCTATCGTCTAGTCGGTCTAGGACATCGCCCTTTCACGGCGAAAACAGGGGTTCAAATCCCCTTAGGGACGCCATTACACTTCTTACAATGGCGGGTTATTAACAGTTAGTTCCGCTTTGCACAACATAAAAAGTTCCAGTTTTTACCTTAAACAAGCTCGAAATATCTTTGTAAAATCGTTTTTTACAAAGCTTGGTATGGCTTGGAGTAAACCTTGGAATCGGGAGAAGTAGGCACTACTAATTCGGAATTGGAAGATAGCCTTGGATGTTATATATCGCCCAATATAGTTCACGAGCTCTATCACGCACTTCCTGAGGAACCTGCTGGTTTGCTATAACTTCCCCATAAAGTGTTGCTGCTTGCTGATAATCTTCAGGCCTATTACTGCCAATCTGTCCATTAACATACATAGTGGCAAGATTAAACTGTGCTCTTGCCCGCGCGTCCTGCGGAGCCTGCTGGTTTGCTATAACTTCCCCATAAAGTGTTGCTGCTTGCTGATAATCTTCAGGTCTCTTACTGCCAATCCGTCCATTAACATACATATTAGCAAGATTCAACTGTGCTCTTGCCCGTATATCCTGCGGAGCCTGCTGGTTTGCTATAACTTCCCCATAAAGT
>METK01000020.1 GCA_001771315.1 candidate division TM6 bacterium RIFCSPHIGHO2_12_FULL_36_22
CATGACAGCAACTGGTATAATTTCAGGTTGTTTTTCACGCACAGGTAAAACCAAACAATCAACTATACCGGTTAACAAAGGAGGAACCGCAAACCTTCCTGTAAATGATGCGTTTTTTCCATTAACATTACATAACATTGGTGGCTGCTGTTGATCATCATAGGTTAACAATAATGTAGTAGGATATTCATCCTGTGGAGTCGAAAGAGATCCTGGAAAGGACAATTTTGGATCCGGTGCATATTTTTCAAGAAATCGAGGTCTTCCAGGCGTCCTTTTTTTGCCTTCTTTTCCACCCCCAAAAAGGGGAAATATTAAAAAAACAAAAAAAAGTAATATAAACTTTTTCACAATGCCCCCTCGTTTAAGAGAAGAGGATATCATGAAAGACCCAATTGTTTCAAGATTGTTTAAGTGAAAATGATCACAATAGTAAAGAAGCAATCATAGCTGAGGATAAATTTGCTAAAGAACTTGCAAGCACCGTTTTTAAACCAAGTTCGGTTAGCCATTGTCTTTTTTCAGGAACCAGTACTCCAATCCCTCCGATTTGAATACCAATACAAGAGAAGTTTGCAAAGCCACATAATGCATAAGTAATAATTAATTCTGCACGAGCAGGCAATTTCATTGGAACCATTTCAAGATATGCAACAAATTCATTGATACTAACCTTTGTTCCAAGCAATTCAGCTACCTTGATTGCTGTTTCTCCTGAAAAACCTAGTAAATATGCAAACGGTCTAAATATAAATGCAAAAATCATCTTAAGATTTAACAAAGGCATTTGCCATGTAAAATGTAAGGCATTAATCAAAGAGTTAAAACCTATTGAAAGATAGAGTAAAATAGAATCTAACATTCCAATCAATGCAATAAACACAATCAACATGGCTCCAACATTGAGTGCTAACTGTAAGCCATCACCAGTTCCAGTAGCAATTGCATCAAAGATATTTTTACTTTTGCTTTCTAACTTAATTTGCGCACCACTACCTGTCTTTGTTTTGTGTGTTTCTGGCAAAATGATTTTGGCAATTAAAATTGATGCTGGTATTGCCATTGCACTTGAAGCAAGCATTGCTGATGTAGGAACACCTAGTTTGGAATAAACTGCCAAAATAGCTCCGCTAATAGTTGCCATGCCACTCACCATCACTACAAAAATTTCTGACTTAGTCATATCTTTAAGATAGTGTTGTATTAACAATGGAGCTTCCGTTTGCCCTAAAAAACTATTTGATACTGCACACAACGTTTCAGCACCTGAAGTTCCAAGTAATGGTCGTACAACAAAATTTATCCCTGCAACTAGCCATTGAATAATACCCAAATAAAATAAAAGCGACATAAGCGCCCCAAAAAAAACAATAATCGGTAAAATTTGTACTGCAAAAATAACACCCCATGGCGCAGTATTTACACCCAATGCACCGAATACAAATTGAATACCTTTGTCAGCAAATAAATATAATTGTTGAACCAAAAGAGACGTGTAATAAAGAAAGGTTTCTCCCGCCCATGTCTTCAGCGCGATAAAACCTATAATAAATTGCATTAACAATGCTGTTCCAACCAAACGATAATCTATCTTTTTTTTATTTGAAGAAAAAAGATATGCTATCAATAAAATTACGGCAATACCAACAATATTAAGATAACGATTATGTTCGATTAAATAAGATAGAAAGAACATGAATGACCTTTTTTTATGGTTAATAATAACACTTATAAATACTTTATAAAAAGTCTAAACCAATAAAAAAAAATAAACAGACTTGATTTTTTTCAATAACGAAAATATTAATCTTCTTTTAAAAAAGATAGTGGCTGTTTTTTGCGATATTCACGATCGCGATTTTGAAGAGCATCAATAATCTCATCCATATCGCCTTCCATCACTTGCTCAAGTTTTTTCAAGGTCAAGTTAACTTGGTGATCGGTAACACGATTTTGTGGGTAATTGTATGTCCGAACTTTCTCTGCACGCATACCTGAACCAACAAGTTCTTTACGCTGTTGGCTCATCTCACTATCTTGACGTTCTTTTTCAGCCGCCAAAATACGAGACTGTAATACCTTCATCGCTTTTGCTTTATTTTTATGCTGAGAACGTTCGTCCTGACAAGCAACAACTACACCAGTTGGAATGTGCGTAATGCGAACTGCAGAGTCTGTTGTATTAACATGCTGCCCACCAGCACCACTTGCACGATAAACATCAATTCTTAAATCTGCTGGATTAATTTGAACATCTAATTTTTCATCTGCTTCAGGTAAAATAGCAACGGTTACTGTTGATGTATGCACTCGACCGGAAGATTCTGTTGCTGGAACCCGCTGTACACGATGAACACCTGATTCATATTTTAAAAGGCCATAAACATTTTTGCCCTTAATATAAGCAACTACTTCTTTATAGCCCTTAAGATCTGTCATACTGGAACTAACAATAGAAAAATCCCAACCTTTGCGTTCAGCATAGGTAGAATACATACGTAAAAGATCAGCTACAAATAATGCTGCCTCTTGACCACCGGCACCAGCGCGAATTTCTAAGAAAGCTGATCGATTGTCTAATTCATCTCGAGGAAACAGATAATCATCAATTTCTTTTAAAAGATCATCTTTTTTTATAGCAAGATTAGCAAGCTCTTCTTGGTACAATTCTTGCATTTCGGGATCTGTATTTGCTTGCGCTTCTGCAATGCCCGAGTCAATCTCTACCAATCGTTCATGCATATCCAATAATGTTGATAAATGCGAACGTTGTTTTTGTAGCTTTTGACGAGTAGCTTGATCGATTGAAGCTTGCGCTAAATGTTCGTTGATCTCATCAAATTTCTTACGAACCTGACTCCATTGATCAAACATTATGCCTTCTTAGTAGTCTTTACAAGAATATCTTTTTTTGGCTCTTCTTTTTTTTCTACTTTTGGCTCAGCTGGCTTAGGAGCAGCTTTTTTTGGTGCAGGCTTAGCAGCATATTTACGTTGAAACTTTTCAATGCGACCAGCTGTATCCACAAATTTTTGTGTACCTGTATAAAATGGATGACATGATGAACACAAGGTTGAATGAATTTCTGTAGCTGTAGAACGAGTTTTAATCTCCGCGCCACAAGTACAAACAACTGAAACTTCATTAAGATTTGGATGAATATCTTTTTTCATGGTATTATCTCTTTCTTACAAGCAATTAACCTATTTTTGTATTATTTTAAGTATCTCGCAAAATCATCAATTTGTAAATGCCTATGCCTGTATTGCACCCACATCTTTGATTATTTCTTTTTTAACCAGATTCACAATCTTAGCAATCTGATCTTTATCACCTTCCAATATAACGCCCTCATCAGGAGAATAAGCAATTTTAACATTATATTTTTTGAGATCTAAGATTTGACGTTCTTCACTAAATCGAATAGCTGAAGAAAATTGTGAATCTGCAATCAAAACATTGATGATCATCTCAAATAACTGATTAGCACCTATTATTGGCAACATACCAAGGGTTACTGTAACCATTTTTTCTTCTTTATTAGAAACGGCTATGCGATCAAAACGAGCAAAACCAATAGAAAGCATAATTGGTGACACAATAGTGGTTAATACAATAGCCACAATACTAATAACATACATTTGAAAATCAATAACCCCACTATTGCGTAAGATTGACGCTACCACAAGGCCAACTTCACCTCGAGGAACCATAGATGCACCAAAAATATATCCTTCCAACCAGCTCCATCGAGCTTTTGGTAAGCAGATCCAATTATTAAACCAAATAGCGCAATAGGTCGATAAAACCTTTGAAAATACCGCAGCTATCAAAAGCCAACCCACAATCACCCAAGAAGACAAGGTGAGAATCTTAAGATCAACTTGAAAACCTATAGATCCAAGAAACAGCGGCAATAAAAGGCTATTCACAAAAGGGGACATAATCTTTTCAGCATGATTTTTAGTGTCTACCTGTCGATGAAAAAAACCAGCAAAATAGGCTCCTGTAATCCCTGCTAGGCCACCAATCAGCTCTGCGCCTGAAAAAAAGAGGAGCATGACTATAAAAGCAATTGGCCCAATAAGATGGGAAAAATGCCTTTTATGCAAACCTTTTACAACATGAGGAATTACATAAAGACCGGCGATAAATAGAACGATAAAGGCCATTATCATTCGCCCAAGTGCCAATCCCAGGCTCGATTCTGGTGCATGGTATCCCGTAGGTAAAGCACCAAAAGTACCTGCTTGTAAAAATATCAAAAATATAGATAAAAGCACCACGGCAACAACATCATCTATAATTGCTGCACCTAGAGTCGCCTGTGAACTTCGTAAGTGCATTTTATGGCTCGCAAAAAGCATGGCTATAGGTATTGATACACTAGTTGCTGCAAATACAATCCCCAGACCAAGCATTTGTGAAATATCACTGTTGAGCAAAAAATAAGCTAGACCACCTATCATAGCAATTGGCATCACTGCTCCAAGTATGCCCGCATTAACAGCTATCAGTCCAACCTTAAGTAGACTTTTTAGATTAGTTTCATAGCCAGCGGACCAAAGAAGATAACCCACTGTAATGCTTGCTGAAACAACCAAAATGAATAGGACAAAAAAATCCGATGAAACGAATGAATAAAGATTACCAGTCGCTGTATCAACAAAAATTGCCGGATGTATAAACATCGACAATTGTCTAATATTAAGTAACGATGGTCCCAAAATAATACCTCCAATAATCTGTCCCGCAATAACTGGCAACTTAAAGAGGTATTTACATAATTTACCAATCAGCAATGTACCAAAAAGTACCGTCGCCACAAAAAGTGCAAATTCTGCAATAAAATGGGCATCTAATCCCGTATTAGTCAAAAGACCTTCAGGTATTACAATAGTATCGATATCCCCTAATAATGACATTGAATATAAAAATGGCACACTCCATAGCCATCTCATCATTTGAATCCTTTCTAGACTAGTTTTTATACTCGTTTATAAGCATAATATGAAAAAACAGAAAGGCTAATTTTAGTTATAAAAAAGAAAAAAGGCACTGGTTTTATCCAATGCCTTTTTAATATATTCTTTAAAACAGCTTATTTTTTTTCTGGATATACAATTTCAAGAATTGTACAGCCACGTTTTTGTGCTGTCTCACTTAAAAGCTTATATGCCCATTCAAAATTAGAAATCTTAGAATTTCTCTTTTGAATTTTAGATGCAAGCCAAAAAAGATCATAATCTGTTTTCATTTGATTAACAAATGCACCTTTTTCACCAGCTGCTTTATCTAACTGTTTGGCTTTGTTGATTGCTTGTTCTAAAGCAGCGGCCTTTAAGCATGCTTTATACTGATCTTCTTGATACAGAGCATTACAAATACGTTTTTTAAGATTTTGACCCACATACATTAAGTATGCACCTGCTGCGGTACCTATAAGCGCTGTACCTACAAGTTTTTTATGCTTGTATGTCAATTGAGCGCCAGCCATTGTAGCTTTCATACCAGCCTGAGCAATAGAACTCATCATAGAAGCTTGAGCACCTGATGCTATAATAGCACCACTTAGCACAAGCATTAAAAATTGCTTTTTCATAATATAACCCCTTACACTTAATACCAATTGTCTATTTGTCATTTATAGTGTTAGTATGCCAAAAAGATTCAAAAGGCGCAAATACCCCCACATAATCCACTTATCTTAGTTTTCTTTAACTCATGATAGGCTCTGATATGTGCAAAACTATTAACTACTTTTAGCCCATAAAATGCACCTCAATAGCTAAGCTTTCCTTGTTTATCTTCTATTCAGACTCTAAATAAGACAAACTTTCGAAAATACCCTACCAATCGAGGCTTTTGCTAAAAATGCTAATATTAGTCATACTTAGGATAATAGAAAACATTAAATATGGGGGTATTATGATAAATAGTAAAAAACATAGCTTTATAGCATTGATTGCACTAATGCCTATCATGCTTTTTGGTCTCACAGAGAAAATTATTACCGAAAAACCGGCTCATCATGATTTACGACCATTTACGGTTGTTGAAAAGGGTGAATTTTATCCTTCAATGTATAATTCTGAAGAATATGACATCCAAACTCCTTCAGCTCCTGAAATGGACGAAGATGAAACTTATGCCTATCAACAAATGAATCCTAGTGAAACAGTTACTCTTTCTACAGCACCATCTCATGAACAGGTACCTACAAATGCTAGTTTCAGGCTCATTTTTGAGCTTTGTAAGCAGAAAGTCAAACATGAGGCTAGTACTGCTTCATACGAATTTAAGACTTATATAACTGGACGCCAGGCTATTGCAGGTGGTATATTTTATGGCTCTATTGCCCTCGGTATCGTTTATCTTTATAGCAAGACCTGTCGCCTATTAAAATAATAAATGCCTCCAAATTTGGGGGCATTCTCTTCTTAAAACAATCCACTTCTTTTAATTCCCAATCACTTGATAATTATAAACATCTAATATATCGATAAAATGTAGTTTATTAGCACTTTTAAACAAGCTACAAAACATGCCTTTGCTGATCAATCTCAATCAATTTATTTGTTGCTATTTGAAATATCATTTTGTTATTATAGAATGAAGATGGTTAATTATAGGAAAAAATTATGAAAAAAATAGCTTTTATAGTCTTATTATTCATAGCAGGTTCTGTAAGCGCAAAAACTCGAACAAAACAATCTCATCAAGATAAGCCTTTAGGAGTATATGCATGGTTCGTACTCCATCCAACAGATGCACTTTTAGCATATAAGCCAGAAATGCCTAGTGATCCAACTAAGGAAGTTTAACAAAAGCTGGACGAGGTTTTGCATCCTGAGTTATAATACGCTCTAAACAAACTTTGCTACAGGTGTTTTGGTATTCATCTAGACAAGATTTACAGCAGGTAAAGTGTTTGTTACATAAAGCATTAAGACAATTATAGTAGTCAGAATTTGACTTGTTACATAGATAACATGCACCGAGTATATCATCGTTAATATCTACAGAAACACGACTATCAAAGACGTAGTTTTTACCTCGATAAAAGCCATCTGGATATTTTTCTCCATATCGCTGAATACCACCCTCGATCTGATAAATTTCTTGTGCCACACCTTTTTGTTGAAGATAGGCGGTAGCACGCTCACATCGTACACCACCAGTACAGTACATTAGAACTTTTTTACCTTTAAAGGTCTCAAGATTATTATCAATATATTCAGGAAAATCTCTAAAATTTTTGATATCCGGTGTTATGGCACCTTCAAATTTACCGATAGCCGATTCGTAATTGTTTCGAGCATCCAAGACAACTAGATCATTAGGTTTTCTTTGTAAAAGCTCATGCGCTTCATCTGGCGTTAAATGCTTTCCACCATCAGCAACCGTAACCTGAGTCGGATCAATACCAAGAGCACAGATTTCATCTTTAACCACAATACGCATACGTGGAAAATATTCAGAACCCCCAGGACTTATTTTAAAATCTATTCCACCAAACAAAGGGTGTTCATTCATTGCATCGATATATGCTTGAGTATCTTCGCTCGTTCCACCTACAGTACCATTGATACCTTCATGAGCAATAATTATACGCCCAGTCAGCTTCAAATTATTACACAAGGTATTTTGCCATTTGGCAATTACGCCAGGGCTTTCAACATTTGTGTACTTATAGTATAGTAGAATTTTACCTGTAGGTTCCGCCATATCAATCTCTTTAACTATATTATTTATCCTAACTAGCTTATATATTACCATAAGCTAGACTCATCGTCGAGCTCTATACATCTAAAAATCTATTCCAAAAAAACGTCTGCTACTTGCCTTTGAAATTAACTTTTTATAGAATGGAGCAGTGCTAACATATACAATTTTTCAAAGGATAGGAACAATAATGTACTACACTCATCGCCTCAAGCTTTCTCTCTTGCTACTTCTTTTTTCGTCATATACACAACCAGCACAAATAATAAATTGGTTACATGATGACGTTGCTACATTTGTCAAAGGTTCCTACAAGAACTTTGCTGCTGTCGGCACCTGTTTTGCAGTTTCTAGATATGTAGCCTATGATATGTCAAAAGAATTACATAAGGTACAAAAAAGTGCACTACTTGAACATATTAATTTTCTGGAGATTGGAGCCGGAACTGGCTCTCTTTCTGAGGTCTTTGAACAACAGTTGGAAAATCTTGTAAAACAAAATGTAATAAAAAGCTATGCTCTCGTTCTTGTTGAATTAGAACCTATTTATATTGAAACATTACAAAAGCGTTTTGGATCCAATCCAAATGTAAAAATTGTATGCCAAGATATTGCTGAATGGGAAACTGATAACCAGTTTGATTTTATTGTTTCAACATTACCGTGGAACTCAAAATTTTTTACAAACGACTCAGTTAACCAAATTCAATCCAAAATTAATGAAATACTAACAAAACATGGTGTGTATAGCTTTGTTGAGTATTCACTCTTTGGTAAGCTATCTCGCCTTATAAGATCAAACAATCAAATTGAAAATTTTGCTCTAAAACGACAAGTCGTTGAAAACATGGTTGAAGAACAGGGTTATAAACATAAACTTATCTGGCGTAATATCCCTGTACCAATTCACGTTTATTACCTTCACAAAAAATAGAAATTTTTTAGTATAACTATTTTATAATTAGAAAGGATATTGTCATGAATGTTATTATTAGCGTTGCTTTAGCGACTATAATACGTATTGCGTTGGGTATGCTTTGGTATTCACCTAGCGTCTTTGGTTCAGCTTGGATGAAAACTATAAAAATTTCTCCTAAGGATATCAAACCTAAAGATGCTCAAATTGCTATCCTTGGTGGAGTTCTCAGCTCCATTATCATTTCTGCAATGCTAAGCTGCCTGATGACTCGGCTGGGCATTCATTCAGTTTTATCTGGCTTTTTTCTTGGTCTATCTATTTGGTTTGGCTTTGTTGCAATGAACCAGTTTGGTGGTATTCTTTGGGAAAAAAAATCTTTCCAATGGTTTGCTATCACTACAGGATATGAATGTGCTGCCTACGCTATAAGCGGTAGCATACTTGCTTATTTTGCATAAACAATAAATTTTAAGCATAAAAAAAGGTCCTACTTTTTAGTGGGACCTTTTTTTATGCTTAAAAGACTTTAACTTTACGCCGCTTTTGCTACATACGCCGCTTTTGCTACAGCTGCTTTTGCTACAGCTGCTTTTTTCTTTTCTAACTTAACTTTAAGTATTTTAGCTGCAGAAGCCTCAAGGGCAGTTTCTCGCTCAGACAATTTAACAAGCAATTGAGCTGTTCGCTCATCTTCACCTGCACGACATTCTTTAAGTGCTGCTCGAATACGCTCAGTAACAAGACGTTGTTTGTCAAGCGCTTCGCTAGCACGCAGTTCTTTTTCTTGTCTACTTTCAAATGCCATTCTTAAAGCTTCGGTTGCAACATATCCAACAGTTGCCACAATCATATATTTAACTGCGTCTTCAACAACCTCATTTGCTGCGTTTATAGCATTCTGTTCAAGACCAATTACAATCGGTTTTGCATTCTGTTTAAGACCAATTACAATCGGTTTAATTCTATTTGTAATACGCCAATGCATAGTAACTGGTACATCATTATTTTGGACCATTGCATATAGATTAGTACCGCCCAACACACTCAACATTGAAACGATAAGTACACATTTCTTCGGTAAAAAAATCATAAAAAATGCCTTTAATTATTAAAAATATTATGAAAATTATTTGCTAATGTTTAATTACTATATGAGTTCATACTACTTCTGTCAATACTATTTTATAGAACTTTTTTCATATTATATAAACTTAATCAAAAATACTTTAGGATGCAGCAACATCAAACATTTTTTTTGCTTCCAGTATTTTTTCTCTTAAAGCCTGTTCTTCCTGAGCAAATATTGTTTGCTGTTTTGCTAAAAACTCTTTTTGGTCTTTTAGTTCTTTTTGATCACCATTTACCAATTGAGTTGACTTTTCTAACTCTTGGGCAAGTTCTTTTTTAAGTGCCAATTCTTCTTTAGCTTGTCTCAAGATAAGAATAGCTTTTTGAAGTTCTAATACCTTTTCATCAGCTTCGTTTTTTTCTTCTTTTTTACCTATTACACGACTAAATACATTAGCCCCAGTACGCATAGCAGTACCTACTGCTATACTTAAAATTTCCCGCGTCAAATCAGATGTAAATTGATAAACACCCATTCTATAGCCTTCTTCAATAGCAGTTTGAGTCAATTCACCCGCTCTTCTACCAATACGCTCAGCTAAACCTCTTTGTTGAGCTGCTGGAGCTTGCTGGCTAAGTAACTTATTCAATGCATAAAATTGAGCTGCTGAATCTTGCACATTCACATAAGAATAAGGTTGGCTAGAACGAAGACCATTTTGAGTATCCATTCTCGATGTAGAGACATATTCAACATCATCTTCAGGATCAGTTGGCTCCATAGCACCCAAATTAAAACCTATAAGAAATAAAAGTGAAATTATTAATGTATATTTTTTGACCGAAAGAATCATATAAATGCCTTTATTGCTAATATTATTTGTAGCACTGACTATTGCTAATAGAGTAGTAATTTCAAATATTTTTGTCAATCTGAATATTGGCAAAATGGCACTATTTTACGGCATAAAAAAGCTCTTTTAGACGGTCAAATCAAGACCATCATAACCTATAACAATTTCTATATTATTTTCCTTAGCTAGCTCTCTCAACTGCGATTGAGCTTCTTTCATATCTCTATAGAACCAAGACCCAAAATGAACTAGGAGAATTTTATCCGTAAACTGCTTAAATAGCTTAATAAGGTCTGGTATGCCCGTATGCCCATAGATCTGTTCCGTCTCTTTATTTCGACGTACCATACCACCTTTATCAATAAAACTTGCTTCTGTAATAACCAAATCAAGCTGAGAAAGCTGTTTTTGGTATTCTTTTTCAATCCAAATCATATCTCCAGTATAGAATATCTTCTTTCCCTGATGTTCTATTAGATAGGCATTAGATTTTACTTTAATACTATGAATGGTAGGGATAGGTGTTATCTTGTAACCATCTATCGTAAATGGGCTATCGGTTACTTTGATATCCATCCCCTCAAACTCCTGGGGGGCATAGATTGGAACATCAATATCCCATGGTTGCATATTTCTTGCAAAAAAGGCGTGATCGGGGTGTAAATGAGTAATTAGTATGTATTTAGGATTATATTTTACAAATTCTTCCTCACCACAATCGAGCAGAATTTTGTTGTCTATTAAGATACCCGATTTATGCGAATGATATGGAGCTGATGGTTTAATCTCACCTCGTGTACCTAGGACTTTAATTTCCATAGTGTTTTATTTTCGTTTTAACCAATCTTCCCGCACCAAGATTACATAGAAATTTAAATAGCTCAAATTTAATACAAAAAATATTATGATTTTTATTTTTTCACATTAACATATTCTGACCAATCTAAATTGTCTTCATTTTTTTTATAAAATCGACCTACAATCTTCAAAATGATAAAAGCTACAAGCGCAACAATAAAAAAATTAATAAAGTAATTTACAAAAATTCCATATCTAATTTCTACTGATGGCAAAATTACTTTACCACATGCATCTAATTCTGCTTTTTTCAATACATATGAAAGTTGTTCCATATCTACACCTCGCATACAAACTCCAATAAGAGGCATAATAATATCTGTCACTAAAGATTTAGTAAGATTACCAAATGCGGTTCCCAATAGAATACCTAGAGCCATATTGATAAGATTAGCTCTAAAAATAAAAGCTCCAAATGAATTTAAAAAATTATTTTTCACAAGTTCTCCTCATTAATAATAAATTTATATTATATATAGTAAAACATAATAAAATAATATCAAATTGATATAATCTTCAACTAAAAAATCACCTTAATATAACATTGATGCCTACACAGATCAATCACATAAAAAAGACCTATTGATTATGATCACAATTAATATCTTTAAGGATTAAATTTCTGCAACAACTATACAAAACAATTGTGTGAACTACTCGCTCCTAAAGGGGCGAGTACGCGAGAATTTTTTGTCGTAAAAAAATTCTCAATTAGTACGTGACGAAAAAATTATTGAGTAGTAAAATACTTACATAGCAAATGCTTTAACCAAATTCAAAAAATATGGATTATAGCAAGCAAAAGTTTTGATCGAATATTAAAAAAGGCTAATTATGGAAATTTTAAAATATGTTACTTTTATTCTGTAAAAATATCTCATTCATTGGCCAAGCAAATTACAAGACAAAAAATCAATGTCCAAAGAAACTATTTTCACTTTTAATACTTTTTAAAAGAACCAAGATGACTGTGATCAATTTGTGGTTACAAACCTATATCAAATTCTTTATAGATGTCAACAAAACTATGCCTTTAAATAGATAAAAAAACATTTTTAAAATAAAGCTATATTTTTTTTTAAAATAACACATAAATTATAATGATTGGTAATTCAATTAAGCAAAGGAGTTAATAAAATGGAAAGGTTATGGGAGAATATGAATAAATAAAATATATAAAAAATAAAATATAAAAATAGTTAATCATTATAAGGAATATTACTATGGCAAAAAAGCCGGCTTCAAAGCCAAAACCAAAACCTAAACCTTCTAAGTAGTTGGTTTTAAGGGGAAGATAAAAAAATTATCTTCCCCTTTTTTCATCGGTAGTCTACGATTCCCTCCTAAAGGAGGGAGCTTGTCGCTAAGGCATTAACTTGCTGCAATAGGCCCGGCCCAGATGTATAGCCATTGGCCCTACACCATATATTTTTTATATTTCGAGAAGCATTGAGATCCGCATTAAGTTGTAAACCACACAAACATACACTGACTGATTTTTCTGTTGCTTTTCTTAACAACATCACATTGAGAACATCTTTGGGATGTGTAGCGAGGATCAATATATTCAACATAGACCCCAGCTAGTT
>METK01000021.1 GCA_001771315.1 candidate division TM6 bacterium RIFCSPHIGHO2_12_FULL_36_22
GGTCAATTTTCAAATATAAAAGAAATAATGATAAGAGAAAGAGCGCTTAAAGTATTACAACAAATGGAATCTATATAAAATGTAGAAAAATCTTATAATTATTAGCTTTGATATTGTATAAATTTTTGTGTGATGATATAACCAAAGAAACATAATAACATCAAACTATTAAGAATTGATTGTGAAGTTAAATAAGCAACTATTGGTTAAAATTTCTAAAGAAGAGTTTCGGTTAACGCTGCCAACATGTCTTACATTATTACGTTTCATTTTGGTTCCAATTGTGATTGTTGCCATGATCAAGGGTAGGTGGGGGGTTGCATTTTGGTTATTTATTATCGCGGTAATTTCCGATATGCTTGATGGCGCACTTGCGCGTTTGCTTAATGTAAAAACCTTTCTTGGTGCATGTTTAGATGCATTAGCAGACAAGCTTCTTATTTTATCAGTATTTTTTACCTTGGCATTTGTGCAATCGCCATTGTTTTCAATTCCTTTATGGTTTGTTATGTTGGTTTTACTTAAGGAATTTTTACTTATTGGTGGCGCTGCATATATCTTTTTTTCTCGAGGTAGTTTGAAGGTTGAGCCTACATTTTTAGGAAAAGCTACTATGGTGATGCAATCCGTATTTATCATTTGGCTTTTTTTCTGTTACTTTTTTCATTGGCTTCCGGAGCGTACATATTATGGTGCGCTGGGAGCTGTGTTGATGCTAGTTTCATTGTCATTGATTCATTATGCAGTCATTGGACTGAGTTTACTCAAGGAATAGTATGTGCAAGAGAGTAGTGTTTTTATTGTGCCTTGTAAGCTTTTCAGCTGTAGCTAAACACCGCACAAATGAATTTGTAGTTATCGATGAAGAAATGAAAAATGATTGTACGTCCAAGAGTAAAAAATTTTTCAAGCGAAAAATACAGGATCTTAAAGAGGATATTGTATTCACTAGTATACATAGCTTGGAAGCATTGCATGCGCATATTGCCCGTGAAGTTACACTTCTTGCTAAGGGTAGAGGTGATGCGATCGCAATACTTAATCGGATTTCTCAATATATTCTTGCTTTATCGCGGCAAATAATTGAACAAGAAAAAGATTGTTTTATGGCAGATGCTTCATCTCAAGCATTAGTAACATTGCATACAATATTTCAAGAAATTGAGCGTAGTATTGGGCGTTCGATGGATATAGAGTGGATAATTACGCAAGAAAAAAATATTATAAAAATTTGTGGCCGTGATATACTCAGTCACAAGTAAAGAATTAATATTAAAGACACTATAACGCTTAAGGGTATATTAATGGCCGGATTTAATCGTGTAATAATGATAGGGAATTTAACGCGAGATCCTGATTACAAACAACTTGACTCTGGACAAGCAGTTTGTCGTTTAGGACTTGCTGCAAATCGTCAGTATAAAAATCGCCAAAATGGCGAAATGGTGCAAGAAGTTTGCTTTATTGATATTGATGTATGGGGACCACAAGCGGAAAGTTGTAATCAATATCTTCAAAAAGGCCGTCAAGTTCTTATAGAAGGGCGTTTGAAGTTAGATTCATGGCAAGATGCAGAGGGCAATAACCGTAGTAAGCATTCTATTGTAGCTGATCGTGTTGTATTCCTTTCTTCTGCTGGTGATACTGCTGCATATGATGAACAAAATAAATCTTCAGGTAGCTCCGCAGGAAGCAATGATGTACGAACTGTTGCACAACACGCTGCTAATTCTGATGATGCACTCGTAAAAGCTGCTGCGCGTGATCTTCTTGATAAAGTTGGCAAGGCTTCTAAGCCTGCGGCA
Source organism: candidate division TM6 bacterium RIFCSPHIGHO2_12_FULL_36_22 (assembly GCA_001771315.1). Taxonomy (GTDB): domain Bacteria; phylum Babelota; class Babeliae; order Babelales; family UBA12409; genus 2-12-FULL-36-22. Next base: position 1,806 of record METK01000021.1, read on the forward strand.
CCAAAGAAAGTGACACCTGATGCAGCCTTCATAGATGAGCCGCCATTTCAGGAAGATGACCTACCGTTTTAAAACTAAGAAAGCTTCCTAATTAGGAAGCTTTCTTTAGGTCAAAATATAAATTATTGACTATTATGATATTTTTTAATCATAATTAGTAATAAGTTTGATAGGGAATAAGTTGGGGGTTATACATGAAAATTACAAAAACACTAATTTCATTGTTTATATTTTTTGTATGCTTTGGTTCAATACAAGCGGAATCGATTGAAATTTCTTTTGGCGATGCTGTGTGTGCAACACCATTTGAAAAGGTTGTACAACAATGCATGCAGGTGCAAGAGCATTTAACGCAACTTGTGCAAAAGAGTGATAATGAGTACACACCTGTTGTGTATGAGCAATTAACGCAGCTTCATGCTGAATGTGTACGTATGCATGACGCTAATATGTTGGTTCCATCTGAAGATGCTGATTATCTTAATGCCTGGTTTGGACATCTTTCCCAACAGGTGAATATGGCAGAGATTTGTCCTTGTATGATATTCATCTTAGAGCAATCAAGGCGATTGGTTGCTTAAAATTTCCATACGCAATTAATACCAAATGTTCCGCCAAAGAGGGACGTATCAAATACTCGTTTGCCATGGAATGGCACGGAAGCAAAACCATATATATATGGCGCCTTAGGATACTTTGTTGAAGTAAAGTCATATTCTAATTGAAAGTGAAACATTCCGAATTCCCATGCTTCAAGTCGACTGTCATTATTGATAATCTTGCACTTGAATACATCGGTATTGCATGGTGTAAGCACTGTTTCTTCTTCTTGAACATAGCTAGTGCCAAAAAGGAAAGAGAATCCTGGATAGATATTAGTTTGTATATAAGCACCGAGAGTCCATATTGGACCACGATCGATTTTTGCTCTTCCGTGAGCGAGTTTAACCCATCCATTTTGTTGGGCAGCTGTTTTCATACCGATTGATTTATGACGAGATCCAAAGAAGATTCCACTAATATGAGCACCAAATGAGACCCACTTACGAAAATAAATTGTACCATTGAAGATAACGGGATAAGCAGTATGTCCATTATATCCGCGAGAAAAACTAAATATGCGTCCAAAGGGAACGGTATTACTTGAAGAGAATAGGGATCCAACCTTGAGTGTAGTTTCTATCGCATTTACTTTCCATTTTTCAAGCATGCATGAATCATAAAAACAAAAGCTCCAGCCGAGCATAAGTACAATGTCTCCAACACCACTGGTATCAGACGCTCCAATATTCAAACCATATTGAGAGAGGTTACTGTTCAGTGATTGTACAAATGTTTTCCATTCAGAAAAGTTAATTGTACCAGCCTCACTTTCAATAGAAAGATCATGAAATTTAACATCTGATAGTTCAATTGATCTGTATGGAATAAAAAGTTCTAGAAAAAAGCCTTTGTCAAAGTTTTGCAAGAACGTTATATCCCATTCAAAATTTTCAATAGAGCCCGACCAAAACCCTTTACCAAAATTTGCCCCAGTCGTATTTGTATATAATGTATTCAGAAAGGTATTTGAATTTTGCGCCAAAATTGATTCAGGAGCACCCTCAGCGAGATCTTTTATGTTTTCTAGGCCATAGATACTCAAGAGGGGAACTTTTTTCCCACAGCCGTTAAATCCTTCGCTGCTATTTCCACCAAAGGCAGCCGTTTCTATTTTAAACTGCCATGGACAAACAGGATCTGTTTTGCCAAAAAATAACGGTGTCCGATAATAGTCTGGTGCTGAAAAGAGCGCATTCATTGCCGAGACATAGCCAAAAGCAAGAATGAAACATAGTATCAATCGCATAATGCACTTATTTTCGGTTTTTTGGATAAACTTCTTTTAATCTATCAAAGCTGACTTGTGTGACAAGAGCATTTCTTGTTTAAACCAGTTTTGATTGATATAATAAAAATAATAATTTGGTCTTAAAAGGGTTGAAAAATGACAAAGAAACAAGATGAAAATGCTAACAAACCTAAAGAAACACTAGAAACTTCTACAGAGTGTAATGAGTGGAAGGAAAAATTTATACGTGCTTCAGCAGATTTAGAAAACTTTCAACGTCGTATAACTAAAGAACGTGCATCATGGGTCGAACAAGCGCAGGCCGATGTCTTTATCGACCTTCTAACCATTGTAGACGATTTTGATCGAGCTCTGTCACACCATGACAAGGAAGAATCGCAAGAGTCTCAGTTTATGCGAAAAGGTTTTGAGCTTATTTATCAAGCATTATATAAACTTCTTGATAAGTACCAAATCAAAGAAATCGATCAAGTAAAAGTTTTTGATCCAGAAAAACACGAAGCTGTGACGCAGGTAGACTCTGTTGAGCATGAGTCAGGCGACATTGTTCATGTTTTACAAAAAGGTTATCATATCAACGATCGTGTGCTTCGGGCATCAAAAGTTGCGGTTGCCAAGTAAGTTTACTTGAAAAAAGCGATAATCAATTCAACTAAAATAAGAACAATGATTGCTACCGTAAGTAAATCTTCACGGATATTATCAATTTTATTTTGATAAACAGTTCGGATATCTTTAACGATTTCAAGCTTTCTATCGATACCTTCTTGCCATCCTGATAAATCTAGTTTTTCAACGAGAGTGCTATAAATTTCAGAAAAGTAAGGCTCGCCAGCAAGTTTAACGCTATTTTCAAGTAGCTCAGTAATAACTGAAATATCAACTTTAAGTCTGCCTAATGCCCGTACAGGATCACCACTCAAATTTGTTCCAATAAATGGTAGGTAAAATCGCCATGATAATGGCTTAGCTTTGCGTTCATAAATAATATTAAGCTGTTGATCCAGTAATCTATCAAAGTAATGGAGTTCTAATTGTTGAACATTAGCAAACTCAAAAAGATAAAGAACTTCTTCATATTCTTCATCGTAAATGAAGGCTGATTCAATATCAATGATAAGAAGATCGCCTCGATAATAACCAATATCGCTTTTAAGAATTTCATTTTTTTGAAATTCAGATAGATGTTCAGTTTCAAATCGAAGTAGAGATGCGATAGTGCTGCCATATTTTTCTTTGAGCAGACTGGTTGTGATTTTATGATTACCCTTGGTATCCAGTTGAATAACAAGATAGGAAGTATGTTGATGAAAGAATTTTGGCTGTGTAATAAATCGTTTTAATTTTTTAAACAGAGTGCTGGCATCACTTACGCTTTGTTCCTGATATTTATCAAAAATATCATTGATCGTTCCTCTTAAGCTTTCAAATGTTTCTTGAAAAGGAATTTTATAAGTAAGTGAGATTGCTCCAAAATTATTGATTTTTGTACTGATGCAATATGAAGTTTCATGTGGATGTGGTAATTCAACTTGAAGTGGTTGATTATAATTTTTGAAATATTTTGGTAAATTGAGGGGTTCTTTTTTTATTATTGTGCTATTTTCTACCTTTGCTAAATCTATATCGTCACCAATATCGAATGCATGAAATATATATATATTTCCCGAAAATTCTTTACTTTCAGTTTCTTTTGTTTTCACCATTATTCTTCTTTCACCAATTAATTTCTTTTTAATAAGCTTGCATAATATGGAGAAGATTATCAATAGATAAACATAACAATTGATTTTTAAGGCTAATATTTGTCAGACTAAAATAGAACTTTAGAGCCAGGGGGGCCAATGAAGAAAAAAAATATTGTGATATTATTTTTTGTATGTGCAGGAGTAACAAGTACTTGCTATATTTTTGCAAGTAAAACTATAGATTTTTCTCGACAAGCTGCGCGTAATATACAGGGTGTAAAATTAGAGCGTGAACCATCAATACAAACAAAGCTTGATCTAATTAAACAAGGACTGAGAAAGTTTATGGTTATTTTTGCTAATCCAATATCTAAAGATGTTGATGTTCCAACCTGGAAAAATATTGCGGTTCTTATTAATAATCAGGATATCCATCATATGACTCGTGGCGCTAACAGCCAGCATGAACTATACACGTATCTCAAAGATGCATATGAAAAAATCAATGAGTTACGACAGCTCAAAGTAGAATTATTACACCTATATAAAACCCGTGAGCTAAAATCTAAAAGAGATAAACTAGAAGAACAAATGCGTACTGATACAGAAGAAATCAATAATATTCTTGGTAAAATCTATGGTAATGGTGCTCCCAACATTTCGGTACCTACTACGTATAGTTTGCTCACGAGCTTATAAAAGTAGCGAAAATGTGCGAGCTTTTTAGTTCAAAGCTCATTTTGGTGAATATTAATATGGTAGGCTTATATATCTAAAAATCTTGGTCCACTTAAGCAATTGCAAAAGAGGACTATATCTAGTTGATGTATACAAATTCTTGATTTGTTATTAGCTACACAGGTGTAATTAATAACAAATGGAAATTGCATGTCTGGTGGGGCTCATTTTGAACGAAAAACTTGCACATCTTCGTTCTTTTAGGGGTGAGTAGTTTACAGATATGGAATTTATTTTGGCAACAGAAACAAATGCTTGTCTTTTGTATTTAATCTATGGCTATATCTAATTATACGCATGGAGTTTTATATAATTAGGTAATTATGTGAAGAAAATTATAATAATAACAGGTATTTTATGCCTAGCTGGTAGTATCAGTATAGAATCAGGACAGCGTACTTCTACTCAGGACATGCGACAATCAATACTTAATGAAAGACTGATGAGTGCTATTTTATCGAATAAAAAAGTTGATATACAACCGTTGATTAAGGCTGGAGCTGATCCTAATGTGTATAATCAAGATGGAAATACAGTTTTGATGTTGGCTATTTTACATGGTAATTTTGAACTTGTGCGCATCTTAATTGCTGCGCGAGGAATAGCTTTAAATAGACAAAACAATAAAGGTGATACAGCATTGATGCTAGCTATTTTAAGAGATAATCTAGACATAGTTAGTACGCTAATTCGGGTAAAAACTCGTCTTAATACACAAAACAATGATGGTAATACCGCATTAATGCTTGCTGTATTACGGGGCAATCTAGTTCTCATACGATTGCTTATAGGCACCCGAGGGTTGGCCTTAAATATACAAAATAATGATGGTAATACTGCACTTATGTTAGCCTCTTTACAAGGTCGTGTAGACGTTGTAAAGGTTTTAATGGCTGCTGGTGCAAGGTAGGACATCTTTAGAGTCAGCAAGAATGCAAGATTAGATTGTCTGTTGTTAAAAAGAATGCTGAACAAATAAAGTAAATTTGGTTGTACTTATGTACCAAAAGGACTTTGGCATTCCTTTCTATAAAGAGGTATACTCAAGCTTAAAAATCTATGCCCAATCCTAATGCAAATGTAGCGCCATTAAGTCTGGTTTTATAATTTTTTACACATTCTCATTCCTTTAGGAGCGAGTAGTTCAAGGTATATCAAATTCCTAAAATAATTCTAATGCCGTGTTGTTCAATAGCTTCTACATACTCTTGGTTAATGCCGATACGCTTACTCGTTTTAAGTTTTACGCGTTTACCATTTTCTTGAAATATAAGTTCGAGAGGAATTTTTCCATTTTTAATCGACTTATCTATTTCAGCAAGTTTGGATTCTCCAAAATTAATAGGTAATTGTAGACGAGCAAAGGTAATATCTTGCCATTCTTGATAAAAGAGCTCAAGCGGAACGAGGTTATTAGCTTTAATTTTACATTTATTAAATGAGGTAAGGTCTAAGCCACCTTTAACAACAAATATTTGATAGTTATCAAGCCATTCAACAACTTTTTTATAAAGTCGTGGAAAGATGATAATTTCTGCTTCTGAACGAGCATCTTCAAGTGTTGCAAATGCCATCTTATCACCTTTTTTTGTTGTTATGACTTTTACACTTTTAAGCAAGCCATAACCAACAACAACAGGTTCCTGTTCAGGATGTTTAGTTTTTAAATTTTCAAGGATAGTTTCAAAGGATTGTAATGCAAAACGTTTGATCTGATTGCGATAACTATCTAATGGATGTGCGCTCATATAAAATCCAACAACTTCTTTTTCTTTTTCCAATTTTTCTTTATCAGGCCAATCTGGCAATGGATCAAAGCTATATGGGATCGGTTTATCTGATGCTGAGGTTGTACTCATATCAAAAAGGCCCATTTGGCCAGTTTCTAAGGCACGCTTTTTAGCAATAGCCTGATCCATAATTAGACTTAATTCTTCAAATTGCTGCGCGCGGTTTCCAGGTAACTTATCAAATGCTCCAGCGTAAATAAGGTGCTCAATAACACGTTTGTTTGATGTACGTAAGTCAATGCGAGTACAAAAATCCAATAGATCGATGAATGGTTTTTCTTTTCGTTGAGCTACGATATTTTCCAATGCTGCCAAGCCGACGCTTTTAATGCCCTGAAGACCAAATAAAATTTTGTCATTTAAAACAGTAAAATCGATCTCTGAACGATTGATATCGGGTGGAAGTATCTCTATATCCATTCCACGGGCTTCTTCCAAATAGAATGACATTTTATCTGCATTGGTAGATTCAAGGGTAATGAGGCATGCCATAAATTCAGCAGGATAGTTTGCTTTGAGGTATGCAGTTTGGTATGCGATTAATGCATATGCTGCTGAGTGAGATTTGTTAAAACCATATCCAGCAAAGTAAGCCATGAGATCAAACAGCTCAGCAGATCTTTGGGGGTCATAACCATTTTCTTGAGATCGTTGTAAAAAGAGCTCACGCTGCTCAGCCATGACGTCAGCTTTTTTCTTACCCATTGCTCGACGTAGAATATCAGCTTCACCAAGACTATAGCCTCCTACTTGCGAAGCTAATTTCATTACTTGTTCTTGATATACAATAACGCCATACGTTTCTTCCAAAATTGGTTTAAGGTCGTCAAAATGATATTTGAATTGTTGGCGACCATGTCGTCGTTCTATAAAGTCATCGACCATGCCTGACCCAAGCGGTCCTGGTCGATAGAGTGCGTTAACCGCAATGATATCTTCAAATTTATCTGGTTGTAACTTGCGAAGTACTTCCTTTAAGCCCTCGGATTCTAACTGGAAGACACCAGAGGTTTTACCAGCGCAAATAAGCTCAAACGCTTTTGGGTCATCAAGAGGGATTTTATCAATATCAATGTCAATATTCCTATTGCGCTTAATTAATTTCAGAGCTTTATCGATCAATGTTAAGTTTTTAAGGCCAAGAAAATCAATCTTTAAAAAACCAAGTGATTCTAATTCAGTCATTGCGTATTGGGTAACTAATTCAGTGCTCTTTGGTGGAATATAAACAGGAAGCACTTCATCAATTGGTTGTGGTGATATTACAATGCCCGCAGCATGCTTGGATGCATGGCGTGTTAGACCTTCAAGCTTATGTGCAATTTCAAATAATTCTGCAACTTGATAGTTACTATCGATCATCATTTGTATTTCAGGTTCTTGTTCCCGAGCTTCCTGTAGCGAAATTTTTAATTGATCAGGAATGAGATTTGTTAAGGCATTTGCATCTTCAAATGGAAATCCAAGCACTCGGGCAACGTCCTTAATAACACCTTTTGCAAGCATCGTACCAAACGTAATAATATTACAAACGTTGTTATGACCATACTTATCACGTACATATTGTATAACAGTATCTCGGCCTTGAATGCAAAAATCGATATCGATATCAGGCATGGATACACGTTCAGGATTTAAAAATCGTTCAAAAAGGAGATTGTACTTAAGTGGATCAATATTAGTAATCTCAAGACACCATGCAATTAATGACCCAGCAGCAGATCCACGTCCTGGGCCTACAGGTATGCCATTAGCTCGTGCCCACATAATAAAATCACTTACAACAAGAAAATATCCAATGAATCCCATTGAGGTAATTAGATCGATTTCGGTGTTTAATCGATCTATATATTGATCTTTTTTTGCTTCATCAATAGCAGCACGTGTAATAAGCTTTGTAAGACCATCAAAGCATAATTTTTTAAAATAAGTTTCTTGTGTATGTTCTTGGGGAATTTCAAATACAGGAAAAAAGAGCTTATCCGTTTGAAACTCAAAATTACACATGTCTGCAATTTTGCCTGCATTCCAAATAGCTTCAGGATGATCGGGAAAACATTCAAGCATTTGCTGGGCATTTCTCATCCAAGGTTCACATTTACCAAATGAAAAGCGATCTGGATCAGTAAGCTTATGATGTGTTTGGATACAAAGCATGACATCATGGGCTTTTTTATCTTCTAAGCTTGCATAGTGACAGTCACCGGTTGCAACGCATTCAATCCCTTTTTCCTTGCCAATTTCAAATAACTGCTTATTAATAATTGTTTGCTCGGCTTGGTCTTCTGGTTGTACTTCAAAATAAAAGCGCTCTGGTCCGAAAACTCTCAAAAACCAATCAATTTGTTGATAGGCTTCCTCTTTTTGATTATTGAGGAGTAGTTGTGGAATATGACCACCCAAACAACCAGAAGTTACTATCAGTCCTTCGTTGTATTGTTCTAATACTTTATAATCGATACGTGGTTTGAAGTAAAAACCTTCTTTAAATGAGAAAGAGATTAATTTGCAAAGATTGCGATACCCAATCTCATTCTGTACAAGAATGATCATGTGGTGGTATTTTTTTTCAACAGTTTTTTGGCTTATGTCTGGAATGGTATATGCTTCCATGCCAATTATTGGTTTAATACCAGCATTTTTACACTTTTGAAAAAATTTTACAGCACCAAAGATATTACCATGGTCCGTTATTGCTAAAGCTTTGGAATTATTTTCTTTTCCAAATTTGATCAAACGATCAAGCTTGATCGCGCCATCAAGAAGCGAAAATTCAGTATGTAAATGTAAGTGTGTAAAATGTTGTGACATGCTTTTTTTATTATACCACGTTTTGTACTTGCTCTCTGCACTTTTCTATTTCAACCTTAAGCTTAATTGCATGATTGCTAATTTGTGCATTAGAGCATTTAGATGCCATGGTATTTGCTTCTCGAGCAAGCTCTTGCAAGGTAAAGTCAAACTGTTTACCTTTTTCTAAAGCATCACTGTTCAGGATAGTTTCAATTTGTTCAAGGTGTCCCTTAAATCGAGTGATCTCTTCATGAAGATCCATCTTATCCAGTGCTTGGTATAATAAAGCACGCTGATTGTCAGCAAATTCTTCGCTACTGACTTTAATGCTATCAAATTTATCTTGAATTTCTTGTTGTTTAATTTCAAAATTTTTTGTGTATTCGATATCAAGCACTTCAATTTCATGTTTCATATCATTGATACGTTCTTGAATATCCGCTTTGATTTGTTCACCTTCAGCCAATCGGCTTGCAATGATAGCATCAACTAACTCTTCAATAGCGTCAAAAAGTAGTGTTTTGATTTTCTCTGGAACCTCTGTGTCTTGCGTAACAAAAAGGTGTGGTATTTTAAATAGCCCATCGAGGGTCATTTCACCGGTGATATTAGTACTTGCTTTGAGTTGTTCAATAACTTTCATGTACCCGTCAAGTGTTTTACTTGATGCAGTTACATCACTTTTGAAACAATTTGGATCGCTTAAGTGCAAGGTAAAATAGATTTGTCCTCGCTTTAATCTTTTTTTAAAGAGCTTAATAAGATCGGTTTCGTAAGCGGAGAAGGCATGTGGCAATCGACATGATACTTCAAAGAATCGAGTATTGAGTGACTTAAGAAGCATATTAACGCCAACAGGCTCATTTCCAATGGAAAGAGTAATCGTTTTGCTGGCAAAGCCAGTCATACTTTGGATCATAGTTATTCCAGGTTGCAGTAAACGTTTTGAACATCGTCAATTTCTTCTAAAAGTTCTAAAAAGTTATATACTTTTTCGGCTTCTTTTTCATCAAGATGTATAGGATCTTTAGCCACCCATTCAAGCTCTGCATTTTCAATTTGAAGACCCTTATCCGCAAGTTCTTTGCGAACATTTTCAAGCTCTTTTTTATCGCATAAAATTGTGGCAAGACCATCATCAATGCTGATGTCATTAACATCAAAATCAATAAGAGTTTCTAAAAGATCATCTTCACTTAAATTATTAGTTTTAGCCCGAACTACACCTAATTGATTGAACATCCAGCTAACTGCGCCGCCCTCAGCCAAGTTGCCACCATTACGAGAGAAAGTTTGCCTTAGATCAGCAACGCAACGATTTCTATTATCAGTTAAAACATCGACAATGACAGCGCTTCCTGCTGGACCGTATCCTTCATACGTATGTGCTTCATAGCTAACGCCAGGAAGTTCGCCGGTACCTTTTTTAATAGCACGAGTAGTATTTTCAGATGGCATATTAACTTGCCGAGCTTTTTCAAGTAACAACCGTAAACGTGGGTTTCCATCAGGGTCACCACCACCAGCTTTTGCGGCAACAGTAATTTCCTTGTTGAGTTTTGTAAAAATTTTTCCACGTTTTGAATCTTGGGCTGCTTTTCTATGCTTAATATTGGCCCATTTACTATGTCCTGCCATCGTGCAATTCCTCAATAAATTTTCTTATTAAACAGTTTGTTTTCAGTGTATCGTGTTTAAATAACACTGTCGATCAGATTTTGTTGTTTAAATCAGTTAAATATGTATTAGGCTTAAATTATGATATTTATATTAATAAGGTTTTTTGACCTAGATATTTGCTTTTGAGATGTGGCAATGCCTTGCAAGCGATCTGTCTTCCTCGTGGTGTTTTTTCTAAAAGACCTTTGCGCAATAAGAATGGTTCATAAACTGTTTCAATAGTTTCGGCATCTTCACCAATAAGCGATGCTAATGTTTCTAGTCCTACTGGGCCGCCATTAAAGTTTGTAATAATTTTGCTTAAAATGAGATTATCAACAGTATTTAAACCATCGTTATCAATACCAAGAAACTCAAGAGATTTTTTAACTAATTCAAAATCAGCAATATTTTGGTTGTTTACTTGCGCAAAGTCACGTACTCGACGAAGAATTTTTTTAGCAATACGTGGAGTGCCTCGAGCGCATGAGCCTATAGTTAGTGCCGATTTCTGATCTAATTTTAAGTTCAGATACTTGGCAGATTGTAGTACAATTTGTGCAAGTTCATCATTTTCATAAAAATCTAATCGTTCTGTAATACCAAAACGACTGCGTAAAGGACCGGACAGTTTGCCAGATTTTGTAGTTGCTCCAATTAATGTAAACGGATTGATTGGCAAGTTAACTGTCTGTGCGCCTGCGCCTTGGCCAATAATAACGTCAACTCGAAATTGTTCCATTGCCGCATATAAAACCTCTTCAACATTAGCAGGTGTGCGATGGATTTCATCAATAAATAAAATATCTCGTGGTTGCAAACCGGAAAGAATGGCAACAAGATCACCAGTTCGTTCAAGCATTGGACCGCTACAAATCTTAATTCCAACATTCATGACATGTGCCATTATTTGAGAAAGAGTTGTTTTTCCCAATCCAGGGGGCCCAAATAATAATAGATGGTCTAACGGCTCATTGCGCATTTTTGCTGCGGTTGTATAAACAGCCAGCTTATCTTTGAGAGTTTTCTGACCAAGATATTCATTAAATGTCCTAGGAACAAAATCTAGCTGCAGTTCTTCAACTGTTTCTGGTGTATTGAGAAAGTGAATTTCGGTTTCTTCCATGGTACCTTCTAAGTTTTTCTTGAGTATAGATTATAATTAAAAAGATTTGGAGTCTGGATGTTGATAGAGAATGCCATTGATCCAACCGAGACTAGCCAAGGTAATCCATGTATGAGATAAACCGTAACTCATTAATGGTAGAGGTATTCCCACAATTGGTAACATACCAGTTACCATTCCGGTGTTGATAAGTATGGCCAGCATGATTGGGGCTAAAAGGCCCAAGGCTAACAATTGAGCAAAAAAAGATGTAAGACACATAATGGCAAATAAAATTCTAATGATTAAAATGGCATAAAGAAGAAGTATAAGTAGTGCACCAACAAAGCCCCATTCTTCACAGAGTACGGAAAATATAAAATCTGTTCTACTTTCAGGTAAAAAGGCAAGTTGAGTTTGGGTTCCTTTAAATAATCCTTTACCTAAAAAACCACCTGATCCAATAGCAATTTTTGATTGTTCAATTTGATAACGTTCTTTTTTGGTATCCCCTGCACCTAAAAAAACTTCAATTCTTTTTTTTTGGTATGGCTTGAGATAACTATATAAAATTGGTGCACTCATACTAACCATTAAAATACCTATCACAAAAAATCGCTTACCAATACCAGCATACCAAAGCATGATCAGGCCTGAAAAGCCAATTATCAATGAGGTGCCTAAATCAGGTTGTTTAAGAATCAAAAAACAACTGAAACCAAGAACAAAAAGTATTGTCCAAAAAGAAGAAAATCTAAAATAACCACTTTCTTCTTCTGTATAGAGAAAATAGGTGATAAAGGCAGGCAAAAAAAGACGAGCAAGCTCGGAAGGCTGAAACTTAAATAATCCCAAGTTAATCCAACGTTGTGCTCCCATACCGATTGAACCTTTGATAATTGTAAAAAGAAGTAATACTAATATTACAAAATAAGCAAAATATCCCCAACGACAAAGAGATCGATAGTTTTTGAAATAAAAAAATATATAAATAACAAAGCCTGAAACTAATCCAAAGACCTGTTTTTTGAAAAAAATTGGAAATGATTGTCCTATAATATGCGTTGAACTAAACACAAATAATAGACCAACTAAAGATATGATAACTGTGATAAGTAGGTTTGGCCAAGTTGAGCGAGGATGAATTAACATAGCAAAACCCACTTTTCACATTAAATTCTATTTTTTACATTTAGTTGTAGAATTGCAATCAGAGCAAAAGCTATTGTAAACGAAAGCAAAGAACCAGAAAATTAAATAGGTACAAATAAAATATTGTACAAGGCCACCAATAAAGTTTACCGGTGTTATTTGAATGCTCATTACTGATTGTAAATCTGACATATGAACCATCCATCCCATCATTTTCAAAGATGGATCTCTGAAAAAATAAACAAAAACTGAACATATACTAAATGCAACACTGACAGCTGTAGCAGCAGCGAGACCAAAGCGAGTTGGACATAGTTTCATAAATACTCTCCTCAATTATAGAATAAACTACCGTTTAAAGATTTATACAGATCGGGAGAAAATGCAAGATTAACTTTGTAACTTAAAAGCGCTTGGTAAAAGTTTGCTGCTCGAGGTAATCAAACTATTACCTTCTAAATCTACAAGATAGATTGGTATATCACCACAAAGTTCCCAAATAACTTGCCGACAAGCCCCACAAGGAGAGCCTAGATTTTTTGTTGCAACAGCTAATGCTTTAATATTCGTGCATCCTTGAGCGACAGCGCTAAATAAGGCTACACGTTCGGCGCATTCGGTTAATGAGTATGAAACGTTTTCAATATTACAACCACCAATGATCTTGTCATTGTCACAGAGTACAGCAGCACCAACAGCATAGTTTGAAAAAGGCGCTCGTGCTCTTTGAGTCATAGCAATAGCTTTTTGTTTTAATTTATCGATTTGTTCTTGAGATAGGCTCATAATAATTTTTCCTCATTGTTAGATTAATTTATAACTCAAATTGTCTAATGACATTATATTGCCATTAAATGGTTCTGTTTGATATAGACTAATTAACCTAAAACAGGATTGTTTTAATTATGATAATGTTATGGAGTGGGATTGCTAAAGAATAGTTAATGAGAAGGTATAAAAAATGGTCGGGATGGCGAGACTCGAACTCACAACCCCTCGCTCCCAAAGCGAGTGCGCTACCAATTGCGCCACATCCCGACGTAAAAATTTCTAAATGGGGTGAGTGGAGGGATTTGAACCCTCGGCCCCCAGAGCCACAATCTGATGCTCTACCAACTGAGCTACACCCACCATAATAACTAGATTACAATTAAAAGTATATGGGTTATCGAAGGAAAAAGCAAAAATAAATATGGTTATATGGTGTTAAATCTAGAGCTTTTTATCTTTATCGTTTAGATGGTATACATATTTTTAGATCAAAACCCATTGCATTAATCAAAGTTGTCAATGTACTGAGCTTGGGATTTCCCTTATGAGAAAGTGTTTTATAAAGACTTTCTCGTCCAAGCCCCGATTTTTTTGCTAACTGTGTAATTCCTCCTTGAGCTTCTATTACATTTTTAAAAGCAAAAAGTAGGACAGCCTGAGATTCTTGTCCGCCATCTTTGCAATCTTCAAGTACGGCATTTAAATATGCTATTGCTTCCTGAGGATCTTTGAGTGATTCAACAAGCAAGTCATTAAATGCTTGAGATCGTTTCATGTTTTTTTCCTCTCATTCTAAAATCAACAAGATAAGTCTGCGCTTTTTGAATGTCTTTTGTTTGGGTTCGTTTTGTACCAGCTATAAGTATTAGTACCTTATAGGTTTCTATTTTTGAACTAAAGAGCTCGCGCATTCTCGCTCCTTTAGGGGCGAGTTAAGCGAGCCATTTCTTATCTTGGTTTCTTTTTTTACCTGCAAATCGCTTAGAGCGCTCAATATTGTGTTTTTCTATGGGGTTTCTTTGGTTTTCAATATATTTTTTTACAATTGCTAGGGTGGGGCCACCACATGAGACAACGCAATAACTTGGAGACCAAAATCGATTTTTCCATAATTTGGTTTTGATTTGAGACCAAAATTCTTTACGTAAAAAATATGATGATTTTCCCTTTAACTTCCCAGCTAAGTTTGCAACGGCAAGCTTTGGGGGACAGGATATCATTAGGTGAACATGATCATCTTCACCATTAAATTCTAAGAGCTCAGCTTCCATCTGTATGCAAGTTTCATAAAAAAGACTTTCAAGTCGACTGAGCATAGCTTGTGTTAGAACCTCGCGACCATATTTAGTTACAAATACAAGATGAATATAATTTTTAAATACGCAACTTCTACCGGTTCTCCATTCATAATTTTTCATCATAGCCTTGACCATTTATAAAGTTAAACTATGATTAGTATAGTAGAGATTTAGTGAAGTGACAAATTCATC